>NZ_JBEZMA010000074.1:0-31200 GCF_040652415.1 Streptomyces sp. NPDC048255
GGCCCGGGCGCGGGCGCGGGCCCGGGCGCGGGCGCGTGCCCGGGCCCGGGCCCGGGCGCGGGCGCGTGCCCGGGCGCGGGCGCGTGCCCGGAAGCGGGTGCGGAACAGGCCCCCAGCGCTGGCCCGGGCCCGGGCGCGGGTGTGGTCCCGGACCCCGGCGCGGGCGCGTGCCCGGATGCGGGTGCGGGGGCGGTCCCCGGCGCTGGCGCGGTCCCGGGCGCGTGCCCGGAAGCGGGTGCGGAACAGGCCCCCAGCGCTGGCCCGGGCCCGGGCGCGGGTGTGGTCCCGGACCCCGGCGCGGGCGCGGGCGCGTCCCCGGATGCGGGTGCGGGGGCGGTCCCCGGCGCTGGCGCGGTCCCGGAGCCCCGCGCGGGCGCGTACCCCGGCCCCGGCGCGGTCCCCGGCGCGTACCCCGGCGCCGGCCACGGCGCCGGCGGCGGGGCGAGGAGTTCGGCGTGCAGGGCGCGCAGGGCCGGGCCGGGGTCCGTGCCCAGGCGGGCGGCCAGGTCCCGCCGGACGGCGTCGTACGCGGCCAGCGCCTCCGCCGGGCGGCCCGCGTCGCGCAGCGCCCTGATGCGCAGGGCCTGCAGGGGCTCGTCCAGCGGCCGGCGGGCGCACAGCGCGGTCAGCTCCGGCAGGGCGCGCTCCGCCCGGCCCAGGGCCAGGGCCGCGGCGAGCAGGCCCCGGCGCGCGTCGCCCCGTACGGCCTCCCAGCGCGCGGACTCCGCGCCCGGGTCGGGGAGGTCCGCGAGGGCGGGCCCGCGCCACAGCCCGAGGCCCTCCTCGTACAGGGCGGTCGCCTTGGCGGGGTCCCCCTCGGCCAGCGCCGCGTCACCGGCCAGGGCGAGGCGTTCGAAACGGTAGAGGTCGATGTCCTCGCGCTCGGCGGCGAGCAGGTAGCCGCCTTCCGCTGAGCGCACGGCCGCGTGCCCGAGGGTCCGCCGCAGCCGGGCGACGAGCGCCTGGAGGGCGGCCACGGCGTCGGCCGGCGGGTCGCCGTCCCACACCTCGGCGACGAGCAGGTGCGCGGGGACCGCCCGGCCCGGCCGCAGCGCGAGCGCCGTCAGGAGAGCGCGCAGGCGTGCTCCGCCGACGGCGACGGGGCTCCCGTCGTCGCGGACGGCCTGGGTGGTGCCGAGGATCGCGTAACGCACCGGCCCATTGTCTCCGGAGCCGGTCCCGGACCCGACCCCATTACCGCGGGGCTCCCGGGATAGGTTTCGCCGCATGGGTCATCAGGGCAGCCGCAGCGAGCGGCGCATCAGTTCCGTGTTCCTCGGGATCGTCGCCGTCATGGCGGTCACCGGATGGGCGGTGTGGACCGGGTACTCGACGAGCACGGGGCTCGCCGTGTTCCTCTTCGTCACCTCGGCCTGGATCGTCTCGCTCTGCCTGCACGAGTACGCGCACGCCCGCACGGCCCTGCACGGCGGCGACCTGACGGTGGGCGCCAAGGGGTACCTGACGCTGAACCCGCTCAAGTACACGCACGCGCTGCTGAGCATCGTCCTGCCGGTGCTCTTCGTGATCCTGGGCGGGCTGGGCCTGCCCGGCGGTGCCGTGTACATCGAACGCGACCGGATCCGCGGCCGCTGGAAGCACAGCCTCATCTCGGCGGCGGGCCCGCTGACCAACGTGGCCTTCGCCGCCGTCTGCACGGCCCCGTTCTGGCTGGACGCCCTGGAGGGGGTGCCGGGTCCGTTCCGCCTCGCGCTCGCGTTCCTGGCCCTGCTGCAGGTCTCGGCGGCGATCCTGAACTTCCTGCCGGTGCCCGGCCTGGACGGCTACGGGGTGATCGAGCCCTGGCTGTCGTACGGGGTGCGCCGCCAGGTGGAGCCGCTGGCGCCGTTCGGCCTGATCGCCGTCTTCGCGCTGCTGTGGATCCCCGGGGTGAACAGCTTCTTCTTCGACGTGGTCTACGGCCTGCTGGGCTCCCTCGGCGTGACCGAGACGGAGGCCTACTGCGGCCGCGAGCTGTACAGCTTCTGGCGCGAGGACGGCGGCTACTTCTGCGCGGTCCCGCAGCCCTAGGGGGCGGCAGCCTTGTCGGCCTTCGCCTTGCGGCCCTAGTCCTGGGCGGCGGCGGCCTTGTCGGCCTTCGCCTTGCGGCCCTAGTCCTGGGCGGCGGCGGCCTTGTCGGCCTTCGCCTTGCGCACGTAGTACCAGGCCATGTTGGACGTGACACCGGCCAGCAGCACCCAGACGATCCCGAGGAAGCTGCCTTCCACGAAGGCGACCACGGCGGCGGCCAGGGCGAGGACGCAGCAGACGATGGCGAAGACGGCAAGGCGGGGCATGGAAGGAGCTCCTCGGGGACACTGAAGGGGGTCGAGCCCCTCCAGTGTCCCCCATGCCCCGCAGTGCTCCCGTAAGGAAACGGGGTGGACGCGGCGAGCCCCGGGCCGCCGCGTCCGGATCAGACGTCCGTGACGCGCAGGCCCGCGTGGGCCTTGTAGCGGCGGTTCGTGGAGATCAGGTTGGCTACGAGGGACTCGACCTGGTGGGCGTTGCGCAGGCGGCCCGCGAAGACTCCGCGCATGCCCGGGATGCGGGCGGCCAAGGCCTGGACGAGGTCCGTGTCCGCGCGGGCCTCGCCGAGGACCATCACGTCGGTGTCGATCTCGTCGATCGACTCGTCCTGGAGCAGGACCGCCGAGAGGTGGTGGAAGGCCGCGGTGACGCGGGAGTCCGGGAGCAGTGCAGCGGCCTGCTGGGCCGCGCTGCCCTCCTCGACCTGGAGGGCGTACGCGCCCTGCTTGTCGAAGCCCAGCGGGTTGACGCAGTCCACCACGAGCTTGCCCACGAGGTCCTCGCGCAGCGATTCGAGGGTCTTGGCGTGGCCCTCCCACGGCACCGCGATGATCACGATGTCGCTGCGGCGCGCGCACTCGGCGTTGTCCGCGCCTTCCACGCCGAGGCCCAGTTCCTCGGCGGCCGTACGGGCGCGGTCCGCGGCGCGGGAGCCGATGATCACCTTCTGGCCGGCCCGGGCGAGCCGGTAGGCCAGGCCGCGGCCCTGGTCGCCGGTGCCGCCGAGGACGCCGACGACGAGGCCGGAGACGTCCGGAAGGTCCCACGGGTCCTTGGCCGGCGCCTTGGCGGCCGGCGGCGTCTGAGTGCTGTCTGTGGAGGTCATGGGGGCGAGGGTAACCCCGGGACCGGCAGAGTCGAACGGCCGTCGGCCACCGTGCGGTGGCAGGGTGCGCGGGCAGGGCGCGGGGCGGGGTGTGGGGCGGGGTGCCCGGCGGGGTGTCGGCAAGCGCTCCCGTATGTCCCTTCCATGATGCAGGATGCCGATGTGACTCCTCCCTCTCGTAAACGAGGGGGCTTCTCGCTATGCCGGTTGGGCTTTGCGACGGACCAGCCCGGCCCGTAGAACGTTGAGCGCTCCGACGACGTCGGCGTGCGCGGTGTGGCCGCAGGCGACGCAGTGGAACTTCTCCTGTGTGGGCCGGTTCTCCTTGGCGGTGTGCCCGCATTCGGGGCACCTCCGGGAGGTGTTGCGGGGGTCCACGGCGATCACTTGCCGTCCGGCGCTTTCAGCCTTGGCGGTGAGGATCGTGAGGAACACCCCCCAACCGGCGTCGAGGATCGAACGGTTCAGCCCGGCCTTGGCGGCGGCTCCGTTGGGCAGGAAGCCTCCCGGCATCTCGGGGTCGGGCTTCGGTACAGTCGACCTGCTCATGTTGTGGATCTTGAGGTCTTCATGCGCGATGAAGTCGTGTTCACGGACCAGGGCGAGGGCGGTCTTGTGTGCGTAGTCGAGCCGCTGGCGACGGACCTTGCCGTGCAGGCCGGCGACCTTCAGGGCCGCCCTGTGGTGGTTGGCAGTGCGCTTGTCGGAGCGCACGCGGGGAAACCGGGCGAGAGCTTGCTGTGCGGCTTCGAGCCGGTCGGCGGCGCGGCGGCCGTGGCGCGGGTTCGGGACATGTGCGCCGTTGGAGTCGGTGAGGAATGACGCAATACCGAGGTCGATACCTATCACGCTGCCTGTCAGGGGCAGCGGCTCGGGCTGATCCTGTTCGGCGGTCAGCACGACGAACCACTTACGCCCCTCGCGCTTCACGGACACCCTCTTGACCTTGCCGACCACCGGCCGGTGCTGGTTGACCTTCACGTGCCCGACACCCTGGAAACGCACTCGAGTCACCGGGTCGTGCGGAGTGCTGTTCCAGCGGCAGCCGTCGCCGTCCTTGGGGAAGTCCACCGCGTCGAACCAGTTCACCCCGCGAAAGCGCGGGTAACCGGGCTTGTCCCCGGCCTTGATCCGCCGGAAGAACGCGGCGAATGCCTTGTCCAGCCGACGAAGCGTCGCCTGCTGTGAGCTGAACGACCAGCGGCCCTGGCGCGCGGGGTCGAACGCCCGGATGTCTGTGAGCTGCCCGGACTGCATCCCGTACTTGATGCTCGTCTTTGACGCGTGCCGGTAAGCATCCCGGCGTTCCTGCAACGCGCCGTTGTAGAGGGAGCAGTGATCCCGCAGCATCTCGCCGAGCGCGATCTGCTGGCCCACGGTGGGCCGCATGAGGAACTTGTACGCACGGATCATCCAGCCCACCCCCTTCGGCCGAGTTCGCTTGACCACACTACCCTTGGTGTATGTCACCACGCTGGGAACCAAACCCCGATGTCCGCACGGGGCGACATGTCGTCTACAACCTGCACGCACACTTGGTGTTCGTGACCAGATACCGGCGTGATGTGTTCGATGACGACATGCTCAAGCGGTGCGAAGCGATCATGCGTGACGTGTGCGACAGCTTCGAGGCGGAGCTACGCGAGTTCAACGGCGAGACCGACCACGTCCACCTGCTTGTGCACTACCCGCCGAAGGTCGCCCTGTCCAAGCTGATCAACTCGCTCAAGGGCGTCAGCTCCCGATACCTGCGGGCCGAGTACACCGGCCGGATCAACCGGATCGGCATGGGGTCCGTGCTCTGGTCACGCTCGTACTTCGCCGGATCCTGCGGCGGCGCACCGCTCACCGTGATCCGCCAGTACATCGAGGGCCAGACGCAGCCTGTCTGAACGCCCCCCGGACACGCAGAGAGCTACGGCGCTCGGCGCCTCCGGGCCAAAGATGCGTTTCCCTCCCCGGCTGAAGCCGGGGAAACCCACACAGGACCAGGGGATGGGGGATGGGATGGGATTGGGATGGTGCAGGATGCCGATTATGGATGCCGTGAGGGTCGCGCTGCTGCGCGAGGTGCTCGCCGGTACGCAGTGGCCCGGGGCCGCGCGCCGTTTCGCGGGCTCGCTGCGGCGTGCCGTCGTACCGGCCGGGGGGAACCTGCTGCTGGTGGGGACGGCTCAGTACGAGCCGTGGCACCTGGCCGCGCACCTGGTGGACGAGGCCGCCTGGTCGGGGCTGCCGGAGCTGGCGCCCACCCTGGTACGCCACCACGTGCGGCCCGGTGAGCCGCCGCACCTGTCGGTGGGGCTGAGCCGGCTGACGGCGGCCCGGCGCGGGCACACCCTGCTGGTGGTGGCCCCGGAGCGGCCCGGGGAGGGTCTGCTGGAGCGGGTCCACGACGCCCGGCGGGCGGGGGCGACCGTCCTGTCCCTGGACGGCGGGGACCCCGAGCTGGGCACGCTCGCGCACGACGCGCTGTCGGTGGCGGACGGGACGGCCGAGCTGGATCTGGACACGGTGCAGCACCTGGTCAGCGCGGCGGCCGGGGAGAACAGCCTGCCGGCGCAGCGCGGGCCGCGCCGGTTCCGGGACCGGCTGGCGCGGCTGGCCGACCAGTTGACCGCGCCGCCGCCCAGCCGCTGGTAGCGGCGGTCACCGCGGCCCCGGGACACCCCCTACGCCCCCGGGACACCCCTACGGAGCGGTGGCTCCGCCTTCCTCCTCCTCGCGGGACTTGTCGTTCCACTTGGGGTCGTTCTGCCATTCGAGATTGCGCTCCTGCGCCGTCTCCATGGCGTGCGCGGCCTCCGCGGGCGTCTCGTAGGGGCCGAAACGGTCCTTCGCCGGGCACTCGGGGCCTTCCTCGACCTTCTGGTGGACGAGGCAGTAGTACCACTCGCCCGCTTTGCCCACCTGGCGCTTCTTGAACAGGGCCATCGCTGTCAGGCTCCTCTCGATGCCGCTCTCTGCCGCCATGCTGCCCCATCACCGCTGGATACACTCGCTTGCATGTCTGGCCAGTCGCTGCTCGTACCAGGCGAGCTTTCTCCCGCCCGTTCCGTTCCCGGAAACATCCGCAGGCCCGAGTACGTGGGCAAGCCCGCGCCCACTCCCTACACCGGGCCGGAGGTGCAGTCGGCCGAGACCATCGAGGCGATGCGCATCGCCGGCCGGATCGCCGCCCAGGCGATGGAAGAGGCCGCCAAGCTCATCGCCCCGGGGGTGACCACCGATGAGCTGGACCGGGTCGCGCACACGTACATGTGCGACCACGGCGCCTACCCGTCGACGCTGGGCTACCGGGGCTTCCCGAAGTCCCTGTGCGCCTCGGTCAACGAGGTCATCTGTCACGGCATCCCCGACTCGACCGTCCTGCGCGACGGCGACATCGTGAACCTCGACGTGACCGCGTACATCGGCGGGGTGCACGGCGACAACAACGCCACGTACCTGTGCGGGGAGGTGGACGAGGAGTCGCGGCTGCTGGTGGAGCGCACCCGCGAGGCGCTGAACCGGGCCGTCAAGGCCGTCAAGCCGGGCCGCCAGATCAACATCATCGGCCGGGTCATCGAGTCGTACGCGAAGCGTTTCGGCTACGGCGTGGTCCGGGACTTCACCGGGCACGGCATCAATTCCTCCTTCCACTCCGGTTTGATCATTCCGCACTACGACAGCCCGCACGCGACGACCGTCATCGAGCCCGGGATGACCTTCACCATCGAGCCGATGCTGACCCTGGGCACCCACGAGTACGACATGTGGGAGGACGGCTGGACGGTCGTCACGAAGGACCGCAAGCGCACTGCGCAGTTCGAGCACACACTGGTGGTGACGGACAGCGGCGCGGAGATCCTGACCCTGCCGTAGCACGAGCCGGTCGTGAGGCCGGATTTTTTACCGACAGCACGTCGGGAACACATTGACTTAGGTAAGCCTAAGTAGGAGGATCGGGTGTGGCGGCTGCCGCCACGCCTGATTCCTCTTCTTCGGAGGTCCCCCTTGGACGCCTTCTCTACGGTCATCCGCGTCGCCTCGCACGAGCAGCACACCGAGGCCGAGACGTCCACCTTCATGAGCGACCTGCTCGGCGGCCGCCTGGGCGTGGAGGCCTACACGCGCTACACCGAACAGCTGTGGTTCGTGTACCGGGCCCTGGAGGACGCGGCCGAGTCGCTCAAGGACGACCCGGTGGCGGGCCCGTTCATACGGCCGGAGCTGATGCGCGTCGCCGAGATCGAGCGCGACCTCGAACACCTGCTGGGCCCGTCCTGGCGCCGGACGGTCGTGGCGCTGCCCGCGACCGAGGCCTACGCCGCCCGTGTGGCCGAGTGCGCGGCCCAGTGGCCTGGCGGGTACGTCGCCCACCACTACACCCGCTACCTGGGCGACCTCTCCGGCGGCCAGATCATCCGGGACAAGGCCGAGCGAACCTGGGGCTTCGAGCGCAAGGGCGACGGGGTCCGCTTCTACGTCTTCGCGGACATCTCCAACCCGGCGGCCTTCAAGCGGACGTACCGCGAGCTGCTGGACGCCATCGCCGCGGACGACCTGGAGAAGCAGCGCATCATCGACGAGTGCAAGCGCGCCTTCGAGTTCAACGGCGCGGTCTTCCGCGAGCTGGGCGAGCAGTTCCCGCTCAGCGCGTAGCCCCTGCGGGGCCGCCCGGAGGACACCACGGAAGGGCCGGCCCGGTGCACGCGCACCGGGCCGGCCCTCCGGCCGTTACGGGGTTTCCCGGCCCGGGCCGGCCGGGGCGAAGCGGACCCTGCCGCCCACCTCGACCGTGCCGTCGGGACCGGGCGCGGTGAGGAGCTGCGAGCCCTCGCCCTGGATGATGTTCAGGGCGCGGTTCAGCTGGGCCGTCAGCAGGATCGCTGCCGAACCGGTGGCCTCGTCCTCCACGACGGCCCCGTCGGGGCGGCGCGGAAAACCGCGGGCCCGTACCCGGCCCGCGGCCTCGTCCTCCCAGGCCCACGCGTACAGCCAGCCCTCGCCCGGCGGCGGGGCGGGCAGCGCCTCCACCTCGGCGGGACTCGCGTACTGCTCCGTCCGCTTGCCCTCGACCCACTCGGGGCGGGCCGTGATCCAGGTGAACTCCCCGTCGTCGCGGGCCCATACGGAGCCGGCCGGGGGCTGGAGCTCCTCGATGTCCAGCAGCCAGGCGACCCCGACCAGCGGATGGCCCGCGAAGGACATCCGCGTGCCAGGGGTGCGGATGTCGACGACCCCGCGCTCGGGGTCGTCGACGAACACCGTCTCGCTGTAGCCGAGTTCGGCGGCGAGCCGCTGCCGGGAGGCGTCGTCCGGGCAGGTCCGGCCGTCGCGCACGACTCCGAGCAGGTTGCCGTACCGGCCGTCACCCGCGCAGAAGACCTTGAGGACGTCTAGATCGTTCACGCGGGCATTGAAGCACGGCTCAGATCCGGGCCGTGCCGAGGCGCCGGCGCGCCAGGAACACCGCGCCCGCGCCGGCCGCCACCACCGCGCCGGAGACGCCGAGCAGGGTCCCGGCCGGGATCTCGGCGCCGGTGGCGGCGAGGTTGCCGCCGACGGAACCGCCGCCCGCCGAGCCGCCGGCGGAGCCGCCGCCCGCGGTGGTGCCCGTACCGCCGGCGGTGCCGCCCGCCGGGAGGGCGGCGTCCTTGTCCACGGCCACCGAGAAGGTGAGCGGGTCGAGGGCGTCGCCGGCCTTGTAGAGGGAGCCGGTGGTGTCGTTGGCGAAGGCCTCCGCGCCCTGCTCCGTGAAGGCCGCCGGGACCGCGTTGAGGGCCAGCAGGCCGCCCTTGGCCTTGTAGTCGGTCTTCGACAGGTCGAGCGTGGCGAAGGGGACGGCCGTCTTGCTGCCGGAGGCGTTCTTGACGTCCACGTACAGGGTGCCGCTCTTGCCGGCGGACTCGACGCGGGGGTTGGCGAAACTCATGTCGATGCCGTGGCCCGCGTACTGGAAGCGGAGGGAGCCCTCGAAGGAGACGTTCAGCTTCTGCTTCGCGGCGTCCAGCTCGCCCTTGGCGAGGGCGAAGTCGTAGAGGCCGCCGTTCTTCACGGCGCCGCCGCCGGGGGTGATCGAGCCCGCGCCCAGCACGTACGTGCGGAAGGACTCCTTCACGCCCCAGGTCAGACTGGCCTTGAGGACCTTCTGCGCGCCGTCGGCCGGGGCGGTCGGCGCCGCGGTGGTCTTCGTCGGCGCGGGGGCCGGCTCGGTCGCCGTCGCCGTCGCCGACGGCGTGGGGCTGGGCTTCGGGGACGGGGGCGCCGGGCTCGGCGCGGGCTTCTCGAACTCCAGCTTCGCGGTCAGCGGGTCGCCGGTCCTGCCCTCGTAACCCGGCGAACCGAGCGCGTCGGCCGCCTCCTTGGTGAGCTCGGTCTCCAGCTTCTCCATCGCCTGGCCGGCGAAGGCGACGTTCGCGAGCGGTACGTCCTGGGCCGTGGCCCCGGCCTTGGTGACGTCGGCGGTGAGCTTCTTGGTGCCCGTGTCGATACGGAAGTCCGAGAGCTTGACCTCGAAGCCGTGGCCGGTCGGCGGGGCGGGCGAGGAGAAGGTGACGCTGCCCTCGAAGGCGGCCCGCACCACGTGGCCGGCGGTCGGGTCGTACTGGCCGGAGGCGGCGCCGAACTGCAGGGTGCCGTCCGCGTTGGTCTTCGCGCCGTCGGCCACGGTGATGGCGCCCTTGGCCATGCCCGTCACGTACGCGCGGTAGCCGGCGAGCACGCCCCAGTCGAGGGTGCCGCCGACTATCTTCACCGGCGCGGTGGGCGCGCCGCCGGCCTGTGGGGCGGCGCCCGGGGCGACCGCGGCGGTGGCGGGCAGGACGAGGGCGGTGGTGCCGAGCGCGGCGGCGGTGAGGACGGCGGCCGCGAGGGCGATCGGGCGACGGAGGGACGACATGGCGAGGACTCCTGAGGGAACGGGATCGGGGGCGCCGTCGGGACGGGACGGCGACGGCAGGGCCTACGGGGTTTCGGTGGGCGCGGCGTCGGCACCGGCCTGCGACGCCGCCGCGGCGGCGTCGGTACGGCGTTTGCGGACCACCAGGAAGGCGGCGCCGCCGGCCAGGACCAGCAGGGCCGCGTACAGGGCCACGTACAGCCCGGTGTCCGAGGACTCCCCGGCGGGGGCGGCGGAGGAAGCGGCGGGCGCGGGGGACGCCGTGGAGCCGAGGTCGGGCAGGGCGGGCAGCTGCGCGGAGGCGTCGAGGGCGACCGCGAGCGTGACGGGGTCCATCTCGGTGCCCGCCTTGTACATCGAGTTGAAGGCCTGGGAGCCGCCCTCGGTGAGGGTGGCAGGGGCTTCGGTCAGGGTGGCGAGGGCGCCCTCGGTCTTCAGCCCCTTGGCGTCGAACTCGACGAGCGCGACGGCGCTCTTCGTCTCGCCGCCCGCGGCGGTGACGTCGGCGGACAGGACGCCCTTGCCGTTCTCCACCTTGACGCTCAGCTTGCCGAGCTTCAGGTCCAGGTGGGCTCCGGTGAAGTGGACGGTCCCGGCGAAGGCCGCGTCAAGGGTGCCCTTCTGGCCGTCGTACGCACCCTTGCCCTGCGGGAAGCGGAACAGCGCGCCCCCGTCCAGGGCACCCTCGGCGAGGACCCACTTGCCCTGGCCGACGGAGCCGGTGACGTACTCGCGGAAGGTGCGGCGCACGCCCCAGTCGACCGCGGCGTCGGCGAAGGCGCCCTGCGGCCGCGGGGTTTCCTCACCCTGGCCCGGCGATCCCGAGGGCTGCGCGGACTGCGAAGGGGCGGTCGGGGCCAGTACGTCGGCGGACAGCGAGACCGGGTCGAGCGGCGCGCCCGCCGCGTAGTAGCCCGCGAAGGCCTTGGCGCCCTGTTCGGTGAGGGTGGCCGGGACGTTGGACAGGGCGATCGGGGTGGTGCCGCCCTTCATGTCGATGCCGCCGAGGCCGAGGGTGGCGAAGGGCACCTGGGACCGGCTGGTGACCTGGCCGGTGTCCTTGGCCTTGCTGGAGACGTCCGCGTACAGGGTGCCGCGGCCGCCGGAGATCTTGACGGTGGGGCGGCTGACGGTCATGTCCAGCTCGTACGCGCCGTCGGGCTTCTGGTGGCCCTGGAAGGTCACGCCGCCGCTGAAGGAGGCGTCGAGCTCCCCCGAGTCGGGGTCGTACGAACCGGCCGCCGAGTGGAAGCGGAACAGGCTGCCGCCCGCGGTGGCGGCTCCGCTCTTCAGCTTGAAAGAACCTTTCGAGATGGGACCCGTGACATAACTCTGGAAGGACGATTTGATACCCCAGTCCAGCCGGCCGCCCTGCACGGTGCGGCCCGCCGCCTGGGCGGCGGTGGCCGGGAGCAGCACTCCCAGCAGGGCCACCAGCAGACCGACTGCCAGCGCGCGGGCGGGTCTTGTGGACATGAATGTCCCTCCGGGGTCTAGCAAGTAAGGTGAGGCTAACCTAAACTACGGTTGGCCGTGAGTGGAACCCCTCGGTCGCCCCCAACCTCCTTCCGTCGGACGACCAGGACGGTGCCTCGTGCCCACGCCCGCCGCTCCACCCCGCTTCCCCCGCATCGGCCTCGCCATGACCGCCCTGGTCGCCCTGGCACTGGCCGTCACGGGCTGCGGGAGTACGGCAACCCCCGCGGGCCGGCCCGCCCATACCGCCCCGGCGGCCCCGGACCGGGTGGAACCGCTCGAACCCTCGCCCGCGCCCGTACTGCCCGTCACCGTGTCCTCCGGCGACGGCACTCCGGTCACGGTCAGCTCCGCGGACCGGGTGGTCCCGCTGACCGGCAGCCTCAGCGAGATCGTGCACACCCTCGGCCTCGGCCGGCAGGTCGTCGCCCGGGACATCACGGCCACCTTCGAACAGGCCGCGCAGCTGCCGGTGGTGACACGTGGTCATGACGTCTCCGCCGAGAGCGTGCTCTCGCTGCGCCCGACGCTGGTCCTGGCGGAGACCACCACCGGTCCCGCGGAAGCGATTCAGCAGATCCGTGACGCGGGCATCCCGGTCCTGGTCGTCGCCCCCGCGAAGTCGCTGGAGGACGTACCGAAGCGGATCAGCGCGGTGGCCGCCGCACTCGGCGTGAAGGAGGCCGGCGAGCAGCTGAACCAGCGCACCGCCGAGCGGATCGCCGCCGCCCGCACCGTCATTCCGGCCGCCACGGGCAAGAGGCCCCGGGTCGCCTTCCTCTACCTGCGCGGCACGGCCTCCGTCTACCTGCTGGGCGGCTCGGACTCCGGCGCGGCCTCCCTGCTGGAAGCGGCGGGTGCGGTCGACACGGGCAAGGACTCGGGGCTGGGCAAGGACTTCACCCCCATCACCAGCGAGGCCCTGGCCGCCGCCGCCCCCGACGCGATCCTGGTCATGTCCAAGGGGCTCGAATCCGTCGGCGGCGTCGACGGCCTGGTCAAGATCCCGGGCGTCGCCCAGACCCCGGCCGGCATGGACCGCCGGGTGCTCACCGTCGACGACGGCGTCCTGCTCAACTACGGCCCCCGCACGGACCAGGTCCTCACCTCCCTGATCACCCAGCTCTACGGCAAGGCCACCTGAAGTGCCCCTCCCCCACGACCCCCCGCATGACACAGCCGAGCCCACCACGGCCAAGCCGACGCCGACGAACCGTGCCGGAGGCGGGGGTGTGCCGGGACGCTCCCCGCAAGCCGCCGAACACACCCCCACCGCAGCCACGCCCGCGCCGACGGACCGTGCCAGGGGCGGGAGTATGCCGGGACGCTCCCCGCAGGGCGCCGAACACACCCCCACCGCAGCCAAGCCCGGCGCAGCCGATCCCGCGCCGACGGACCGTGCCGGGGGCGGGGGTGTGCCGGGGTGCTCCCCGCAGGGCGCCGAACACACCGCCGCCGCACTCTCCGACTCCCCGCCACGTTCGGCGCCCGAGGAGACGCCCCGGCGCGCCCCCGCCCCCACCGCAGCCGAGCCCACCGCAGCCGCCACCGCCGAGCCCACCGCAGCCGAGCCCACCGCAGGCACCACGGCCAGGCCCGGCGCAGCCGAACCCGCCGAACCCGCCAAGCCCGCCGCAGGCGCCCTGGTCCTCGCCCTCGCCCTCGTCGCCGCCCTGCTCCTCCTCGCCCTGCTCTCCGCAGGAGTCGGCGCCTACCGCATCCCCACCGGCGACGTCCTCGCCTCCCTCCAGCACCGCCTCGGCCTCGGCGGGGCGCCCCTCGACCGGGTCGGCGAGAGCGTGCTGTGGAACGTACGCCTCCCCCGGGTCGTGCTCGCCCTGCTCGTCGGCGCGAGCCTCGGCTGCGCCGGCGCCCTCATGCAGGGCGTCTTCGGCAACCCGCTCGCCGAGCCCGGTGTCATCGGGATCTCGGCGGGCGCGGCCGTCGGCGCCGTCGCCGCCATCGGCCTCGGCCTCAGCTTCTTCGGCAACTGGACGGTCACCGTCTGCGCCTTCGTCGCGGGCCTGATCACTGTCACCGGCGTCTACCTGCTGTCGCGCAACGGCGGCCGGACCGAGGTCGTCACCCTCATCCTCACCGGCATCGCCGTGAACGCCTTCGCGGGCGCCCTGATCGGCCTCTTCGTCTTCTTCGCCGACAGCGGCCAGGTCAACCAGATCACCTTCTGGCAGCTCGGCTCCCTCGCCCAGGCCACCTGGCCCAAGGTCCTCGCCGTGCTGCCCTGCGCGATCGCCGGCCTGCTCGCGGCCCCCTTCTACGCCCGCAAGCTCGACCTGCTCTCCCTCGGCGAGCGGCCCGCCCGCCACCTGGGCGTCGACGTCGAACGGCTGCGCCTCGCCCTCATCCTGGTCGTCGCCCTGCTCACCGCCGCCGCCGTCGCGGTGGCCGGCGTCATCACGTTCATCGGCCTCCTGGTCCCGCACCTGCTGCGGATGGCCAACGGCCCCGGCCACCGCTTCCTGGTTCCCGGCAGCGCCCTGGCCGGCGCCGTCGTACTGGTCGCGGGCGACCTGGCCGCCCGGACCCTCGCCCAGCCCGCCGAGCTGCCGCTCGGTGTGCTGACCGCCCTGATCGGCAGCCCCTTCTTCTTCTGGCTGCTGCGCCGTACCCGCCGCAAGCAAGGAGGCTGGGCATGACCGGCATGCTGACCGGGCTGCTCTCCCGGAACAAGCGGTCCGTCCCCGCCCGGCCCGTCCCCGGCACGGCCTTCGCGGAGACCGTGGACCTGCACGTGCGGCTGGGGCAGCGGGAGGTCCTGTCGGGCATCGAGCTGACCGCGCGCGCCGGGGAGGTGCTGGCGCTGGTCGGTCCGAACGGCGCGGGCAAGTCCACCCTGCTGGCCGCGCTCGCCGCCGACCTCCCGGCCGCCTCCGGCGAGGTCCGGATCGACGGCCGCGCGGTGGACGCCTGGAGCGCCCCCGAACTGGCACTGCGCCGCTCCGTACTCCCCCAGTCGGCCGCACTGTCCTTCCCCTTCCCGGTGGAGGAGGTCGTACGGATGGGCCGCGCACCCTGGGCCGGCACCCCCTTCGCCGACGCCGACGAGCAGGCCGTGGCCAGCGCCATGGCCGCCACCGAGGTCACGGACTTCGCCGCGCGGCCCTTCTCCGCGCTCTCCGGCGGCGAACGGGCCCGGGTCGCGCTGGCCCGCGTACTGGCCCAGCGGGCCCCGCTGCTGCTGCTCGACGAGCCCACCGCCGCCCTGGACCTGCGCCACCAGGAACTCGTGCTGCGGGTCTGCCGGGAGCGGGCCGCGGCCGGGGACGCGGTGGTGGTGGTCCTGCACGACCTGGGCCTGGCCGCCGCCTACGCGGACCGGGCCGCCGTCCTGCACGACGGGCGGATCGCGGCGGACGGCCCGCCGGCCGAGGTGTTCGAGGACGCGCTCCTCAGCCGGGTCTACCGGCAGCCGGTGGAGGTGCTCCCGCATCCGCGGACCGGGGCCCCGCTGGTGGTCCCCGTACGCGGAACGCTCCCCGCGACGCGGATCTGACACCGGGTGGGCGCGGATCCGACACCGGCCGGAAGCGGATCTGACGCCGCGTACGGGACCCCCCTCAACGGCCGTCCGGAGCCCGGCTCACCACAGCCTGTCGGTGTTCCCCGGGTACAGCGGGACCCGGACGCCGGTGAAGGCGGCCCGGTCCGCTTCGGGGGCGGCCGTGAAAAAGGCCGCTACCACCGCCTTGTCGAAGCCGGGCCGGTCCGTGGCCAGCGGCTCCCCGGGGGTGCCGCCGACCAGCACGGTGCCGGGCAGCTCCGTGAAACCGGCCGCCGCGTAGAACGGCACGAGCGGCCGGTCGCAGCTGAACAGCGCCAGGTCCACGGCCCCTTCCGCGGCCAGGGCCGTACGCGCGGCCGCGACCAGCCGGCCGCCGAACCCGCGGCCCCGCAGCTCCGCCCGGGTGACGACGCCGCTGAGCCCGGCGGCGCGGTAGGTGCGGTCCGCGACCTCGATGTCCTTGTGCAGCAGCGCCAGCGCGGCGGCCACCGTCCCGGCCCCGTCGGCCAGCAGCATCACCCGGGGTGCCAGCGCCGGGTCGTGGCCCGGCGAGGAGCCCGGCCAGGCCGCCGCCTCCAGGGCCGCGACCTGACCGGCCAGGGCCGCGGGTACGTCGGCCTGGGCAAACCCGAACACCCGCATGCCTCCCCGGGAGACGGCATCCGCCGGATTCGCCCCCTCCGGCGTTCGGGGAGCGGGGTCCGGGGCGGAGTCGCGGCAGCACTGCCGCACGGGCTCCTCCGCGCCGACGTCCGCGCTCACGCGATCCGCACGCCCTGGCCGCTGACCCTGACCCGGGGGTCACCCGCGCGCAGTTCCACCGTCAGCGTGCCCGGGCGGCCCATGTCCTCACCCTGGTGGAGGGTGAGCACCGCGTCCGCCGGGACCAGGCCGAGCTCGCGGGCGTACGCGCCGAAGGCGGCCGCGGCTGCCCCGGTGGCGGGGTCCTCGACGACACCGCCGACCGGGAAGGGGTTCCGTACGTGGAACTCCGCCGGGCCCGCCCGGTGCACCAGCTGGAGCGTGGTGACGTCGAGGCGCCGCATCAGGGCCTCCAGCCGGGGGAAGTCGTAGGCGAGGTCCGCGAGCCGGGCCCGGCTGCCCGCGCCGAGCACCAGGTGCCGGGCTCCGGCGTAGGCGATCCGCGGCGGGAACGCCGGGTCCAGGTCCGCCGCCGGCCAGTCCAGCGCGGCCAGCGCTTCGGCGAGGTCGGCCTCCGCGATCTCCGAGACGGAGGGCTCGACGCTGGTCAGGGTGGCCCGCAGCACCCCGCCCCCGTCGGTGACGGACACCGGCACGGTGCCGGCCCGCGTCGCGAAGAGGAGCTCCCCGGGGCCGATCCGCTCGGCCAGCGCCACGGCGGTGGCCACGGTGGCGTGCCCGCAGAACGGAACCTCGGCCTTGGGGCTGAAGTAGCGCACGGTGAAGGCCCGTCCCGGCTCGCCGCCGAGACCCTCGGGCGGGGCGGTCAGGAAGGCCGTCTCGCTGTAGCCCAGCTCGGCGGCGATCCCCAGCATCGCCTCCTCGGTGAGTCCGGCGGCGTCGAGGACGACTCCGGCGGGGTTGCCGCCCTCGGGGTCGTGGGAGAAGGCGGTGTAGCGCAGTACTTCGGTATCGGTCATGCGTTCATGATCGACTGAGCGGCGGCGCCCGGCAATGGGTTTCAGCCGCGGCCGATGTACGGCATGGCCGTCGCCATCACCGTCGCGAACTGCACGTTCGCCTCCAGCGGGAGCTCCGCCATGTGCAGCACGGTCCGTGCCACGTCGGCGGCGTCCATCACCGGCTCCACCGCCAGCTGGCCGTTGGCCTGGAGGATGCCGGTCTGCATCCGCTCGGTCATCTCGGTCGCCGCGTTGCCGATGTCGATCTGGCCGCAGGCGATCCGGTACGGCCGGCCGTCCAGGGACAGCGACTTCGTCAGGCCGGTCATCGCGTGCTTGGTCGCGGTGTAGGCGATGGAGTTCGGGCGCGGCACGTGCGCGGAGATGGAGCCGTTGTTGATGATGCGGCCGCCCTGCGGGTCCTGTGCCTTCATCCGCCGGAAGGCCGCCTGCGCGCACAGGAAGGCGCCGGTCAGGTTGACGTCGACGACCGAGCGCCAGGCCTCGTAGCTGATGTCCTCCAGCGGGACGCCGCCCGGCCCGAAGGTGCCCGCGTTGTTGAAGAGCAGGTCGAGGCGCCCGTACCGCTCGTCCACGGCGGCGAACAGCGCGGCCACGTCCTGCGGATCGCTCACGTCCGCGGGGACGCACAGCACGTCCGCCCCGGCCCCGGCCGTCCGGGCCGTCTCCTCCAGGGGCTCGGCGCGGCGGCCCGCCACCGCCACCGCCCAGCCGGCCCCGGCCAGGGCGAGGGCCACGGAGCGGCCGATCCCGGAACCGGCCCCGGTCACCACAGCGGTCTTCTTCACACGTGCGCTCATGGGGCCGCAGGCTACGTCACACCGCGCATCGGGTCGCGGACGTTCCGACAGCTGAGAGCATGGGTCGGTCAGGGGTTCGTGAGCAGGACGAAAAGACTGGAGTGCCGCATGACGGAGAGAGCCCCCGCGACGACCCCTTCCGACGCGTCGTCGCCCGCGTCGCCCTCCGCTCCCCAGGCCACCGCACCCCCGGCCACCGCACCCCTGGCCGCCGCCCGCCGCACCGGCCTGCTCGTCATCTTCATGCTGGGCGGGCTCACCGCCCTGCCCCCGCTGTCCATGGACATGTACCTCCCGGCACTGCCGGAGGTCACCACCGCCCTGAACAGCCCGGCCGCGACCGTCCAGCTCACCCTGACCGCCTGCCTCGCCGGAATGGCCCTGGGCCAGCTCCTCATCGGCCCGATGAGCGACAAGTGGGGCCGCCGCAGGCCCCTGCTCATCGGCATGGTCGTCTACGTCCTCGCCACCGCGATATGCGCCTTCGCGCCGACCGCCGAGCTCCTGATCGGCTTCCGGCTGCTCCAGGGCCTGGCCGGCGCGGCCGCGATCGTCATCGCGCGGGCCGTCGTACGCGACCTGTACGACGGGGTCGAGATGGCCCGGTTCTTCTCCACACTGATGCTGGTCTCCGGGGTCGCCCCGATCATCGCCCCGCTCATCGGCGGCCAGGTGCTGCGCTTCTCCGACTGGCGGGGCGTGTTCGTCGTCCTGACCGGCGTCGGCGCCCTGCTGACCCTGCTGGTCTGGCGGCGGCTCGACGAGACGCTGCCGCCCGCGCGGCGGCAGACCGGCGGGGTGGGCGCGGCGCTGCACACCATGCGCGGGCTGCTCGGCGACCGGGTCTTCACCGGGTACACGCTGGCCGGCGGCTTCGCCTTCGCCGTGCTGTTCGCCTACATATCGGCGTCGCCGTTCGTGATCCAGGAGATCTACGGGGCTTCGCCGCAGGCCTTCAGCCTGCTCTTCGGCCTCAACTCCGTCGGCCTGATCGCCGCCGGCCAGATCAACGGCAAGCTGCTGGTGGGCCGGGTCAGCATGGACAAGGTCCTGGCCGCCGGGCTCGCCGTCGCCGGGGCCGCCTCGGTGGCGCTGCTGCTGATGTCCACCGGGGTCTTCGGGAAGGCCGGGCTGTTCCCCGTCGCCGCCGCCCTGTTCGTGCTGATGTCGTCCATGGGCGTGATCCTGCCGAACACCAACGCGCAGGCCCTGATGCGCACCCCGCACGCCGCCGGCTCGGCCTCGGCCCTGATCGGCACCACCTCCTTCCTGGTCGGGGCGATCGCCTCGCCGCTGGTCGGGATCGCGGGCGAGGACACCGCCGTGCCGATGGCCGTGGTCCAGGTGGTGTGCTCGGTGCTCGCGGCCGCGTGCTTCCTCGGCCTGTGCCGGCCGTGGCGCGACCGGGAGTCCGCGCGCCCCGCCGCGGAATAAACTTCGCAGGTGAACGCCTCCGCCCCCGCCCCCACCTCCGCCGAGACCCTCCGCACCGCACTGGCCGGACTGCTCGCCGGGATCCCGCCGAAGCAGGCCTCGGCCGCCGTCGAGCGGCTCATCGCCAGCTACCGGGGGCAGACCCCGACCGACGCCCCCGTGCTGCGCGACCGCTCCGACGTGGCGGCGTACGCGGCGTACCGGATGCCGGCCACCTTCGAGGCCGTACGGTCCGCCCTGGACGGGCTCGCGGAGGCCGCGCCGCACTGGGCGCCGGGCTCGCACGTGGACGTCGGCGGCGGCACCGGGGCGGCGACCTGGGCGGTGGACGCCACCTGGGACGGCCCGCGGGAGACCACGGTGCTGGACTGGGCCGAACCGGCCCTGGCCCTGGGCAAGGAGCTGGCGGCGGCCTCCGCCTCGCCGGTGCTGCGCGGGGCCGGCTGGCGGCGGGCCGTGATCGGGCCCGGGCTGACGGTCCCCGACGCCGACCTGGTGACGGTGTCGTACGTGCTGGGCGAGCTGACGCCGCAGGCGCGTACGGCCGTCGTCGCCGAGGCGGCGCGGGCCGGGCAGGCGGTCGTACTGATCGAGCCGGGCACCCCGGAGGGCTACCTGCGCATCCGCGAGGCCCGCGACCAGCTGATCGCGGCCGGGCTGCGGGTCGCCGCGCCCTGTCCGCACGACGGGACCTGCCCGATCGAGGTCGGCAAGGACTGGTGCCACTTCTCGGCGCGGGTCAGCCGGTCCTCGCTGCACCGGCAGGTCAAGGGCGGCTCCCTCCCGTACGAGGACGAGAAGTTCAGCTACGTCGCCGCGACCCGCTTCCCCGTGGAGCCGGCCGCCTCCCGGATCACGCGGAAGCCGCAGATCCGGAAGGGGCTCGTCCAGCTGGAGCTGTGCGGCCGGGAAGGCGAGGGCCTGAGCCGGGTCAACGTGACCAAGCGCCACGGTGACCTCTACAAGGCGGCGCGGGACGCCGACTGGGGCCAGGCCTGGCCGCCGGCCGAGTAACTAGGGGCGCAGCTCCTGGGTGCAGCACTTCACGCTGCCGCCGCCCTTGAGCAGTTCTCCCAGGTCCATGGGGACCGGTTCGAACCCGCGGTCGCGCAGCGGCTCCAGCAGCCCGGTAGCCGCCTGCGGGAGCAGGACGTGCCGGCCGTCGGAGACCGCGTTCAGGCCGAGGGCGGCCGCGTCCTGGCCGTCGGCGATCAGGGCGTCGGGGAAGAGCCGCCGCAGCACGGCCTGGCTGCCCGGCGAGAAGGCCTCCGGGTAGTACATGACCTCGTCGCCGTCGAGGACGCTGAGCGCCGTGTCCAGGTGGTAGTAGCGCGGATCCACCAGGTCGAGGCCGATGACGGGGCGGCCGAAGAACTCCTGTGCCTCGTCGTGCGAGAGCGGGCTGGAGCGGAAGCCGCGGCCGGCCAGGAGGTAGGAGGCGGTGACGGCGAAGTCGCCCTCGCCCTCGTTGACGTGGGACGGCTCGTGGATGTCGGTGAAGCCGTGGGAGCGGAACCAGTCGAGGTGGATCTCGGCCTCGGCGGTCCGTTCCGGGTAGGCGAAGCGGGCCCCGAGCACCCGGCCGTCCACGACCAGGGCCCCGTTCGCCGCGAAGACCATGTCGGGCAGCGCGGGATCGGGGACGAGGGTCTCGACGGTGTGGCCGAGGGCGCGGTAGCGGTCCCGCAGGTCTTCCCATTGGGCGTGTGCGAGGGGCAGGTCCACCGGTTTCGTGGGGTCCATCCACGGGTTGATGGAGTACGTGACCCTGAAGTGTGCGGGTGGGCACATCAGGTAGCGCCGGGGTGTGGCGTCTCTGCGCAAAGAAGGCTCCTCACGACTTGCACGACGTGCATGGCCTACGGCTCATGCCGGTGTGGACAGAATCGTCTCTCCTCAAGGATGACGGCGCAGTGAACTGATTGGGTGGTTTACCGGCCAAAGACGAGACGTCTCGGGTTGGTATGTTCGAAGAATGACCAGGACCCCTGACGCCACCCGCCGCAGCGACCGCTCCCGCCGCGCCATCCTCGACGCCGCGCTCGCCCTCGTCGGGGAGGTCGGCTACAACAAGCTGACCATCGAGGCCATCGCCGCCCGCGCCGGGGTCGGCAAGCAGACCATCTACCGCTGGTGGCCCTCCAAGGCCGCCGTCCTCCTCGACGCCTCGCTGGCGCTCGCCGGGGACGCGGCGGTGGAGGGCGAGTGGACCGGCTTCCCCGACTCGGGGGACCTCGCGGCCGACCTGAAGTACGTCCTGCGGGCCACGGTCGACGAGTTCAACGACGAGAAGTACGAGGCCCCCGCCCGCGCCCTGACGGCGGCCGGGGCCACCGACCCCGAACTCGGCGCCCGTTTCAACGAAGAGCTGCTGGAGCCCCAGCTCGCCCTGTACGAGGCCCGGTTGCGCACGGCGCAGGAGGCCGGGCAGCTCGCACCGGAGGCCGACCTGCGGCTGACGGTGGAAATGCTGCTCGGGCCGCTGACGCACCGCTGGCTGCTGCGCACGGCTCCGCTGACCCACGCCTTCGTGGACGCGCTGGTGGACCAGGTGCTCGGCGGCGTGTCAAACGTCACCGGCAGGTAGCCGCCCGACGGCCAGCCGGGAACATTTGCACTAATTCTGTGGTTATGTGTGCCTTGCAGGTTCCCTCTCCCCAACCCCCCGGTTGAGGAGACCGGTCACCCGGGGCGCAGGATGGTGGGACCATGTGAGGGTCTGCCGGGGTAACGGTGAGGTGAGGGGATAGATGGGGTCTGAGTCCGGCCGCGTCAAACGCGGCGAGCAGAGCAGGATTTCCCAGTGGCTGCGCCGGCGGCAGAAACCCACCGCCGAGGACCCCGGACAAGAGCGCGAGGCGCTCCTCCTGGCCGTCGCCGCCGCCGGTCTGCCGCTCGCCCCCGCCGCCCATCCCGCCGGCTACCGGTGTTCGTGCGACCGGATCGGCTGTCCGACGCCCGCACGACATCCCCTCTCCTTCGCCTGGCAGACCCAGTCGACCACCGACCGCGCCCAGGTCGAACGCTGGGCCCGCAACCAGCCCCAGGCCAACTTCGTCACCGCGACGGGCATGGTCCACGACGTGCTGGACGTCCCCCTGGAAGCCGGACTCGCCGCGCTGGAGCGCCTGCTGGAGGCCGGCATCGAGGTCGGCCCGGTCGCCGAGTCGAGCGGCACGGGCGAGCAGGCCCGGATGCTCTTCTTCACCGCCACCCGCGGCACCCCCGAGGACGAGGACGAGTGGTGGCCGTGCGAACTGGACTGCCACCCCGAGACGATGGACGAACACCCGGGCCTGCGCTGGCACTGCCGCGGCAGCTACGTCCTGGTCCCCCCGGCGGCCCTGCCGGGTGACCAGTCGGTGACCTGGCGCCGCGGCATGGAACACCCCCTCCCGGACCCCCTCACCCTCCTGGAAACCCTGACGGACGCCTGCGCGACCTACGCGGGTGCCGCGAACTCGACCCCGGCCGCGGTGGCCTGGCCGCTGGGCCGCTGACCCCAGGCTTCCGCCCGGGCCCCTGGGGCTCCGCCCCAGACCCCGCGCCTCAAACGCCGGCGGGGCTGGGTTTGACCCGTGGCTCCGCCGGGTGCCCTGCGAGCGGCTCGGCCGGGGCCTGGTCGGTGGGGTCGGTCCGCGGGGCCGCTCCGGGCTGTCTCCTCGGCTCGCGCACTGAGCCTGACCCGACGACATCGGCCCGGGTTGCGCGCTCGTCCTGCGGGGACAACCCTGCGCGTCCCCACTCCCCTCCACCACGGCTACGCCCGCCCCCACCACCGCCAGGCTTCGTCTTCCGAAGCCTGGGCGTGGGGCGGGGTCGCGCAGGAGAGTCCCCGCAGGACGAGCGCGCAACCCGGGCCGGACTCTCGTAGCGGGGGCTCAGTGCGCGAGCCGAGGAGACGCTCCGGAGCGGCCCCGACCCACACCCACCCACCGGCCCCGCCCCGGCCGCCTCAGTGGATCTGGGTGACGACCACGTCGAGGGACCACGCCCGCCCAGCCTTCGCGGGAGCCTCCGCCTCGACGACGTAGCCCAGGTCCCGCAGGGCAGTGACCAGCTCCGCGGGCCCGGCCGGCACGGCCCCGGCCGACAGCAGGTCCCGCACCATGCGACCCTTCGTCGCCTTGTTGAAGTGGCTCACCACCGACCGCTTCTCCACCCCGTCCACGACCTGCGAGTGCAGCACCCGCACGGTCGCGGTCCGCCCCGCCACCTCCCCCTTCGGCCGCCACGCGGACGCGTACGCCGACGAGCGCAGGTCCAGCACCAGCCCCTCCCCTGCCACCGCGGGCAGCACTTCGGCCATCGGCGCCCGCCAGTACGCGCCGAGCGCCCCCAGCCCCGGCAGCTTCACGCCCATCGAGCAGCGGTAGGACGGGATCCGGTCGGTGATCCGCACCGCGCCCCACAGGCCGGAGAACACCAGCAGCGCGTCCTCGGCGAGTTTGCGGGCCGCCGGCGTCAGGTCGGCCAGGCCCAGCGCGTCGTAGAGCACGCCGGTGTAGATCTCGCCCGCCGGACGGGCCACCGCCGAACGGAGTTCCACGTTCTTGGCGACCTCGCCCCGCAGGCCCTCGCTCAGCCCCAGCACCTCGCGCGCCTTCGGCTCGTCGGCCGCGCACAGCTCCACGAGTTCGTCCAGCACCGCCGCACGCGCCGCGGCCAGCCCGGGCAGGGACAGGTCCTGCGGCTTCAGCGGTGCGCCGGAGCCGCCGGCGGCCTTTCCTTCGGACGGCGGCAGCAGCACGAGCACGGTGGTTCTCCTTCAATACGTCACGGCGCAGGGGATGCGGCCCCCGAGCCAGGGTAGACGGCCGCCGTACCGCCCGGCCCCGCCGTCCACCGCCCGCCGTACCGCCCGGGCCCGCGGCCCACGCCGACAACCCTCCGCCCGCCCGCCCGCCGTCCACCACCCCGCCGTCCACGCCGGCCACCGCCACCCACGGCCCGCCGCCCAGGCACCCGCCCCGCCGTTCGCCGCGCCGCCCCGGCCCGCCGCCTCTACGCTCGACCCATGCCACGCCGCCCAATGCACATGACCGGCGCAGACGGGGCTGCCCTGCGGGCCGCGCTGCGTGAACTGCGGACGAAGCTGGACGTGCCGGAGGAGTTCCCGGCCGAGGTGCTCGCCGAGGCGCAGCGGGCCGTCCGGGAGCCGTGCCTCCCCGACCTCGACGCGACCGACATCCCGCTGTTCACCATCGACCCGCCCACCTCCGTCGACCTCGACCAGGCCATGCACCTCGCCCGCCGCCCCGGCGGCGCCGGCTACCGCGTGCACTACGCCATCGCCGACGTGGCCGCCTTCGTCACCCCGGGCGGCCCGCTCGACGCCGAGGCGCACTGCCGGGTCACCACCCTGTACTTCCCCGACGAGAAGGTCCCCCTGCACCCGGCCGTGCTCTCGGAGGGCGCCGCCAGCCTGCTGCCGGACCGGACCCGCCCGGCGCTGCTGTGGCGCCTCGACCTGGACCCCGACGGCCGGGTCGAGACCGCGGACGTGCGCCGGGCCCTGGTCCGCAGCCGGGCCAAGCTCGACTACGACGGCGTCCAGAAGGCCATCGACTCCGGCACGGCCGAGGAGCCCCTGGCCCTGCTGAAGGACGTCGGCCGGCTGCGCGAGGCCCTGGAGCAGGAACGCGGCGGCATCTCCCTGAACGTGCCCGAGCAGGAGATCGTCGTGCACGGCGACAGCTACTCCCTCGCCTACCGCGCCCCACTCCCCGCCGACGGCTGGAACGCGCAGATCTCCCTGATGACCGGCATGGTGGCCGCCGACCTGATGCTCGCCTCCGGGGCCGGCATCCTGCGCACCCTGCCCACCGCCCCCGACGGAGCCGTCGGCAGGCTCCGGCGGACGGCGAAGGCCCTGCGGATCGACTGGCCGCACCACGTCCCGTACGCCGAACTCGTGCGCTCCCTCGACCCGCACCTCCCCGCCCACGCGGCCTTCCTCCAGGAGTGCACGGCCCTGCTGCGCGGCGCGGGCTACACGGCGTTCACCGGCGGCGAGAGCCCGGACCCGGCGATCCACGCCGCGGTGGCGGCCCCGTACGCGCACTGCACCGCACCCCTGCGCCGGCTCGTCGACCGGTACACGGGCGAGCTGTGCGTGGCGGCCGTGGCGGGGGCCGAGGCCCCGCAGTGGGCGGTGTCGGCGCTGGCGGAGCTGCCTCGCGAGATGGCGGAGGGCGCCCGGCTGGCCAACACGGTGGAGCGGGAGTGCGTGGACCTGGTGGAGGCCGCCCTGCTGAAGGACCGCGTCGGGGAGACCTTCGAGGCCACGGTGATCGACGTGAAGGACCGCGAGCCGCTGGTCGGCACGGTCCACCTGGCGGAGCCGGCGGTGGTCGGCCGCGTCGAGTCCTCCGCGCGGGAGCTGCCGCTGGGCGAGCGCCTCCGGGTCCGCCTCACGCAGGCGGACCCGGGCACGTCGAAGATCCTCTTCGCCGTGGCCTGAGCGCTGGGGAGTGTCGTCAAAGTGGCGTCGGCCGCCCGCAGGGCGGGGCCGGCGGGGTCTGGTGCGTGCGATCGCAAGGCGGAGGAGGGAGTCGATGCGGAGCATCGGCGACCGACGACAACGCGGCGAGCGTGCGTGCCAGACCCCGCCGGCCAGACGCGACTTCGACGACACGACCTAGGCTGGCTGCCTGAGCGCGCTGACCAGGGCGCGCGGGTCGTCGGCGTGGAAGCGGACGGTACGGACCTGCGCCCGGGCCCCGAGCGGCCGGACGACCCCCAGCGGACGGTTCAGCTCCAGGGTCACCGTGGTCTGGCTGCCCACGATCAGGTCGAGCACCCCGTCCTCGGACACGGTGACCATCCGGCCCTGCGGATAGCGGCGGTCGACCCGGACCGAGGCCACCGCGTCCGGCGGGACGGTGAGGTCGAACAGGGCCCCGTAGCGGATCCGCAGCGAGCCGTCGGGGCGGACCACGTGCGGCCGGGTGACGCAGGCGGCGTGCATCGCGAGGATGATGAGGATCCCGTACACGTCGAGTACGAGCACCACCTGGTGGACGGCCGGCCAGGGGATGAGCACGGCCAGCGCGGCCGTCTCGATCACCGACACGAAGACCAGGCCGTACATCATGGCCGTCTGCGGTCCGGTGTACCCGGCGGCGAGGTCCCCGGGGCGCACCCCGTGCTTCCTGCGCAGGGCCCACCAGCCGAGGGAGGCGGCGGCACGCAGCTCGTGCCGCACCAGCCGCCGCACCTGCACCGGCAGCACCCGGCGGGCGGCCGCCGTCATCCGTGCCAGTGCCCCTGCCCCTGCCCCTGTCCCGCTGATCCCCGCACTCGTCCCCGGGCTCATCCCCGTCCCCTCTCCATGAACGCCTCCATGACCCGGCGTACGACCTCGGCCTGCGCGGGCGTGTACTCCGCGAGCAGCGCCTCCTGGAAACCGGCGACAACCTGCCCCCCGGAGGGGATCGCGGCGAACACCTCGTCGGGGACGGCCGCCACCAGTTCGGCGGCCAGCGCGGGGATCCGCGGGTCGTCCCTCGGGGCGTCGGCGAGCTCGTCGAGGCGTTCGTAGAGCGCGAGCAGCGCGGGGTCGGCGGCCAACGGGCCGAGCGCGGCGTACAGTTCCTCGCCGCCGGAGCCCGCGGCGTCGAGCAGCGTCAGGTGCTCGCGGTCCTTCGCGGCGGCGGGCGAGGTGGTGGGCGGCGCCTTCGCGAGGAGCCCGGCGAGCGCGGGGGACAGCGGTTCGATCTCCCCGGGCTCGGCGGCCAGCAGCACCGCGAGCCGTCGCCGGCGCTCGCCGATCTCGGCCTCCTGGCGGGCCAGGTCGGCGTCGAGCTCCTCCAGTACGTCGGCCAGTTCGCGCCCGGCGTCGTCCGCGAGCACGTCCCGTACCTCGTCCAGGCTGAGCCCGAGCTCGGTGAGGCGGCGTACGCGCGCCAGCAGGACGGCGTCCCGGACGCTGTAGGCCCGGTATCCGTTGGGGCGCCGCTCCGGCTCCGGGAGCAGCCCGACATGGTGGTAGTGCCGGATCGCCCGGGTGGTGACCCCGACGAGCGCGGCGATCTCTCCGATCCGCATGAGCCCAGTAGAAACCCTGCCGTTGCGTCAAGGTCAAGCCGCAACGGCACAGCCGGTAACATGGTCGGCACGACAGACGAGTCGGCTGGGCGGCCGCGTCGGGATCTCCGGATCCCGCCGAGGAACGTCCGGGCTCCACAGGGCAGGGTGGTGGGTAACGCCCACCCGGGGTGACCCGCGGGACAGTGCCACAGAAAACAGACCGCCGGGGGCTTCGGCCCTCGGTAAGGGTGAAACGGTGGTGTAAGAGACCACCAGCGCCTGGGGTGACTCAGGCGGCTAGGTAAACCCCACCCGGAGCAAGGTCAAGAGGATCCGTCCCCGGACGGGTCTGCGCGAACGCTTGAGGGCTGCCCGCCCGAGTTCGCGGGTAGACCGCACGAGGCCGGCGGCAACGCCGGTCCTAGATGGATGGCCGTCTCCCCGGCGACCGCGAGGTCTCCGGGAGACAGAACCCGGCGTACAGGCCGGCTCGTCTGCCGTTCCGCCCCGCACCGGGGTCTCTCCGGTCCGGGGCGGTTCTGCATCGCCCCCGGCACACACAAGAGGTGGGGAACATGACCGTTCTGCTCGTGCTGCTCCTGACTGTCGCCGTCGGCGGGGCCGCCTGCGTGGTGTGGGCGGAACGCGGTGGGCCGCCCTGGGTCCGCGTCGTGGCGCGTGTGACGCTCGGCATCGGCTCACTGGTGCGCAGCGCCGGGAAGAGCCGGAGCCGGGGCGTGAACAGGAGCGGCGGCAACAGCGACGGCGGCGAATAGGCCCTGTTCGGGCGGCCTTTGGGCGTCGGACCGCGGCGCGCACGCGGCCGTCGCGGGGCCGTCCCCGGCCGAAAGCCCCCCGCGCACGGCACGGGGGCTCGGTACGGCTTCGCCGGCAGGGCCTCGCCGACGGGGCCCGGCTACCGCAGGTGGGACGTGTCGTTCAGCAGGCGCACCGAGGCGTTGCCGTCCGCGTAGTAGGCCACCGCCGACAGGGAGGCCGCGGAGAGTTCCATGCGGAACAGCGCCTCCGGCGGGGCGCCGAGGGCGAGACGGACCAGGATCTTGACCGGGGTCACGTGGGTGACCAGCAGGACCGTGCGGCCCGCGTGGGCGGCGAGCAGCCGGTCGCGGGTCGCCGAGATGCGGCGGGTGGCGGCCGTGAAGCTCTCGCCGCCGCCCGTGGGGGCCGCCCGGGGGGAGTCCAGCCAGGCCTGGAGGTCGTCGGGGAACCGCTCCCGCACCTCGGCGAAGGTCAGGCCCTCCCAGGCCCCGAAGTCGACCTCGCGCAGGCCTTCCTCGACGGTCACCTGGAGCCCGAGGCGGTCGGCGACGGCCTGGGCGGTCTCGCGGCAGCGGTGCAGCGGGGAGCTGATGACCGTCTGTACGGTGCCCCGCGCGGCCAGTGCCTCGGCCACGGCGGCGGCCTGCCGCCGGCCGGCCGCGGACAGTTCGGGGTCGCTGCCGCCGCTGCCGGAGAAGCGCTTCTGCGGGGTGAGCGCGGTCTCCCCGTGGCGCAGCAGCACGAAGGTGGCGGGGGTCCCCATGTCGGGTCCCCAGCCGGGGCCGCCGGCCGTCGCCGTACCGGTGGCGGTGACCGTACCCGTGGCCGTACCGCCGGCGGTGGTCGTGCCCGCGGTGGTCGCCGCGCCCGCGGCGGACGCGTCGGTCGTCGGGGTCGCAGGCGTATCGGAGTCGAGGCAGGGCTCGATCACGGGGGCGCCCGCCGGGCCGTCCTGCGCTGCGGGCGCCGGGGCCGGGCCCGGCAGGGGTTCCGCGAACAGCGTGTCGGCGACGACCGGGGCCGTCGCGGAACCGGCTCGCGCGGCCGCGCCGGAGGCGAGGGCCGCCCGTACCGCCGCAGCGCCCGCGGCCGCGTCCCCCGGAGGGCCGGCCGGCGGGGTCGCCACCGCTCGGGCGGCGCCGCGGTCGAAGACGGCCGAGGAGTCCGAGGGCTCCCACGGCTTGCCGCGCTTGCCCGCGTCCATCGCCTCGTTGGCGAGCCGGTCCGCGTGCTTGTTCCGCTCGCGCGGGATCCACTCGTACGTGACCTGCGCGCGCGGCAGGATCCGCGCCGCCTCCGCCGCCAGGGGCTTCATGTCCGGGTGCTTGATCTTCCAGCGGCCCGACATCTGCTCGACGACCAGCTTGGAGTCCATGCGGACCAGGACCGCCGCGTCCGGTGCCAGCGCGCGCGCCGCTTCGAGCCCGGCGATCAGGCCCTTGTACTCGGCGACGTTGTTCGTCGCGACGCCGATGTACTCCGCGCGCTCGGCCAGCGTCTCCCCCGTGGCGGGGTCGAGGACCACCGCGCCGTAGCCGGCGGGACCCGGGTTGCCCCGGGAACCGCCGTCCGCCTCCACGACGAACCGGACGGGCCTCTGCATCAGATGCCCGAGTCGGCCGTACGGACCAGGATGCGGCCGCAGTTCTCGTGACGTACGACCTGGTTGCGCGCGGCGGCCTTGATCTCGTTGACCTCGGCCATGTCGAGCTCCAGGCGGCAGCCCTCGCAGCGGCGCTGGTAGAGGCGCGCGGCGCCGACCCCGCCCTGCTTGACGCGGATCTTCTCGTACAGCGCCATCAGGTCGGCCGGCATGGAGCCGACGATGACCTCGCGGTCCTTGGCGATCTTGGCGGCCTCGGCGTCGATCTCGCCGGTGGCGGCGTCGCGGCGCGCGGTGGCGTCCGTCAGCTCGCCCTCCAGGGAGGAGACCCGCTCGGTGAGGCCGGTGACGCGCTCGGTCGCGGCCTCCAGACGCTCCATGACCTCCAGGACCACGTCCTCCAGGTCGCTCTGCCGCTTGGCGAGGGAGACGACCTCGCTCTGCAGGTTCGCCAGGTCCCGGGCCGAGACGCCCGCGCCGGAGTCGAGCCGCTGCTGGTCGCGGGCCGCGCGCTGGCGGACCTGGTCCACGTCCTGCTCCGCCTTGGTCTGCTCACGAGCGGCGTCGCTGGCCTGCGTCTGGGCGGCGACGAGCAGGTCGCGCTGCTGGGTGAGGTCCTTGGTCAGCGAGTCGACCTCGGCGTGCTCGGGCAGCGACTTGCGCTTGTGGGCGAGCTGAGACAGCCGCACGTCCAGGGCCTGGACGTCGAGAAGTCGGATCTGGTCGGCGGGCTCGGCGTTCAGTTGGGGGCTCCAGGGATAGAAGGGGGTGTCACGGACGGCGCGTGCACCGTCCACGGGTCGGTGACCGTGCGCGAGACGTGGGTACGCAGGCCCCAGCCGTGGCGCTCGGAGATCGCGTCGAGTTGTGCGGCGGCCTGCTCGCACCAGGGCCACTCGGTGGCCCAGTGGGCGGCGTCGACGAGGGCGAGCGGGCTCTGCTCGCGGGCCTCGGACACCGGGTGGTGGCGCAGGTCGGCGGTCACGAAGGCGTCCACGCCCGCGGCACGGACCTGCTCGAAGAGGCTGTCGCCGGAGCCGCCGCTGACGGCGACGCGCTGGATCAGCGCGTCCGGGTCGCCGGCCACGCGGATGCCCTGCGCGGTCGGCGGCAGCCAGGTGGCGCACCGGGCGGCGAACTCCCGCAGGGTCTCGGGGCGGTCCAGCTCGCAGATCCGGCCCAGGCCACGGCGGCCGGCGGGGTCGGTGGCATCGGGCACCAGCGGGCCGGTGACCCGCAGGTCCAGGGCGCCGGCGAGGGCGTCGGAGACTCCGGGGTCGGCGCTGTCGGCGTTGGTGTGGGCGACGTGCAGCGCGATGTCGTTCTTGATCAGCGTGTGCACGACGCGGCCCTTGAAGGTGCCGGCCTCCACGGTGGTGGTGCCGCGCAGGTAGAGGGGGTGGTGGGTGACGATCAGGTCGGCGCCCAGTTTGAGCGCCTCGTCGGCGATCTCCTGTACGGGGTCCACGGCGAACAGGACCCGGGAGACCTCGGCATCGGGGTCACCGCAGACGGTCCCGACGGCATCCCACTGCTCGGCCCGCGAGGGGGGCCAGAGAGCGTCCAGCGCGGCGATGACTTCAGAGAGACGGGGCACGGGCCAAGGCTACCGTCCGTGGCGACCATCCCCACCAGGCGCGGTGCCGCTGCCGCGGGCCCGCCGGAGCCATCCCCGGCCTCGCCGGAGCCAAGGCCGGCCTCGCCGGAGCCCATCCCCGGCCTCGCCGGAGCCCATCCCCGGCCTCGGCGGAGCCAAAGCCGGCCCCGCCGGAGCCATCCCCAGCCTCGCCGGGGCCAAAGCCGGCCCCGCCGGAGCCATCCCCAGCCTCGCCGGCGTTTGAGGCGCGTATCTGGCCTCGCTCCAGGCGCGTCGCCAGTAGCGGTTACCGCCTTCGCGCGCGACCATGGG
>NZ_JBEZMA010000075.1:0-31032 GCF_040652415.1 Streptomyces sp. NPDC048255
GAGTCCCCAACAACCGCCAGGCCTAGCTTCCGAAGCCGCGGCGTGGGACGGGGACGCGCAGGAGAGTCCCCGCAGGACGAGCGCGCAACCCAGGCCGGACATTCGTAGCCGGGGCTAAGTGCGCGAGCCGAGGAGACGCTCCGGAGCGGCCCCGGCCCACACCCCGCAACCACGCCAAGCACGGCGAGGGCCAATAACAGCCCCGCCGGCGTTTGAGGCGCGGGGTCCGGGGCGGAGCCCCGTGCAGCCGCGCCGCAGACGCACGCCGACAAGCACGCCAGAGCCAAGCCCGCACCCGGCCAAGCCCCCCGCAGGGGAAGCGGCGGGCCCGTCACACGTCAGGCGCCTCCACCCCGCAGTAGCCCGCGAAGGCCGCCAGGATCTCATCCTCCGAGATGCGCCCGTCGCCATCGGCGTCCAGCGCCACCGCCACCTGCCCCGCCAGCTCCGGCGCGGTGCCCAGCACCCTCAGCACCCGCGCAGTCGCCGACGGCGTCGCCCCGTCCCCCTCCTCGTCCGCCACGGCGATCACCGCCCGCAGGAACGGCCGCGCGATCTCCGCGAACCGCTCCGGGCTGTCCCGCAGCCGCTTCGCCGCCCCGGTGATGAACTCCTCGCGGGACACCCGCTGGTCCCCGTCGACGTCCGCGATGCCGGCCATCCCCTGCCAGAACGCCTCGGCGCCCGCGAAGACGGCCTGGCCCTTGTCCGACCGGGCCGCGGTGCCGAATTCGGCCAGGACGGACTTCGCGGCCGCGCTGAAGTCCTCCCGGTCGATATAGCCGGACCCGTCCTGGTCGAAGGTGGCGAATCGGGCGGCGATCTTGCGCTCGTATTCTGCGCTGTCCATATTCGGCGTTCCGCCTTCACATGTGCAGTGGGTTGACTTCAAGACAAGGCAGGAGCGTACGGCCTTCGTGGCCTGCGCGTTAAGCGAAGCGGTCAAGGAGGTGGCCGCATCGAACCCGCGCACGGGGAGCGCGGCGGGGCGCGCACACCTGTCCCCATGTACCGGCGCCCGCACCACGGTTCACGCCCACCACGCCCGTACTCCGTGTCCTCGATGTCCCGCCCGCCCGCTCACAAATCCGACACCCCTACCACGCACCGCACCTTTCCTGGACGAGGTTCTCCCAAAACGGGCGCGCTCCCCCATGTGCCCACTACATTCGTTGAGTCGACACACGGCTGGGGGCACTGATGCCGAAGGACGTACCACCGCGCTGGGACCGCCGCATGCAACAACGGCTCGCCCGCGGCGAGGCCGCCGCGCTCGGCGAGCTGTACGACCGCTTCGCCTCGCTCGTGCACAGCCTCGCGCACCGGGTCCTGGGCGACGAGAAGGCCGCGGACCGGATCACCCGTGAGGTCTTCGGCTACATCTGGGAAAATCCCGACGCCTACGACCCCAAGCAGGGCTCCATGCGCTCCTGGGTCGCCCGGATCACCCAGGGCCAGGCCGTGGCCCGGCTGCGCCAGGCCGAGCTGGGCCGGGGCTCGCGCGAGGAGCTGGAGCAGAAGGTGCGCAGCGCCAACGCCGCCGCCCGCGCGGACTACATCGTCACCTCCATGCCCGCGCCGCTGCGCGCCGCGCTCGAACTCGCCTACTTCAAGCGGCGCGACTACCGGCAGGCCGCCGCCGACCTCCAGATCAGCGAGGACGAGGCACGCCGCCGACTGCGCCTCGGGCTGCAACTGCTGTCGACCGCCAACGCCCTCCCGCAGGAGGACACCGCCCGGCCCGGATACGGCCCTCGCGAATTTGGAACACCCCGATGAACGGCCCCGCCCACTCGCCCGACGACGGATACGAGCGTCCCGGCGGCCAGGCGCGGATACCGGGCCCGCGCGGGGCCGCCGACGACCTGGACCCGCGGCACGCCCCGCGGCTCCTGCCCGACCCGGACCAGGGCCAGGAGGCCGCACCCGCGCCCCCGACGCCGCCTTCGCACGCCGTACTGAAGTCCCTGCTCGGCGCGTGGGCGCTGGCCGCGTGCTCCACCGAGGAGACGCAGGCGGTGGAGGACCACCTCACGGAGTGCGCGCCCTGCGCGGAGGAGGCCCTGCGGCTGCGCGACGCGGTCGGGCTGCTGCACCCGGAGGAGAGCCTCGACCTCAAGCCGCTGCTGCGTTCGCGGGTGCTGGAGGACTGCCTGGGCAAGCGGCCGGCCCGTATCCCGGTGCCGGTGTGGGCGAACCCGTACGACACCGAGACCGCGCGGCTCGACGCGCTGCTCCAGGACTTCGGGGACTCGGAGTGGCACACGCCGGTGCGGCTGAAGTGGTTCGAGGAGGAGCGGCGCCAGTCGCGGCGGACCACGGTGGCGGGAGTGATCGGGCACCTGCTGACGGTGGACGGGCTGATCGCCACCGCGCTGGGCCTGGACGACCCGCTGGGCCCGGACGCGCCGCCCGGCGGCCCGGCCGAGCGGACGGAGCACTTCTGGAACGCGTCGGCGTACCCGACCACGCGGAAGGTCCGCGACCCGTGGCGGGAACAGGGCCACACCCTGGTGCGTACGGTGTCCTTCGCCGGCCGGGGCGTGGCGGAGCTCGGGGTGGACTACGGAAGCTTCGCGCTACCGCTCGGGGACGCGTTCCTGGAGCGTGCCTTCGAGTGCTGGGTCCACGCCTCGGACATCGCGGAGGCGGTGGACTACCCGTACGAGCCCCCGTCCGGCCCCCACCTGCACGGGATGATCGACCTGGCGGCCCGGCTCCTGCCGGGCGCGCTGGCCCAGCGCCGCCGCGCGGGTCTGGCGGCCCCGGCCCGCGGCCTGGTCGCGGCGGGCGCGCCCGGGCGGACCCTGCACCTGGAGATCGAGGGCGCGGGCGGCGGCTGGGACATCGCGCTCGACTCCCCGGCGGCGAAGCCCTCGCCGGAGCGGACGGTGGCGGAGATCGCCTTGGACGGCGCCGAGTTCTGCCAGCTGGCCGCCGGCCACATCTCCCCGGAGGAGGCCGCCGTAGGCCAGCACGGCGACCGCGAGGCCATCCGCGACGTCCTCTTCGCAGCAGCCTCCCTCAGCCACCTCTAGGGCTCCGGCGGGGCCACTCCAAGCCCCGCCGGGCAGATCCAGCCCCGCCGGCGTTTGAGGCGCGGGGTCCGGGGCGGAGTCCCGGCAACGGCGCCGCGCCCGAACCCCGGAACCGGGCCCAGCCGGCGGAGCCCCGGCAGCGGGACCCCACCAACCCCCCGGGACGGGATCAGGCGAAGACGACCGTCCGCGCCCCGTTCAAAAGCACCCGGTGCTCGCTGTGCCACTTCACGGCCCGCGCCAGCGCCTGGCATTCCACGTCGCGCCCGATCGCCACCAGCTGGTCCGGGGTCACCTCGTGGCCGACCCGCTCGACCTCCTGCTCGATGATCGGCCCCTCGTCGAGGTCCGCCGTCACGTAGTGCGCGGTCGCGCCGATCAGCTTCACCCCGCGCGCGTGCGCCTGGTGGTACGGCTTCGCACCCTTGAAGCTCGGCAGGAAGGAGTGGTGGATGTTGATGATCCGCCCGCTCAGTTCCTTGCAGAGGGTGTCCGACAGGACCTGCATGTACCGGGCGAGCACCACCAGCTCGACGTTCTCGGCGCGCACGAGCTCCAGCAGCTGGGCCTCCGCCGCCGCCTTCGTGTCCTTCGTCACCGGGATGTGCACGAACGGGACGTCGTACGAGCCCACCAGCTCGGCGAAGTCGGTGTGGTTGGAGACCACGGCCGCGATCTCGACCGGCAGGGCCCCGATCCGCGAGCGGAACAGCAGGTCGTTGAGGCAGTGGCCGAACTTCGACACCATGAGCACGATCCGCATGCGCTCGTCGGAGCGGTGGATCTGCCAGTCCATCTTGAAGGAGTCGCCGATCGCGGCGAAGCTGGCGCGCAGCTTCTCCACCGTCACGGGCGGCTCGGCCTCGAAGTGCACCCGCATGAAGAAGAGTCCGGTCTCCCGGTCTCCGAACTGCTGGCTGTCCACGATGTTGCAGCCGGTCATGAAGAGGTAACTCGACACGGCGTGCACGATGCCCTGCTTGTCGGGGCAGGACACGGTAAGGACGTACTGGGGCTGTGCCTCGGGATGCGGGTCGCTCATGACCGCATAGCCTTTCACACCGCGCGGGTCAGGATCCTCAGGAGTTCCAGCGACCGCGGCCGGACGTCGGGGTCCTCCCCGTCGGCCGTCGCCAGCCGTACGTGCGCCTCGCGCGCGGCGCGTACCGCCTCGGGCCAGGCGTGGTGCTCCAGATAGGCGGAGACGGGGGCGTCGGGCCCGACCTGGTGCAGGATCCGCAGCACCCGCAGGACGGCGAGGTCGACCAGGGCCGCCTCCTGCGAGTCGCGGAAGATCGTGCCGACGTACTTCTCGGCCGACCAGCTGTCGAGCCAGGTGTCCTCGACGAGCCGGTACACGGCGTCGGTGACGTCCCCGTACCCTTCGGTGCCGGCCAGCCAGGTGTCCTCGTGGAAGGCCGGATCGGAGAGCATGTGCAGCGCCGAGCGCACATTGCTGCGCCAGCGCCACCACGGCATGTCGTTGAGGGGCATGCCGCCCATGGTGGAGGAGCGGCCGCCGCGACGGGAAGAGTTCTTCGAACCTTGGGCGAATGTCACGCTTTCGATCGTACGTTCCCGCTGGTCACGATCTTGAAGCGGCTGCGTGCGAGGCCGCCCCCGCAATTCACCTGGGCGTCACCCGATGTTGTGTCCGTCTCACTCTTGAGTTACCTCCGGAGCGGAATGGTGCATGGACATGACCATGTCGCGCCGCGCAGCATCCCTCTCCCGCACCCTCGTGGCCACGGCAGTGGGCACCTGTCTCGTCGCCGGGTGCGGCGCGCTCCCCGGGGGCTCAGAGGACTCCGAGCGCACCATCACCGTCATGACCTTCGCGCCGGAGGAGACCAAGGCGACCAACATGCCCGGTATGCCCGGCATGGCGAAGGCCTACGAACGGTGGGTCAACTCCAAGGGCGGCATCAACGGCCGCAAGCTGCGCGTGCTGACCTGCAACGAGAAGAACACGCCGACCGGCGCCGCCGACTGCGCGCGCAAGGCGATCGCCGAGAAGGCCGTCGCCGTCGTCGGCTCCTACAGCCAGCACGGCCGCGCCTTCATGGCCCCGCTGGAGGCCGAGGGCATCCCCTTCATCGGCGGGTACGGGATCTCCTCGGAGGAGTTCCAGTCCACGCTCTCCTACCCCGTCAACGGCGGCCAGCCCGTCCTCCTCGCAGGCGCCGGACACCAGCTGGGCAAGGCCTGCAGCCAGGTGGCCCTGGTCCGCCCGGACACCCTCGCGGGCGACTCCCTGCCGGTCCTGCTCAACGCCGGCCTGAAGGCCAACAAGATGGCCGAGGCCAACGACATCCGGGCGGCCGAGGACTCCGCGGACTTCACCCCGCAGGCCCGCGAGGCCCTCGCCAACGCCTCGGGCGGCAAGGACCCCAAGGACCCCAACGCCAAGGAGACGAAGGACAAGGAGAAGGAGAGGGCCTGCGTGACCGCCGTGCTGGGCGAGCGCACCGAGACCTTCTTCGACGCCTTCCGCCGCATCGACACCCAGCGCAAGAACCCGCAGATCTCCTCCGTCCTGGGCAGCGTCAGCCAGTCCCTGGTCGACCGCACCGGCGGCCGGGAGAGCCCCTTCGAGGGCGCGTACCTCACCAGCTGGTACCCGGTGTCCTCCGATCCGCTGTGGGAGCCGATGCGCAAGGTGATCTCCGACCACGCCTTCGGCGACGACACCGTCGATCCGGACGACAGCGGGGCGCAGACCACCTGGATCGCCTACACCGTCCTGAACGAGATCCTGAAGCGCTTCAAGGCGGACGAGGACATCACCGCCCGCAAGGTCGGACGTCTGCTCAACCAGTCGCAGGCGGTCAGCACCGGCGGCCTCACCCCGGACCTGAGCTGGCGCTACCAGGACATGCGCGCCGTGGCCGGCTTCCCCCGCATCGTCAACGGCCGGGTCACCTTCCAGATCGTCCAGTCCGGCCGCCTCGTGGCGCAGCCCGGCGAGCAGTCCCTGGACATGACCCCGACCCTGGAACAGGCCCCCCGCGCCGCCTGACGCCCGGGGGTTCCGCTGGGCCCGGGGTCGGTCAGCAGGTCCCGGGCGGCCGCCGGTGGGCGCCGGGACGGCTCACAGCTGGGCCTTGTCCCGCTTGGTGAGGCCGTACTTGGCGGCGATCGTGTTCCACATGGCCGCCGCCGACTCCTTGGCCTTAGTCGCCTCGCCGCTCGCCTTGTTGCCCGCGGCCGCGTTGTCGGTGGACTTGGCCTTGCCGTCCTTGCAGCCCTTGTCGTCGTCCACGTCCTCGGCCCAGGCCGCGTAACTGGTGTCGGCGTCCGCGGAGGACTTCCAGGCCTTGGTCAGGGAGGCGGACAGCTTCACGTGGTCGGGGAGCTTGTCCAGCTTCAGCTCCTGGAGCCGCGTCACGAGCTCCTCGCGCTGGCGGGCCGCGGCCCGCAGGTCGCCGGCCGCTCCTTCGAGGTTCTTGCAGCTCTTGATGTCCTCCACGGCCTTGATCACCGAGGCCCGGCTGTCGTTGCTGTCCGCGAGGAGCTTGTCCAGCTGGACGGCCTGCGGACGGGCCGGGTCGACGGGGGCCTCGCCGCCGGGCGCCACGGAACCGCCGCCGCTCGCGGAGGGTTCGGAGGGCACCGCGCCCGGGTCGTTGTTCTGCGGCTTGCCGTCGCCGAGCAGCGAGCCGACGCCGAGCCCGGCGACGGCCAGCCCGATGACGACCGCGGCGATGATCGCGGGCGACACCTTGCGCGGGGCCTCCGGCGGCGGGGGCGGCGCGTACCGGGGCTGCGGCTGATGCGGGTGCGGCGCCTGGGGGTGCGGTACGGGGCCCTGCGCGCGCGGCGGATAGGGCCGCGGCGGGGGCTGCCGCAGCACCGGCTCCTGGACCGGCGGCAACTGCTGCGTGTGCCCGGCGGAACCGTCGTCAGCACCACCGCTGCTGCGGAACAGCCCGTCGAACTCGGCGGCGGGCACGGGCGGAATGTACTGCGTCGCGGCCTCACCAGGACCCGGGGCGGCAGGCACCGGCGGAATGTACTGGGTCGCCGCCTCTCCAGGACCCGGAGCCGCCGGCACGGGCGGAATGTACTGGGTCGCAGCCTCACCAGGACCCGGAGCGGCCGGCACCGGCGGAATGTACTGGGTCGCCGCCTCACCAGGACCCGGAGCGGCCGGCACCGGCGGAATGTACTGGGTCGCCGCCTCACCAGGACCCGGAGCGGCCGGCACGGGCGGAATGTACTGGGTGACGGCCTCGGGCAGCGGCGGGTACCCGTACCCGTGCGGATCCCCCGGCCCCTCGTACCCCGGCCCCACCACATGCCCGGGCGCGGGCGCGGCCTGCGGCTGCGGATACCCGTACGCGGGCCCCGGCCGCCCCGGCTGCGGGTACCCGTACCCCTGGCCCGGGTCCACGGGCCGGCCCGGCTGCCCCGGGTAGCCGTACGCCGGCTGCCCCGGCTGCCCCGGCTGCCCCGGCTGCCCCTGCTGCCCCGGCTGCGCGGGCTGTTCCGGGTAACCGGGCGCCGGATCCGGCTGCGCCGGGTAGGCCGGGTCCGGACCCCACGGGGCACCCGACTGGGGCACACCCCCCTGTCCGCTCTCCGTCACCGGGACTCCCTCTCCGACTTGCCCGAACCTACGGAACCGTCGGCTCACGCTACCCGGTCACCCACCACCCCCGTCAGTCCCACCCACCAAGACCGCTCCAGGCGTACTTTCTCCCCAGCCCCGACCCCGGCCCGGCCCCGCCGGGTACCAATCCAGCCCCGCCGGCGTTTGAGGCGCGGAGGCCCGGGGGCGGAGCCCCCGCAACGGCGCCGCACCTGGACCCCGCGGCCCGCCACAGGCGCGGACAAACCCAGCCCCGCCGGCGTTTGAGGCGCGGGGGCCCGGGGGCGGAGCCCCCGCAACGGCGCCGCACCCGGACCCCGCGGCCCGCCGCAGGCGCCAGGCGTCACGCCGCTCTGGCCTCCAGCCGCGCCCCGAACTCCCGGACCGCCGCCTCCTCCCGGTACGGCTCCAGCCGCAGCCGGAAGTCCGCCAGGTACTCCGTACCGCGGTTCGAGCGGAGCCCCTCCAGCAGGTCCGCGGCCTGCGTGGCCGTCTGGCAGGCCTGTTCCACCTCCCGCTGCTGGACCTGCGCCGCCGCCAGCAGCAGCAGCCCGATGGCCCGGCGGCGCGCCTTGCCCGCCGGGAGGCTCCGCAGGGCCTCCTCCGCCCGCCTGCCCGCCTCGTCCGCCTGGCCCAGGTCCCGGTGGCAGTGGGCCAGTTCGTCCGCGAGGTACGCCTCGTTGAAGTGCCGGATCCACACCGGGTCGTCCCCCGACTCCGGTTCGGCCCGTTCCAGCGCGGCCACCGCCCGCGAGGACAGCACCGCCGTGGCCCTGGAGTCCCCGAGCAGCGCGTGCCCGCGCGCCTCGGCGGCGTAGAACATGGCCTCCACCCGCGGGGTGACCTGCCCGCGCGTGCCCTCCTGCGCGGCCCGCGCCAGCTGCGCGATCTCCCTCGGGTTGCCCAGCTCGGCGGCGAGGTGGCTCATGGACGCCGCGAGCACGTAGCCCCCGTACGCACGGTCCCCGGCCGCCTGCGCGAGGCGCAGCGCCTGGATGTAGTACCGCTGCGCCAGCCCGGGCTGGCCGGTGTCCACGGCCATGTACCCCGCGAGCTCGGTCAGCCGGGCCACGGCCGCGAACAGCGCCCGGCCCACCGGCTCCCGGTAGGAGCCGCCGATCAGCCCGGACACCACGGAATTGAGGTAGTGCACGACCACGGGCCGTACGTGTCCGCTGCCGAAGCGGTGGTCGAGTTCGGTGAGGGCCTCCGTGGTCGCCCGTACCGCCTCCACGTCGGACATCCCGACCCGGGAGCCGCCGCTGCGCGCCACCTGCGCGTCGGCCCCGGTGATCAGCCAGTCGCGGCTGGGCTCGACCAGCGCCGAGGCGGCCACGCTGGAGCCGGCCAGGAAGTCGCGGCGGCCGACGTCGCTGCGCCACAGCTCGCAGACCTGCTCGATGGCGCCGATGACGGTCGGGGAGAACTGGAGGCCGACGCCGGAGGCGAGGTTCTTGCCGTTGGCCATGCCGATCTCGTCGATGGTGACGGTCCGGCCGAGTTTGCGCCCGAGCGCCTCGGCGATGATGCCGGGCGCCCGGCCGCGCGGCTGCTGTCCGCGCAGCCAGCGGGCCACGGAGGTCTTGTCGTAGCGGAGATCGAGACCGTGTTCGGCCCCGCACATGTTGACCCGCCGGGCGAGCCCGGCGTTGGAGCACCCGGCTTCCTGGATGAGCGCCTGCAGCCGTTCGTTCGGCTGGCGGGCGACGAGAGGCCTGGCTGCCATGAAAACCCCCTGTGGCCGCGGGTGATCCTTGGAATGATCACTTCCCGCCTGATGTGCGGAGAATCTTCCGCTCTGCGTCGTGTCGCTACCCAACTCCAGCGCCCCGGCCTCCCACGCGCCCCCGCACGTGCATCCGTGCGCCCCGTATGCAGGATCGATGCTCCTTCCACCGGCTGGTTTACGCCCGTAACCCCGGGTGACCCGGATAGTTGTGATGGGCGTGGAAGAGACCATCGGAGTCACGGAGACCGCACCCATCCCCAAGCAGCGCGGCGAGCAGCTGCTGGACCATGCCGTGCGGTACGCGGAAGAACGGCACTGGGACGTCTTCGCCGGCACCTGGCTGGAGGTGGCGGACGGGCGGGAGCTGTGTTCCTGCGGGGCGGCGGACTGCCCGGCGCCGGGCGCGCACCCGGCCGTCAAGGACTGGGCGACGCTCGCCACCGGCAGCGCGGTGCAGGTCCGGCGGGTGTGGGCGAAGCACCCGGAGGCCTCGATCCTGATGCCGACGGGCCGGACCTTCGACGCGCTGGACGTCCCGGACTCCGCGGGGTTCCTGGCCCTGGCGCGACTGGAGCGGATGCAGCGCACCATCGGACCGGTGGCCCTCACCCCCGATCACCGGATGCTGTTCTTCGTCCTGCCGGGCGCCGGGGCGAAGATCGCGGACCTGGTGCGCAAGCTCGGCTGGTCCCCGTCGGCGATCGACCTGGCCGCGCGCGGCGAGGGCGAGTACGTGGCCGCCCCGCCCACCCGCTTCGGCGGCCGGGGGTCGGTCCAGTGGGCGCGGCGGCCCACGCCGGCGAACCGGTGGCTGCCGGACACGGAGGAGCTCATCGACGCGCTGGCGTACGCGTGCGGCCGCGAGGCGGCGGCGGCCCGGACCCGCAAGGGGGCGTGACCGCGCCGGCCGTTCCGGCGACCACGCCGCCGGTACCGACCACCACCACGTCGGTGCCGGCGACCACGCCGTTTGTACCGGCAAGTTCATGACATACGTAACTGCCCAGCTCCCTCCGGGTCCTCCTATGGTGAGGAAAGAACGGCCAACGGGGACGGAACGAGAGGCAGGCGCATGCCGGACCAGGGTGATGCGACGGGTGGGACGTACGGGACGGGTGGCGCGCGATCCGCGCCCTCCGCCGTGCGGGTGGAAGGTCTGTGGAAGCGCTTCGGGGAGCAGGTGGCCGTCGCCGGGATCGATCTGGAGCTGCCCGCGGGCAAGTTCATCGGCCTGGTCGGTCCGAACGGCGCGGGCAAGACGACGACCCTGTCGATGGTGACCGGCCTGCTGCGCCCGGACATGGGCCGGGTCCTGGTCGCCGGTCACGACGTGTGGGCCGACCCGGTGCAGGTGAAGTCCCGGATCGGCGTGCTGCCGGAGGGTCTGCGCCTCTTCGAGCGGCTGTCGGGGCGCGAACTGCTCGGCTACATGGGGCGCCTGCGCGGCCTGCCGGGCGAGGAGACCGACAAGCGGGCCACGCAGCTGCTGGAGGTCCTCGACCTCGCGGGCTCGCAGAACAAGCTGGTCGTGGACTACTCGACGGGCATGCGGAAGAAGATCGGCCTGGCCGCCGCCCTGCTGCACAACCCCGAAGTCCTCTTCCTGGACGAGCCGTTCGAGGGGGTTGACCCGGTGTCGGCCCAGACCATCCGCGGGGTGCTAGAACGTTACACCGCGTCCGGTGCCACGGTCGTCTTCTCCTCCCACGTCATGGAGCTCGTCGAGTCGCTGTGCGACTGGGTGGCCGTCATGGCCGCCGGCCGGATCCGCGCCGCGGGCCCGCTGGCCGACGTACGGGGCACCGCGCCCACCCTGCAGGCCGCCTTCCTCGAACTGGTCGGCGCCCACGGGCGCGACGCGGCCGACGACTCGCTGGACTGGCTCGGCGGGGCGGCGCAGTCATGACGACCGCCACCGCACCCCAGGGCCCGGTGCCCGTGGCCCTCACCCCGATCTTCGTCCGGCTGAAGCTGTCGCTGCTGGCCAACGGCCTGAAGGGTTCCTCGAAGCGCAAGGCCGTGTACTTCACGACGCTGGCCTTCGCCCTGGTGGTGGGGTTCTTCGTCACGCTCGGCATGGCCATGCTGCACGGCCACGCCCGCGCCGGCACGGTCGTCGTCCTGCTGGCCGCGATCCTCGCGCTCGGCTGGGCTTTCATGCCGCTGTTCTTCCCCACCGGTGACGAGACGCTCGACCCGAGCCGCCTCGTGATGCTGCCGCTCCGGCCGCGTCCGCTGGTACGGGCCCTCCTGGCCTCTTCGCTGGTCGGCATCGGCCCGCTGTTCACGCTGTGCCTGGCGGTCGGCTCGGTGATCGCGGTCGCCCGCGGGGCCGCGGGCGCGGTGGCCGCCGTCCTGGCCGTCCCCCTCCTTCTGGTGGGCTGCGTGGCCCTCGCCCGGGCGGTGGCCACCGCCAACGTGCGGCTGCTGACCAGCCGCAAGGGACGCGACCTGGCACTGCTGAGCGGCCTGCTGATCGCGGTGGGCGCGCAGCTGGCCAACTTCGCCAGCCAGCGCCTGTTCGAGGCGGGCGGCCTGGCCCGGCTGGAGCCCGTGGAGGAAGTGGTGCGGTGGCTGCCGCCCGCCACCGCCGTCGGCATGGTGGACTCGGCGAGCGAGGGCGCGTACGCCCGGGCCGCGGGCCAACTGCTGCTGACCCTCGGGGCGCTGGCCCTGCTCGTGTGGTTCTGGGAGCGCAGCCTCACCAAGCTGATGGTCACGCCGGACGGCTCGACCATCGCGGCGGCGGCGCCGGCCAAGGACCGCGGCGAGCACGGCCTGTGGTCGCTGCTGCCCGGCGGCCGGACCGGCGCGACCATGCAACGCACCCTGCGGTACGCGGTGCGCGACCCGAAGACCAAGGCCTCCTGGGTGACCGCGCTGGCGATCGGCATGATCGTGCCGGTCTTCAACGCCCTCCAGGGCACCGGCTCCGTCTACCTCGCCTGCTTCGGCGCGGGCATGCTCGGCGTCCAGATGTACAACCAGTTCGGGCAGGACACCTCGGCGTTCTGGATGGTCGCGCAGACCATCTCCACCCCCCGCGACGCGTACGTGGAACTGCGCGCCCGCGCCGGTGCGCTGGCCCTCGTCACGGTCCCGTACACGGTCCTCGTCACGGTGGTCACGGCCGCCCTGCTCGGCGACTGGCGGGCCTTCCCCGCGGGGCTCGGCCTGTCGCTGGCCCTGCTGGGTTCGATGCTGTGCACCGGGGCGCTGTCCTCGGCCCGCTTCGCGTACTCCATCCCCACGGACGGCGCGTTCAAGAACGTCGCCCCGGGCCAGGGAGGACTCGCCTGGATGAGCATCTTCGGCGGCATGCTGGCCTCGGCGGCGATCTGCGCACCGGTCATCGCCCTGACCGTCTGGTTCAACGTGGCGGACTACCAGAGCACTTCCTGGCTGCTGGTCCCGCTGGGCGTGGGCTGGGGCACCCTGGCCACCTGGGCGGGCCTGCGCCTGGCGGCGCCGGCGGTGTCCGGGAAGCTGCCGGAGATCCTGCTGGCGGTGAGCAAGGGCTGAGGGGCGCCGCCTCCGGGCGGGGCGGGTCAGCGGTACGGGCGGGGCCGGGCGCGTGAATGCGCCCGGCCCCGCCTGAGTACCAGCACTCATGTGCCGCGGCCCGCGGTCCCGTTGGATGGGGTCCATGAACGCGGAAACCTCCAGCCGCAGGCGGGCCCTCGCCGTGGCGCTCGTCTCCACCCTGCTGACCGTGGCGACGGCCGCTGCGGCCCTCCTCCTCGTCGGGCTGTCGCCGATGGCCTGCGACTCCTGCGACGCGGAGGCGACCGACCGGTTCGAGGCCTCCCTCACCCTGGCCTACCCGGTCTTCGTGCTGCTCCTCCTGATGGTGCTGCCGGCCCTGGTGGTCACCTGGCTGCTGCCCTGGAGCAACCGGAAAGCCGCCCGCCGGATCTCCTCCGGCCTGGCGGCTCCGTCGTTCGTGCTGCTGGCCGTCCTGGCCTTCGTCGGGCTCGTGGAGTGGCCGTAGCGGCTGTCCGGCTGGGCGGCGGACCTCAGCGGGTCTCGCGCAGCCAGCCCGCGACCTCGGTCGCCCAGTAGGTGAGGATCGTGTCGGCGCCGGCCCGCTTGATGCCCAGCAGGGTCTCCAGGATCGCCCGGTCGCGCTCGATCCAGCCCTTCTCCGCCGCCGCCTCGACCATCGCGAACTCGCCGCTGATCTGGTACGCGGCCACCGGCACGTCCACCGCCTGCGCGACCCGGTACAGGATGTCCAGGTAGGGTCCGGCCGGCTTGACCATCACCATGTCGGCGCCCTCCTCCAGGTCCAGGGCGAGCTCCCGCAGGGACTCGCGGGCGTTCGCCGGGTCCTGCTGGTAGGTCTTGCGGTCGCCCTGGAGCGAGGAGGCCACCGCTTCCCGGAAGGGGCCGTAGAAGGCGGAGGAGTACTTCGCCGTGTACGCGAGGATGGAGACGTCCTCGTGCCCGGTCTCGTCCAGCGCGTCCCGGACGACGCCGACCTGGCCGTCCATCATTCCGCTCGGGCCCACGACGTGGACGCCCGCGTCGGCCTGGACCTGCGCCATCTCGGCGTACCGCTCCAGCGTGGCGTCGTTGTCGACCCGGCCGTGCTCGTCGAGGACCCCGCAGTGCCCGTGGTCGGTGTACTCGTCCAGACACAGGTCCGACATGATCACCAGGTCGTCCCCGACCTCGGCCTTCACGTCGCGGATCGCGACCTGGAGGATCCCGTCCGGCTCGGTGCCCGCCGTACCCAGCGCGTCCTTGTTCTCGTCGGCCGGGACCCCGAAGAGCATGATCCCGGCGACCCCCGCCTCCACCGCCTCCACGGCGGCCTTGCGCAGCGTGTCGCGGGTGTGCTGGACGACGCCCGGCATGGCCGAGATCGCCAGGGGCTCGCTGATGCCCTCCCGGACGAACGCCGGAAGGATCAGGTCCGAGGGGTGCAGCCGGTTCTCGGCGACCATCCGCCGCATCGCCGGGGTGGTGCGCAGCCGCCGGGGCCGCGAGCCGGGGAAGGATCCGTACGTGCTCATCTTCTAGTCGCCTCTTCGAGCATCGAGAACAGTCGCGTCCAGCGTAGGGGGGCCCGGCGGCCCGCGACGGCGAGGGGCCCGGGCGCGCCGTGCGCCCGGGCCCCTCGTCACTTCCGTCGCACCGGTCAGGTGGTGCGCCGCCTGCGGGCTCCCGGCCGTCGCTCGCTCGGCCGGAACACCGTCTCGCCGGCCTCCTTGGCGGCCTCGCGGCGCGCCGCGCCGTACTCGGCCAGGGCCTCCGCGAGCTTCGAAACCGACGGCTCCGGCGACAGCACGTCCACGCGCAGCCCGTGCTCCTCCGCGGTCTTGGCCGTCGCCGGCCCGATGCACGCGATGACGGTCACGTTGTGCGGCTTCCCGGCGATGCCGACGAGGTTGCGGACCGTGCTGGACGAGGTGAACATGACGGCGTCGAAACCGCCGCCCTTGATCGCCTCACGCGTGTCCGCCGGCGGCGGAGACGCGCGCACCGTGCGGTAGGCCGTGACGTCGTCGACCTCCCACCCGAGCTCGATCAGCCCGGCGACCAGCGTCTCGGTCGCGATGTCGGCCCGCGGCAGGAACACGCGGTCGATCGGGTCGAAGACCGGGTCGTACGGGGGCCAGTCCTCCAGCAGCCCGGCCGCGGACTGCTCCCCGCTCGGCACCAGGTCCGGCTTCACACCGAACTCGACGAGCGAGGCGGCGGTCTGCTCGCCCACGGCGGCGACCTTGATCCCCGCGAAGGCCCGCGCGTCGAGCCCGTACTCCTCGAACTTCTCGCGGACGGCCTTCACGGCGTTGACCGAGGTGAAGGCGATCCACTCGTAGCGGCCGGTGACCAGGCCCTTCACGGCCCGCTCCATCTGCTGCGGGGTGCGCGGCGGTTCCACGGCGATGGTCGGCACCTCGTGCGGCACCGCGCCGTACGAACGCAGCTGGTCGGAGAGCGAGGCGGCCTGCTCCTTGGTCCGCGGTACGAGCACCCGCCAGCCGAACAGCGGCTTCGACTCGAACCAGGCCAGCTCCTCGCGCCGCGCGGCGGCGCTGTGCTCACCGACCACGGCTATGACCGGCCGCGCGCCCTCGGGCGAGGGCAGCACCTTGCCCTGCTTGAACACCTGGGCGATCGTGCCCAGCGTCGCGGACCAGGTGCGCTGGCGCGTGGTCGTACCGGCGACGGTCACGGTCAGCGGGGTGTCGGGCTTGCGCCCGGCGCTCACCAGCTCTGCGGCGGCGCTCGAAACGGTCTCCAGCGTCGCGGAGACGACGAGTATCCCGTCACTCGCTCCCACTTCGGTCCAGCAGCGCGCCGAGGCGTTCTTCGCGTCCACGAAGCGCACGCCGTTGTCGTCGCCGTGCTTGTCGCGCAGCGGCACACCGGCGTACGCGGGCACGCCCACGGCCGTCGGAATGCCCGGCACCACCTCGAAGGGGATGCCCTCGGTGGCGCAGACGAGCATCTCCTCGGCCGCGTTCCCGTCGAGCCCGGGGTCGCCGGTGACGGCACGGACGACCCGCCTGCCGGACCGTGCGGCCTCCATGACAAGATTGGCGGCATCTCGGATCACCGGGACCCCGGCGGCTGCTGACACATCGTCAGCAATCGTCAGCTGTGGCGTGTCGACACCCGCGCGCGCATGTGTGCGCACGACCTCGAGCACCTCGGGCTCCGCGATCAGTACGTCCGCGGCCGCGAGCGCCTCGACGGCGCGCAGCGTCAGCAGACCCGGGTCGCCGGGGCCGGCACCGAGGAAGGTGACGTGTCCGTGGCCGGCGACGGCCGGAAAAGCGGAGGTGGTCGGACGTGTGGGGTTCAAAGCGATCGCTCCCCCATCAGACCGGCCGCGCCCTTGGCCAGCATCTCGTCCGCGAGTTCGCGGCCGAGCGCCATGGCCTCGTCGTACGACTGGGGCACGGGACCGGTGGTGGACAGCTGCACCAGCGTCGAGCCGTCGAGGGTTCCGACGACGCCGCGCAGGCGCATTTCATTGACAATCTGCCCGTCGGCCAACAGGTCGGCGAACGCCCCCACGGGTGCGCTGCAGCCGGCCTCCAGGGCGGCGAGCAGGGAACGCTCGGCGGTCACGGCGGCCCGGGTGTACGGGTCGTCGAGCTCGCCGAGCGCGGCGATCAGGTCCGCGTCGGACGCGAGGCACTCCACGGCCAGGGCTCCCTGGCCGGGAGCCGGCAGGACGCTGTCGACCGGCAGCAGCTCGGTCGCCTCGTCCCCGCGGCCGATGCGGTTCAGTCCGGCGGCCGCCAGCACGACGGCGTCGAGCTCGCCGTCGCGGACGAAGCCGATGCGGGTGTCGACGTTGCCGCGGATCGCCACGGTCTCGATCCGCTTGCCGAGCGACAGCGCCAGGTGGTTCAGCTGCGCCATGCGGCGCGGCGAACCGGTACCGATCCGGGCCCCGTCGGGCAGCTGCTCGAAGGTCAGGCCGTCCCGCGCGACGAGCGCGTCCCGGGCGTCCTCGCGCTGCGGCATGGCCGCGATCACGAGTTCGTCGGGCTGGCCGGTCGGCAGGTCCTTCAGCGAGTGCACGGCGAAATCCACCTCGCCGCGCAGCAGCGCCTCACGCAGGGCGGTGACGAACACGCCCGTCCCGCCGATCTGGGCGAGGTTCTCGCGCGACACGTCGCCGTAGGTCGTGATCTCCACGAGCTCGACGGGACGGCCGGTGACCGCCCGTACCGCGTCGGCGACATGGCCTGACTGGGACATGGCCAGCTTGCTGCGCCGCGTGCCGAGCCGGAGGGGCTGGTCGAGACGTGGATTCATGATGCCCGTCCTGAGTCGTCGTTCTTGTCGGCCGCGTCGGCCCGGCTGACGGAGGCCACCGTCAGCGGGTCCAGATCGAAGAGTTCGCGCAGTGCGTCCGCGTACCCGGCGCCGCCGGGCTCGCTGGCGAGCTGCTTGACGCGCACGGTCGGCGCGTGGAGGAGTTTGTCGACGACGCGGCGCACGGTCTGGGTGACCTCGGCCCGCTGCCGCTCGTCGAGATCGGGGACCCGCCCGTCGAGCCGCGCCACCTCCATGGCGACGACCTCGGCGGCCATGGCCCGCAGGGCCACGACGGTGGGCGTGATGTGCGCCGCCCGCTGGGCCGCGCCGAAGGCGGCCACCTCCCCGGCGACTATCGCGCGCACGGCGTCGACGTCGGCCGCCATCGGGGCGTCGGCGGACGCCTCCGCGAGCGACTCGATGTCCACGAGCCGTACGCCGGGGATCCGGTGCACGGCCGCGTCGATGTCCCGCGGCATGGCCAGGTCCAGCAGCGCGAGCCGTACGGCGGCGCCGTCGGCCTGGGTACGGGTCCCGCGCCGGGGCTGCCGCTGCGCGGCGGCCTCGCCCTGGTCGGCCCAGGTCCCGTGCAGTTCCAGGGAGTTGGCGTCGACCCCGGTCAGCGCGGAGCGCCCGTCGGCGGCCCGTGCGGGGTCCCCGGCCGGCGCGTCCAGCCCGACGGGACACCCGTCGCGGTCCACCACGGCGCCCGCGGTGATCGTCCGCGCGGCCCCGGCATCGGCGAGCCGGCCCCCGTCCCGGGCCGCGGCTACCAGCCGGGCGACGACTTCGGCATCGGGCGCCGGCCCTGCGGTCACGCCGGAAGCCGAATCCATGGCGGAGCCCAGATCTTCCAGCCCCGCCGCATCATCCAGCCCCGCCGGCGATTGAGGCGCGGGGTCTGGGGCGGAGCCCCAGGACACGGCGGCGAGCACGTCATCGGCGCTCAGCACCAACCCCGTGGCGCCCGTGCAGGACACCACCACATCGACTCGTGTCAGTTCATCCGCGACGGCCGCCATCCCAACGGCAGAGGCCGCTACCCCGGTGCCCGAGGCAACCAGAATCTCGGCAAGACGCTCCGCCCGGTCCGCGGTCCGGTTGGCGACCACGATCTCGGCGACACCCACCCGCGCCAGCGTCGCCGCCGCCAGCGAGGACATGGACCCGGCGCCGATGACCAGCGCCCGCTTCCCGGCAGCCCACTCCCCCACCGGCAGGTGAACGGCGAGCTGCTCCAGCCCGAACGTCACGAGCGACTGGCCCGCGCGGTCGATGCCGGTCTCCGAGTGAGCCCGCTTGCCGACCCGCAGCGCCTGCTGGAAGAGGTCGTTGATCAGCCGGCCCGCGGTGTGCTGTTCCTGGCCGAGCGCGAGGGCGTCCTTGATCTGTCCGAGGATCTGCCCCTCGCCGACCACCATCGAGTCCAGCCCGCACGCCACCGAGAACAGGTGGTGCACCGCCCGGTCCTCGTAGTGCACGTACAGATAGGGGGTGAGCTCCTCCAGCGCCACGCCGCTGTGCTGCGCCAGCAGGGTGGACAGCTCGGCGACGCCGGCGTGGAACTTGTCCACGTCCGCGTAGAGCTCGATGCGGTTGCAGGTGGCGAGCACGGCCGCCTCCGCCGCCGGTTCGGCGGCGAGGGTGTCGTGCAGCAGCTTCACCTTGGCGTCAGCGGAGAGCGAGGCGCGCTCCAGCACGCTGACGGGTGCGCTGCGGTGGCTCAGGCCCACGACGAGCAGACTCATGCCGGCATCACCGCCGGCACGTCGCCCTCGGGACCGCCCTTGCGCGCCTCGGCGGCGGCCCGCCCGGCGGGCGGGACCACGGCCGCGGCGGGCGCGGCGCCGCCCACGGAGGAGCCGCCGGCGGCAGCGGCGGCGGCCGCTTCCTCACCGGCCTTGCGCTGCTCGTGGAAGGCGAGGATCTGGAGCTCGATGGAGAGGTCGACCTTGCGCACGTCGACGCCGTCGGGCACGGACAGCACGGTCGGGGCGAAGTTCAGGATGGAGGTGACACCCGCGGCGATCAGCCGCTCGCTGACCTGCTGCGCCGCGCCGGCCGGCGTCGCGATGACACCGATCGAGACGCCGTTCTCCTCGATGATCTTCTCCAGGTCATCGGTGTGCTGCACGGGCATCCCGGCGACCGGCTTTCCGGCCATCGCGGGGTCGGCGTCGATCAGCGCGGCCACGCGGAAGCCGCGCGACGCGAAACCGCCGTAGTTGGCGAGCGCGGCGCCGAGGTTACCGATACCGACGATGACGACCGGCCAGTCCTGGGTCAGCCCGAGCTCGCGGGAGATCTGGTAGACGAGGTACTCGACGTCGTACCCGACGCCCCGGGTGCCGTAGGAGCCCAGGTACGAGAAGTCCTTGCGCAGCTTCGCGGAGTTGACTCCGGCGGCGGCCGCGAGCTCCTCGGAGGACACCGTGGGCACCGATCGCTCGGAGAGCGCCGTGAGGGCGCGCAGGTACAGCGGAAGCCGGGCGACAGTGGCCTCGGGAATACCTCGGCTGCGGGTCGCCGGTCGGTGAGTTCGGCCAGTTGCCACGATGCTCCTGCGGGATGAGCGGGGCTGCAGGCGGCCACTTGTCCCAGGACCGCCCCGTCGACAGCAGGCTATGCCTTTGTGAACGCGTGCACAAAGATTGTGTCCGCTTTGTCCGAGCAAAGTGACCGGGGTCACGCAACCCCGCCCCATATCGCCGGAACCGGCGGCACGCCGAACCCGTTCAAATCCCGAAGGGGGCAAAACCGTACACACTCCTCACAGATACGCCCCCGAGACCCCATAAATCGCCCATGATGGTAACCGGGCCGAGGGTCAGCCCTCCAACGCCCGCCGCAGCCGGTCCGGGTTCACCCTCCAGAAGGTGTGCTGCTCGCCGTCCACCAGCACCACCGGAATCTGCTCCCAGTGCAGCCGGTAGAGCTCCTCGTCCTGCGAGATGTCCTTCTTCTCCCACTGCGCACCGGTCTCCGTGCAGACCTGTTCGACGACGGCCTGTGCGTCATCGCACAAATGGCACCCCGGCTTCCCGATCAGCGTCACCAGCCGCTCTTCGGGACGCTTCTTTTCCTTGCGGCGCAACAGAGGAGTCATGCCCTCATTCTCGCGCGCCCGGCCGGCCCCGAGGTTCCCCCGGACGGCGCCGCGAAGAGTTCACGCCGCTGTTTCCCATCGGTTCGGGAACTCCCGAACACAGTGGCTATGCTCGCGTCATGGCCGCTCTGGGATGGCTCACCCCCCGTAGGCGCTCCGCCACCGCGCGGAGCGTGCTGGCAGGCGAGGCCTCGGCCGAGGCCGCCCGCAAGACCGCGCTGGCCGACGCCCCACCACCGCTCGCCGGAGCACCGGAAGCGGCGGAAGCGGAAGCGCCCGAGGTGCTGGAGCCCCCGGCCGAGCCGGAGTTCCCCGTCGCCGGCGACGACCTCGCCGCCGCCTTCTTCGATCTTGACAACACCGTCATGCAGGGCGCCGCGATCTTCCACTTCGGCCGCGGCCTCTACAAGCGCGCGTTCTTCCAGCGCCGCGAACTCGCCCGCTTCGCCTGGCAGCAGGCCTGGTTCCGCCTCGCCGGCGTCGAGGACCCCGAGCACATGCAGGACGCGCGCGACAGCGCCCTGTCCATCGTCAAGGGCCACAAGGTCTGCGAACTGATGGCCATCGGCGAGGAGATCTACGACGAGTACATGGCCGAGCGGATCTGGCCCGGCACCCGCGCCCTGGCCCAGGCCCACCTCGACGCCGGCCAGAAGGTGTGGCTGGTCACCGCCGCGCCCGTGGAGACGGCCACGATCATCGCCCGCCGGCTCGGCCTGACCGGGGCCCTGGGCACCGTCGCCGAGTCCGTGGACGGGGTCTACACCGGCCGCCTGGTCGGCGAGCCCCTGCACGGCCCCGCCAAGGCGGAGGCGGTACGCGCCCTGGCCGCGGCCGAGGGCCTCGATCTCACGCGCTGCGCGGCGTACAGCGATTCGCACAACGACATCCCGATGCTGTCGCTGGTCGGGCATCCGTACGCGATCAATCCCGACACAAAACTGCGCAAGCATGCCCGTACCAACGACTGGCGGCTGCGCGACTATCGGACCGGCCGCAAGGCCGTGAAGGTCGGCGTCCCGGCCGCCGCCGGGGTCGGCGCGATCGCGGGCGGCGCGGCCGCCGCGATCGCCCTGCACCGCCGCCGCAAGTAGCAACGGCGGGCCCCATACGGGCCAGGGGCCGCCACCGGCCGCCCCACCGCCGCTGACGGGCATTCCCTCACCTCTACCCGCGCCCGCCGCGCGGCACTCCGGCATGCCCGACTCGGTCGCGGGCCCCCTCGGAAGCGTCCATTCCGCGCACCCAAGTGATCACCAACCGATCACCAACTGCGACTGAATATGCCCTCGACACGCAACAGAAGTATCGGAACCGGTGATTTGAGCAACTGGGTGTAGCGCTGCCTGTACGAAGCGTTATTCTCCTCAAACGCATGCCACCGCTCATCTGTCGCCACGACGGGTGAACGGTCCCGCACTGCACGTGATGGAAGCTCTGCCTCTGGGAGTCCCGTGTACCCACCTGTCGGGGTTGACGCCTCGGGCCTGGCTACGCTGCGCGCAACGGTCCTCGACCACCTGCGCGGCTTCGTCCCCACCGCGTACGCCGTCCCCGCCTTCGCCGCCGCGGTACCTGCCGGCCTCGGCCCGGCCGGACCTTGCTATGCCCTGACGGACGGCGGGGCCACGGTGGGCAGACGCGGCCGCACGGGCGGGGCCGCCGGCGCCGCAGCCGGTACGAGCACACAGACCACCCCCCGCCGCCCCACGGCGGACAGCGACCAGGCCCGCATGATGGACCTGGTCGAACGCGCCCAGGCCGGCGAGGCCGACGCCTTCGGCCGGCTCTACGACCAGTACAGCGACACGGTCTACCGCTACATCTACTACCGCGTCGGCGGCAAGGCGACCGCGGAGGATCTCACCAGCGAGACCTTCCTGCGCGCGCTGCGCCGTATCTCCACCTTCACCTGGCAGGGCCGCGACTTCGGCGCCTGGCTCGTGACGATCGCCCGCAACCTGGTGGCGGACCACTTCAAGTCCAGCCGCTTCCGGCTGGAGGTCACCACCGGCGAGATGCTCGACGCCAACGAGGTCGAGCGCAGCCCCGAGGACTCCGTCCTGGAGTCCCTCTCCAACGCGGCCCTGCTGGAAGCCGTACGCAAGCTCAACCCGCAGCAGCAGGAGTGCGTGACACTGCGCTTCCTGCAGGGCCTCTCGGTCGCCGAGACGGCCAGGGTGATGGGAAAGAACGAGGGCGCCATCAAGACGCTCCAGTACCGGGCGGTGCGCACCCTGGCCCGCCTCCTCCCGGACGACGCCCGCTGACCCCCTCCGACACGACAACACAACCTCACATTTCGGTGACCCCTCGATGACGCTGTGGTCCGATCATCCTTCGTCCGTAACCCAAGTGCCGCGACGCTCGTTGTGCGGAATGCAGGCTCCCTGTGGACAAGCCCTGCCCGAAGCCGCTCACCCGAATGGGTGGATGTGCTCAAGGAGGGCAACCTTCCGGACACCTTGGGGAGTCGATCGTCATGACGAGAGGAGGTGCCGCCAGTGATCGCGAACGTGACTCCGCACCGGCGGGCGAACGCCTTCGCCCAGGCCCTGGAGGATCGGACCCCGTCCGACCCTTCGGAACCGGACCCGGCGGCCGAGCAGTCCGAGGCACCTGCCGAACCTGCCGACCACGACCGGCTGTTGGCCTTGGCGAGCGCACTCGGCGAAATGCCGCGCCCGGTATTGGACGCAGACGTCAAAGTGGTGCAGCGAGCCCAGCTCGTTGCTGCCATGGAAGCCATGGTGCTGGAGGAAAGGGCCGGGGGCGGTGCCGCCTCGGACCCTCTGGTGCCCGAACAGCGGACCGGCCGCGGCGCCCACCGGGCGACCTCGCTCCGGAAATTGCGGCCCCGCTCCCGCTGGTCCAAGGGCATCGCAGCGGGAGGCCTCACCGTGGGTGTGGCCGCAGGGGCCTTCAGCGGAGTGGCCGCTGCCAGTTCCGACGCCCTGCCCGGTGATCACCTCTACCCCGTGAAGCGGGGCATGGAGGACCTGAAGCTCGGCCTCGCGGACGACGATTCGGACCGGGGCGAGCTCTTCCTCGACCAGGCCTCGAACCGCCTGTCCGAAGCCCGCCGGCTGATGGAACGCGGCCGGACGGGCGTACTGGACCACGAGTCCCTGGGCGAGATCCGGCGCGCGCTGACGCGCATGAAGCACGACGCGTCGGAGGGGCACCGGCTCCTCCAGGCGGCCTACGAACGGGACGGCTCGCTCGGCCCGATCCAGGCACTGTCCTCGTTCTCCCACTCCCACCGCGACGTGTGGGGCAAGCTCCGGGAGAAGCTCCCACCACAGCTCACCGACGTGGGCGGTGAAGTGGAGTCGGTCTTCCGGGCCATAGACGATGACGTGGCGCCGCTCCAGTCCCTGCTGCCCAAGCCCCCGGAGCAGACCCGCGGCTCCGGTTCCGGCTCCCCGGCCGCCCCGTCCAAGCCCGGCACCCCCGGAGGCAAACAGCCCTCCGCACCGGCCTCGGGCACCCCGTCGGGCAGTGCCGCTCCGTCCCCCTCGGGCGGCAGCACCACGCCCCCGGCCGTCGGCGGCCTCCTGGGCGGTACGGGTGACCTGCTCAACCCGCCAGCGGGACGGCCGGCCCAGCCCCCCTCGGCGACCCCGGACCAGCCCAAGCCGGAGATCACCCTCCCGCCCCTGCTCCCAGGCCTGCTCCCGGGCCTGGGCCTCAAGGCGGAGGACGCGGAGTAGAGGCAGGCCGAAGGCGAGGCTGCGCACGCGCGCAGCCTCGCCTTCGGCACATCCAGCCCCGCCGGCGTCCGAGGCGCGGGCTCCGGGGCGGAGCCCCAGCACTCAACGGTCAGAAGAACACGGACCGTCTCTGCACCAACAGCTTGTACAGCGTGTGCTGGATCTGCTCCCGCACCTGGTCCGTCAGGTTGAACATCAGCATCGGGTCCTCCGCCGCCTCCGCCGCGTAGCCCGCCGTGGAGATCGGCTCACCGAACTGGATCGTCCACTTCGTCGGCAGCGGCAGCGCCCCCAACGGCCCCAGCCACGGGAACGTCGGCGTGATCGGGAAGTACGGGATCCCCAGCAGCCGCGCCAGCGTCTTCGCGTTGCCGACCATGGGGTAGATCTCCTCCGCCCCCACGATCGAACACGGCACGATCGGCGTGCCCGCTCTCAGCGCCGTCGACACGAACCCGCCGCGCCCGAAACGCTGGAGCTTGTACCGGTCCCCGAACGGCTTCCCTATCCCCTTGAAGCCCTCCGGCATCACACCGACCAGCTCCCCGGCCTCCAGCAGCCGCTGCGCGTCCTCCGCGCACGCCAGCGTGTGCCCGGCCTTGCGCGCCAGCTCGTTCACCACCGGCAGCATGAACACCAGATCCGCCGCCAGCAGCCGCAGGTGCCGCTGCGCCGGATGGTGGTCGTGGACGGCGACCTGGAGCATCAGACCGTCCAGCGGCAGGGTCCCCGAGTGGTTCGCCACGATCAGCGCACCACCCTCCTTCGGGATGTTCTCGATGCCCTTGACCTCGACCCGGAAGTACTTTTCGTACAACGGCCGCATCAGGGACATCAGAACCTGGTCCGTCAGCTCCTTGTCGTAGCCGAAGTCGTCGACCTCGTAGTCCCCGGTGACCCGCCGCCGCAAGAAGGCCAGCCCGCCCGCGATCCGCTGGTCCCAGCCGGCGCCGCCGCCCTGCTTCGGGATGGCGGCCTCGACCGGCGGGGCCTGCTCGACCGTTGCGACCGGCTCGGCCGGCGGGGCCACCCGCACCCGCCGCCCCACGGGCCGCCGGCGCGGCCGGTCCTCGTCGAACGGAATGACCTTGGCGTCCGCCACTATCGCTGCGCTCCTTCCACCACGTCCACGTCATCGGCATCCACGCCGTCCACCTTCAGCACGGCGGCCAGCCGTTCCACGGCCCGCCCCATCCGATCCGGCGGCAGCAGACCCCTGCCCCGGCTCCGCGCGAAGTCGGAGAAGGTCTCGGCGGTCGTGTACATCGGCTCGAATCCGAGCACTTCCCGCATCTGCGTGGTCTCCACGACCCGTCCGTGCGTCAGCAGCCTTATCTGCTCCGGCGAGAAGTCCGTGACCCCGACCGCGCGCAGCGCCGATCCGGCCCACGTCACCGCGGGCAGCAGCAGCGGCAGCGTCGGCCGCCCCAGCCGCCGCGAACACTGCGACAGCAGCAGGACACCGTCACCCGCGATGTTGAAGGTCCCGCTGTTCAGGGTCCCGCGCCTCGGCTCCTGGGCCGCCAGCCGCAGCACGTCCAGCACATCGTCCTCGTGCACGAACTGCAGCCTGGGGTCGTAGCCCAGCACGGTCGGCAGCACAGGGATCGAGAAGTACTCGGCGAGCGCCGAATCGGCGAAGGGCCCCAGGATGTTCGCGAACCGCAGCACGCACACCGCGACGTCCGGCCGTCTGCGCGCGAAGCCCCGTACGTATCCCTCGACCTCGGCGGCGTCCTTGGCGAAGCCGCCCGCCGGCAGGGACTTGGGCTCGGTGGTCTCGGTGAACACGGCCGGATCCCGTGAGGTGCCCCCGTACACGCTGGTACTGGACTTCACCACGAGCCGCCGTACCGTCGGCGACTTCTGGCAGGCCCCGAGGAGCTGCATCGTCCCGATGACGTTCGTTTCCTTCACGGTGCTGTGCGCACCGCCTGTGCCCGCACTGCCTCCGGTGACCGCCAGATGGACCACCGTGTCCACGGCGTGCTCGGCGAGCACGCGGGCGATCGACGACTGCCTGATGTCCGTACGGACGAACTCGGCTGCTCCGAGTCGGTGCGGCGGTGTCACCGCGTCGACCGCGATCACCCGCTCCACATCGGGATCCCGCTGGATCCGGCGCACGAAGCGCCCTCCCAGCTGCCGGGCAGCCCCGGTGACCAGCACGACCTTCGCCACGAGCTCAGCGCCTCCCTCGAAGAAGTCCCCCGGCTGCACCGCAGCCCCTCCACCAGGATGGTGGAGGGGCTGCGGAGAACACGTACAGCTGCCGTTTACTTCTTGTTACGGCGCTGGACGCGGGTGCGCTTGAGCAGCTTGCGGTGCTTCTTCTTAGCCATCCGCTTGCGCCGCTTCTTGATAACAGAGCCCACGACTACCCTCGCTCACTTCTCGGAACATCCCCGCGCTAGCGGGGATCGGTGCGGGGCGTCTGGGCCCACACGACCTACGTCGGCCTAGCCTACCCGCCCAAGCCCTGAGCCTGTAATCCGAGCCCTGCCGAAGCCAGTCTCAGGCCGTCTCCACCCCCACATAGGACTCTCGGAGGTACTCGTGGACCGCCTGCTCGGGCACCCGGAAGGACCGGCCCACCCGGATCGCGGGCAGATGACCGCTGTGCACCAGGCGGTACACGGTCATCTTCGACACTCGCATCACCGAGGCGACCTCCGCCACGGTAAGGAACACGACCTCATTGAGAGGCCTCTCGCCAGCAGCCATGACACACCTTGACCTTCCGCGCATGACGGGCACCGGCTTCCCCTCCGGTTACTCCTCGTCGTCGCACGCTCACTCCCCAGAGTAGGGGCGCGTGATACGAGTGGGGAAGAGGAGCTACAGCCACTCCTGCCCGCCCGGCAGACTGGCCCGATCGAGCACGTAGCGAGTGAGGGGCCGGTAGTAGTCCGCGCGGACCGCGTCATCAAGCGGAACGGTCACCGAGACCAGCCCCTCGGCCTCCGCCACGAACAGCGCGGGATCGTCCGTATCCGCCAGACCGATCGCCTCCACACCCAGCTGACCTGCACCGCAGACCCACCCGTGGTCCCCCACCACCAGTTCCGGCAACGGCCCGCCGGCCTCCGCCAGAGCCCCGAGCGCGATCCGAACCGGCAGCGGCGAGTGGGTGTGCGCGCCGGTGGCACTCCCGGGCCGCCGCGCGCCGGGCTCCCGCACCAGTGCGACCCCCCGTACGTAATCGATGCTGTACGTGCGTACGCCGAACCGGGTCGCCATGTCGATACTTACCCCCTGCGCCGGAGTGAGGACAACACATCCCGCCGCCGATAACGCCCCCGCCAAGCAGGCGTAGAAGCCCAGGAGGCGATGCGGGTGACCCGTCCCGAACAGCACCGGCGACCGCGCCCCGGCCGCGTCCCGCAACCGCCCGGCGAAGGCGTCCAGCGCTGCCACCGTCCGCTCCGGGTCGATCACGTCCGGCCCGCTGACGTGCGCCGGATCCGCCGACACCCCGCACTTGCGGGCCATCAGCCCCAGCAGATCACCCTCGTCCCAGCACCGCTCCGGCTCCAGCCCCAGCAGCACCCGGGGATCCCGCGCCGCGAACAGGCGGTAGCTGCGCAGACTGACCTCCCGCGAGGTGGCGATCGGCCCGGCCAACCGGGCGGCCAGCAGATGCGCACGCAGCGCGCCGGTGCTCAACACCCTCCGATGCTGCCCCACCACACCTGGCGGCTCATCACTTCAGGCGAACAGCCCCACCGTTGGCGTAACGCCCGGCCCTCAGGCGAGCATTCCGCGCAACGGGAACACGGCCCGCCGCGTCGCCAGAACGGCCTGATCCGTACGGTCCGCCGGGTCGTAGCCCGCGTCCCAATCCCGCCACGAGGGCGTCCGCCCGTCCGTCATCCGGGCCGGCGCCAACTGCCGCGTCCGCGCGTACGCCTCCTGGCGCCACGACGCCGGAACCGCAGTCTCCGGGTCCACCGGCCGGTGCGCGGCGATCGCCACCAGATGCGTCCACGACCGCGGCACCACATCCACCACCGCGTACCCGCCGCCGCCCAGGGCCAGCCACTTCCCGTCCGCGTACTCGTGCGCCAGCCGGTGACAGGCCTCCTGAACGGCCCGCTGGGCATCCAGGGACACCGCCAGATGCGCGAGCGGGTCCTCGAAATGGGTATCGGCCCCGTGCTGCGTCACCAGCACCTGGGGCCGGAAGTCCGCCAGCAGCTCCGGCACCGTCGCGTGGAACGCCCGCAGCCAGCCCTCGTCACCGGTCCCGGCGGGCAGCGCCACGTTCACCGCCGATCCCTCGGCCGCCGGCCCGCCCGTCTCCTCCGGCCAGCCGGTCTGCGGGAACAGCGTCCGCGGATGCTCGTGCAGGGACACCGTCAGCACCCGCGGATCGTCCCAGAAGGCCGCCTGTACGCCGTCCCCGTGATGGACGTCCACATCCACGTACGCGACCCGCTCCGCGCCCAGCTCCAGCAGCCGCGCGACGGCGAGGGCCGCGTCGTTGTACACGCAGAAACCCGCCGCCCCGCCCGGCATGGCGTGGTGCAGCCCGCCCGCGAAGTTCACCGCGTGCTCGGCCTCCCCGCGCCAGACCGCCTCCGCCCCCGCCACGGACTGCCCCGCGATCAGCGCGGAGGCCTCGTGCATCCCGGGAAACGCCGGATCGTCCACCGTGCCCAGCCCGTACGAGCCGTCGGCCACCCCCGGATCGGCGGACACCTCGCGCACCGCCGCCACGTAGTCCTCCCGGTGGACGAGCTTCAGCGTCGAATCACCGGCCCCGGCGGCCGCCCGTACTTCCATGGCCCGGTCCAGCCCGAAAGCACGCACCAGACCCATGGTCAGCGCCAGGCGCACCGGATCCATCGGATGGCTCGGCCCGAAGTCATACCCCGTGACCGCCTCGTCCCACATCAACAGCCCGCGCCCGCTCATGCCCGACACCGTATCGGGCCTCCCTCGGCCCGAACGAGCGGGCGTAGAACAACGTGATCAGGACGAGGACCATCGGCACCAGCATCGCCCCCCGGTAGCTCCAGGCGTCCCCGATCCCGCCGACGAGCGGGGACCCGATCAGGAAACCGACGTAGTTGAAGATGTTCAGCCGGGCGATCGCCGTGTCGGACGCCCCCGGACCGTAATTCTCGAAAGCGTGCCTCCCGGCCGCCGCGAAGGTCTGCGGCACGATCACGCACAGCCCGATCCCCAGCAGCGTGAACCCGAGCATCCCCACCCACGGCCCCGGCGCCACGGCCACCACCGCGAACCCCGACGCGGCGACCAGCGCCCCGCCCCGCACCACGGCCGCGGCCCCGAACCGGCGCACACCCAGGTCCCCCACGGCCCGCCCGATCAGGGTGGTCACCATGTAGACGTTGTACGGGACGGTCGCCAGCTGCTCCGAACTCCCCAGCACGTCCTGGAGGTACTTGGCACTCCAGTTCGCGACGGTCGAATCCCCGATGTACGCACACGCCATCACCAGGCACAGCGGCAGCAACAGCTTGAACCCGCCCGCCCCCAGCCCCTTCTCCGCGCTGACACCCTCACCGCCCCGGTCGGCGTAGTACCGGCTCGCCCACAGCACCAGCGGCACCAGCACCGCCACGGCCGGCAAGTACGAGACGAACAGCCCCAGATGCCAGTGCGCCCCGGCCCACGCGGCCGAAGCCCCCACGATCCCGCCGAGGCTGTACGCGGCATGGAAGCCCAGCATGATGCTGCGCCCGTACGCCTGCTGCAGGCTCACCCCGAGCATGTTCATCGAGGCGTCCAGCGCACCGACCGCCAGCCCGAACGCCCCCAGCGCCACGGCCACGTGCCACAACTGGTCCCCGGCCCCGACCCCCAGCAGGGACAGCAGCACCAGCGGCTGCGCCCACCGCAGTACGACGCTCGGCGCGACCCGCTTCACCAGGTGCTCCGTGGCGACGCTCGCCACGCCCGCCAGGATCGGCACGGCCGCCAGGAAGGCGGGCAGCAGCCCGTCGGATATCCCGTACCGGTCCTGGATGGCCGGGATCCGGGTCACGAGCAGCGCGAAGGCGACACCCTGCGCGAAGAAGCTGACCCCCAGAGCGCCGCGCCCCCGGCGCAGCCACACATCACCCGTCATGGCGCGTCAGCGTAGGCCCAGGGGCTACCCGTGGGTAGAGCGATCACACGGGCAGTTGCAGAAGCCCCGGGAGCTGCATCATGTCCCCGAAGTAGCCGGTGGCTCCGGGCAGCTGCTCGGCGGGCAGCATCGCGGTGAACGCGAAGACGTCCATCCCGGCGGCCACCGCGGCCTGGATACCGAGCGGGCTGTCCTCGATGACGACGCACCGCGCGGGCTCCACGCCCATCTGCCGGGCCGCGTGCAGGAACAGGTCCGGGGCCGGCTTGCCCTGCCCGACGTCCTCCGCGCTGAAGATCCACTCCTCCTCGAACCACCCGTCGAGGCCGGCGGCCCGGTGGCCGACCCGGATCCGCTCGTGACTTGAGGAGGAGGCCAGGCAGTAGCCGACCCCACTCGAGGTCATCGCCCCGAGCACGTCCTCCACACCGGGGACGGGCTTCAGCTCGCGCTCGAACGCGGCGAAGATCCGCGCGTGCAGGGTCTCGTCGAACTCCGCCGGCAGCTGCGCCCCGGTCCGCTCCCGGACGAGGTCGTGCACCCGGTGCACGGCCGAACCCATGTAGTCGCGGAGCGACTCCTCGTAGGAGGTCGGGTGCCCGAGCTCGGTCAGGTACCCGGCGAGGATGCTGTTGGCGAGCGGCTCACTGTCCACCAGCACGCCGTCGTTGTCGAAGATGACGAGGTCGTAGCCCATGCACCCACCCTACGAGCCGTCAGCTCAGGTCCACGGCAACCCGATGCTGGTGAACGGACGAACGCCGAAAAGATTTCCCAACCGCCGGAGCGGGCCGGCCCCCGGACGGCCCAGGTCCTGGGCCGGGAACCTGCCCCAGAACGCAGAAAAGCCCCGCACCATAAGGTGCGGGGCTTTCCCACAATGATTGTTCGGCGGCGTCCTACTCTCCCACAGGGTCCCCCCTGCAGTACCATCGGCGCTGAAAGGCTTAGCTTCCGGGTTCGGAATGTAACC
>NZ_JBEZMA010000076.1:0-28741 GCF_040652415.1 Streptomyces sp. NPDC048255
AGTACGGCCAAGTACGAGCTGCGATCCTCCGCCTTGCGATGCACCGCACCAGACGACGCGGGCTGATCCACGAAGATCGCCCGGACAGGACCTAGGAGGTTTGCTCGCCGATCGTGCGGCCCGGGCGGGCGTTCTTCGCGGTCGTCTCGGTCCTGGCTCTGGTGCTCGACCGGCAGGACCTGATCTGGCTGGAGACGTACGCCCAGACGCTGGCGAGCACGGTGATCGCGGTGGTGGCCCTGGGGTCGCTGGCGTTCACGCCCTTCACCGAGCAGTACGCCCGCGAGTCGGTGCCGCGCGAGCACTGGGGCTCGCCGCTGTTCCGCCGGACGAACCGCGTCCTGACAGCCGTGTGGGGTGCGGTGTTCGCGGTCATCGCGGTGGCCGGCCTGATCGCCGTGGAGGCGGGTCGGCACGGGGACTGGCTGAACTGGGTCGTCCCCGTCGTCCTGCTGGTGCTGGCGGTGAAGTTCACCGCCTGGTACCCCGAACACGTACGCGGCGCCCGTCCGGTGGCCTGACCTCGGAGGTGCCCGGCCGCGTCACGCCGGATGGCCGGCCTGGAGGTCGCGGACGTCGGCGAACCGCAGCGGCGGGACCGGCGGAGCACTGTCTGCCGGGGACTGCTCGGCCGGCGAGAGCAGGAATCCCACGTGGTCACCGCCCGGCACGACCCCCTCCACGCGGCCGGTGAACCAGGCACGTGCCTCGGACAGCACGGGAGTGCCGCCCACGCCGGGCCGCCAGCCGACCTCGGCGAACTTGTCCACCTCGTCGCCCGTGCGGCCGCCGAAGAGCTCGGCCAGCGCCCGCTGGTCCCGGCGCAGCACGTGCACGGTGAGGTACTCGGCCTCACGCGCGACCCGGTACGTCCGGTTGGCGGTCGAAAGCCAGACGACGAAGCGGGGCGGCTCGATCGAGCACTGCGAGGCGAACCCGACCAGGCAGCCGGCCAGCCGCCCGGCCGACGCGGCAGTGACCACGTACATCGGTCCGTCCATTGCGTCGGAGAAGGGAACGGGGTCAGGGTCCGGCATGTGACTCCTCCGGTCGGGGCTTGCGGCGGGTTCCCCAGGGCGCCACCCTCGGTCACACGTCTCGAGAACTCTGGGAAGGACGAACGAGCATGACGGGTAGCAGCCGCAGAGGTGGAGCCGGGGTACCTGCCGAACCCGACACGGCCGTCATCGCCGAGGCTCCCGCGCCAGTGAGCGGGAGCGCTGGGCAGCGGGCCGTCGACGGTCGCACCGTACAGGCCCACACCGTCCGCCTCACCCCCGGCGACGCGCCGGACGAAGGCGGCGAGTCTGCCTGCCTGTTGCACCTCGTGTGCGCCGGCTGCGGCCGACTCGCCACCGATCCGGGGGCCCGCCTCTGCTCACGGTGCGGCCGTCCACTGGGTGAGTGACGCCCGGGCACCAGCCGGGTGGCGGTGAGGGATCAGACCTGCACCGGCTCCTTCTCGTCCGCCGTCCCGGTGGTCGCCGCCGCCTCGGACACCGGCTCGCTCACCGCGGGCCGTGGCGCGGAGTACATCACCGAGCCCTGCTTGCGTTCCTTCTCGACGAGGCTCTTCTTCGCCAGTGCCTCGAGGGTGTTGCGGACGACCTGGGTGGAGGCCGACCGGCCGGGGTGCGCTTGGGCCAGTTCGGTGGTGACCTCGCCGACCATACGGGGTTCCGCGGCGCCCACCAGGAGGGCGAGGACGAGCTCGCGCAGCGGGGGTTCCCCCTTGACCGTGTCCGTCCCGGCGCTCTTCTCCGCTGCGGGCGCTGCGGGCTTGGCGGCCTTGGCGGGCGCGGCGGGCTTGGCGGGCGCGGCGGGCTTGCGCGCGACGGTCTTGGTCTTCGCGCCCGATGCGGCAGGAGTACCGGACGCCTTCCTGGCCTGCGTCGTCTTCCTCGTCCGTGCCGCTCCCGTGCTCTTCTTCGCCCGCCGGGGCTGGGGGACAACCCCTGCAGCCGGAGTCCCGGCGGGGGACTGGACCGGCTGGGGTGCTTCCTGTCCGGCGGCGGCGGTGTCGCTCGCGGGTGCCGGCAGCGCGCCCTGCATGCCGCAGAGCCAGCTCTCGTCCGCCTTCAGCTGCTTCAGACGCGCCTCGAGTTCCGTGATCTGCGCGGAGAGGACTTCCTGTTCCTTGCGGTTGGTCTCGAGATCGGCGGAGAACCGCTGCGCGTACTGCTTGTGGATGGGCGTGGTGTCCGGCTCGTCGATCATTGCGGCTCACTCTCCTCATACCTCATGGTGTTGCTGCCGGATGCTACTCATCATCGGGCACCCGCACTTCCTTCCCCGCAAGATCCGTTGCTGCACTCCTGCGGCGCAGCCACTCGTATGCCGCCCCGGACTGCCCGGTTCGCGGCGCGGCGTTCCCCCGCGCGACCGTCGCGGTTCTAACCTCTGTGCATGGCTGACATGTTCGACCACACTCCGCAGGTGTGGACTGCCGCGCGGCTGCGCGAGGCCCTCACGGATGTACCCGACGAGACGCCGATCCACATCGGGGTCGCGGACGGGCCGGGGGACTTCGAGGGATACGGCGAGTACGTCCTGGTGGACGCCGAGCCGGTCGAGATGGACCTCAGCGACGCCGGGGCGGCGCAGGTGCAGTTCACCCTGTTCGCCGACGTGCGCGCCGGTGCCTACTACCTCGACATCGACTGACGTACCCGGCGGGACTGCGCCGCCCGTCGACGCGGTCGGGGTCCGCCCGCGCGACGGGCCCGCAGCAGCCTGACCTCCTCAGCCGGGCTTCGTACCGCGAGCGCTCAGCGAGGTGAGCCCGCGGACGTCGGGAACGGCGAGCAGGACCACCGTGGCGGCCAGGATGCCCAGGCAGCACACCCACATCATGGTGGTGGACCCCGCGCTGTCGGCCAGGGTGCCGGCGAGCACGTAGGCGACGGGGACCAGGGCGGTCTCGCCGAGCATGGTCAGGGAGGTCACGCGCCCGATGAGTGCCTCGGGGACGTGTTGCTGCTTGGCGGTCTCGAAGAACACGACGGCCAGCTCCAGACTGGCGCCGCTGATCAGCATCGCGGCGAGCAGGGTGACCAGGTCGGCGCCGTAGGCGAGGGCCGCGAGGGGCAGCGGCCAGATCAGCTGGACGAGTACGCAGGCGAGCATGACGCGGCGTGGTTTCCACTGCAGGGCGATCAGTGAGCCCAGCACCATCCCCGCGGAGAAGGCCGAGACCGCCCACCCCCAGTGCTGCGCTCCCTCCGGCCGGCCGGACAGTACGAGAGGGCCGAGCAGTTGGTATCCGGCCATCCACAGCGGGACCGCGACCGTCCCCGAGAGGGCGTAGCCCCACATCCACGGACGGCTGCGGAACGCGGCCCAGCCCTCGCGGGCGCCCGCGTAGAAACCGGCGGTCCGCCCGGATGCCCCGGATTCCCCGGCGTGCAGGCCGGCCAGTACGAGGGCGCAGACGGCGAAGGCGGCCGCGGCGGTGAGCAGGACGGGGCCGAAGCCGAAGGCGGCGCCGAGGAGGGAGCCCACCCCGGGCACCGCGATGCGGGCGATGTTGAGGACGAGGCGCAGGGCCGCGTTGGCGCCCTGGAGGGCTTGCGGGGGGACGAGTTGGACGATGAGCCCCTGGAAGGCCGGTTGTACGGCGGCTGCGGTGGCTCCGGTCGCGGCGGCGGCCAGCAGGAACATCCACAGCGCCGGGTCGGGCCGCCCGCCGAGGAGGACGGCCCCCATCAGGCCTTGGACGAGGGCGAGCAGGGCGTTGCCGGCGATGACCAGGGTGCGCCGCGAGAGCCGGTCGGCGAGGACGCCGCCCAGCGGCAGCAGAAGTGTCTGGGCGGTCACCGAGCAGCCGAGGACCAGACCGACGGAGAAACCGTCGCCGCCGGTCCGCAGGACGGCGAAGGCGAGCACCACGTTGACCAGGCTGGTTCCGGCGGTGGAGATCCCGCGGCCGATCACGTAGCGGATGTAGGGGGTGCGCCAGGCGGTGCTGGTGACCTCGGTGGTTGCGGCGGTCGTCATCGTGCTCCTGCGGTCAGGTGCGGGTGCGGTGCGGGTGCGGTGCGGGTGCGGTGCGGGTGTGGTGCGGGTGTGGTGCGGCGAGGCCGTGCTGTCGACGGGTCCCGTCGGGTCCGGGCACGCCGGACGGTGCGGCCAGGTGCTATCGCGGGACCGTGTTCCGGTAGTCGGGGCGGGGGACGGCGTGGCGGGTGCCGTTGTGCATGCCGGGTGCGATGACCTTGACGACCGCGAACTCCTCGTCGGTGCTGAGGTCCACGGCCAGGGGTTCGTGTCCCGCCGCGGCGGCCATCTGCTCGCAGGCCCAGCGGAGTTCGAGCCCCACGTCGTCGAAGTTCCGTGCGGTCAGCGCGGGCAGGTCGTGGTAGTCGCGTGCAGCCGGGTCGTGCCGGGGCCGCGCGGTGGCGCCGCGCCGGACGTGCGAGTAGACGGCGGTGACGTCGTCCCGGGTTCCGTTGATGAGGGTGAGGCGGCTCTGCACCGCCTCCGTGATGGCGCGGCTGAGGGCGACACCGGGCGAGGAGTGCGCGCCGGAACCGGCGGTGAGCAGGGCGAAGTCCTCGCTCCATACGAATGCCGCGAAGCAGGGAAGCCCCCAGCGGTTGGGGACGTGGGCCAGGTCCAGGAACACCCGGCTCCGGGTGATGCGCTCGATCAGGCCGGTGCACAGGGGGTCGTCCACGGTCTCCACGCGGATGTTCACCCGCGGGTCCTCGGCGCTGGCGCTGAGGGCGCTGAGGGCGTCTCGTTCCATCACCTCGTACACGGCGTGGAGAGCGGCCTCCTCGAAGCTGTTGCCCGAGGCCAGGCCGTTGCTGGTGACTCTGAGCCCCGGCGGCTGCCACCGGCCGGTACGGGAACTGTGCAGGCGGACGCTGTCGAGGGGTACGGGGACGGCCGCCCCGCTGAGCGTCCCGGTGGCGGCGACCCAGTCGAGCGGGGTGCCGGCGTGCAGGAGGCTGCCCGTGTGCTGGTCCAGCCGGTCGAGACCGTAGGACAGTTCGAGGGCGGACGGGGGGGTCCGGAGGTGGACGGCAGGGGGGCAGGCGAACTCGGCGTGCCACATCTCGACCGCCTCCATCGCGGCGGAGATCTTGGCGAGGAGAGGGGTGTGCCCCTTGCCCTGGGAGACGGACAGGCTGCGGGAGAGGGGGCGGACGGCGACGGCGACGGGGATGCCGATGACGTCCAGGCCGGTGACGTCGGCGATCCGGGTGATGCCGTAGGACGGCAGGCGCGGGCTGATGAGGTCCCAGGTGTCGGCGGGCGGGCGGACGCGGTGGGTTCCTGTGGTGAAGACCTTTCGCCCCGTGGGCGGCGTCTGGTGGGGCGCGTTCACGATGCCGCTCCCTTCGGCGTCCGGCTTTCCTGGTGCCGTCTCAGGAAGTAGGGCCGCAGGGCCTCTTGCGCCTCGTGTGCGGACGTGAATCCGCGGTCCCGGGCGGCTGCGTCGAGTACCTCGGTATTGCAAGTGCTTTGCAGGTGCCAGTTCAGGGCGAGGTGGGTCCTGAGTACCGCGGTCTTGAGCTGATCGGTGTTCTTCGCATATCCCGTCCGGGCAACTGCCTCGTTCATTGCGAGACTTGCGGCGATTTCGGAGTGGTGAGCGAGGGGGGAGGGGAGAAGGAGCCGCGCGGTGGCAGGGTCCTGAAGGTCGGGAGTCAGACGGGCTGAGCGAATGAGTACGGTCAGGGTGATTTCCCGCTCGTCGAGTACTTCCTGTTCCCGTTCGGGAACCCAGACCCGAATCTGCTCGGGGGTCAGGGACCGTGAGTCCAGGCCGTGCCGGGAGGCCGCCGCCAAGGCCTCCTCCTCCAGGAGGCGGGCCGGTGTGCCGGGCGGGCTGCCGGCGATGGTGGCCAGTACGTGGGTCCGCCAGCGTGTGCGGTGGTCGGCGCCGAACAGCCGCTGGTAGTCGAACCGGGCGGCGACGCTGACGAAGCGTCCGGTGACGAGCTCTCCGGTGAAGCGGCTCTCCCATCGGCGCAGGTAGGCGGTCTCCCAGCCGTCGGTCCACACGCCGGCGGTCGCCCGCGGTCGTGGGTGCGACCGTGCCAGCTCGTGGACGTGGCGGAGTCCGGCCCGGGCGTCCTGCAGCTTGAGAGCGACCTCGGCGGGACGCTCTCTGGCCAGCCGTCCGACGCGTTCGGCGGCCGAGGCGAGGCCGGTGCCGTGGGGTACCGCCCTGTCGGGCCCGACGAGTTCGTCTTCGACGAGGTCGCGCCCGGCGAGTTCGCGTTCGACGGCCCGCCAGGAACGTCGGGCGTACGGAAGCGCGCGTGCCGTCTCCAGGAGCGCGGCGGCTTCCCGTTCGTCGACCAGACCTTCTTCGCCTGCCAGCCGCAGTGCGTGCCGCATGTTCACGAGGGCTTCGCTGAGCGCGCTCCCGTCCGGATCGTCCGTGTGCAATACGGCGACTTCGTCGTCGGCGTCGATCTCACCCGTGCGGTACATCTCGAATACGCGGCCGAATCCCAGCATTCCGTAGGAATGCAGTTCGGCCGCCCGTAAAGCGCCCATGCTGGCGGCCCCGGCGACGACCACACCCCTGCTCATTGTCCGCAGTATTTCTTTGTGACGGATCGGCTCGTGGCCGTGATAAAGACCGTCGATCATGAGGATGAAATCTTCTGGTTGCACGTCGATCGAGAATAGATCGCCGTGGCGGATCGGTGGGTGCACTATGCAGTCGTCGATTTCCAGGAAAATATCCGCCTTTTTTATCGTGGGCCCTGCGAAAACATGGACGGCCATTCGGATGTCTCGCCTCCACTCGTTGGTGATGCGGTGGGCGGGTCGGCGGCGACCGCATCCGGGCAGCGTAGCGGGGGAGACAGGGGAAGGATACGGGCAAAATATCGTGACAAACCGCTGATTCGTGATGAAAGGTGTATCTGCGGCATGGGGCCCAGGCGCCCGTCCGGGCGTATGGCGGAGCTCCTGAGGAGAATCCGTGAAGAGGAAAGCTGCGCTTGCCGAATTCTGAACCTCCCGCGCATCCGGAGGCCTCGATCGATCTTCATCGCACGTGTCTGAAATAGATGATCGACGGTTGCCGTCGTTGACCCTGCCGTACGCCAGTTGTTACGTTCGAATCGTCGAGCCACCCCGAGGGGCCGCTCCTCTGCGGCAACGGAGGGAGGTTTCCCGATGCGAAGTGACACGTCATTTCCGACTGCTTCGCGAAATTCACCGAGGGAGGAAACGTCATGAACACCGAGAACGTCATCGAGGCGGCGGACGACCTGTTCGACGAGGCCGTACCGACCACCATCGCGCACGAGTCGGCGTCCTATACCGACGAGTAGACCGGGCGGGGGGGGGGGCCGCCCCGGGGGGGCGCGCCCCCCCCCCGGGGGCCGCGCCCCCCCCCCCCCCCGCGCCCCCGTGGCGGTGCCCTATCCGCCCTGGTCGCGGGGGGGGTCGGGGCCCCCCGGTGGGGGGGCCGGACCCCCCCGGGGGCCCGGCGCGCACCGCGCGCCGGGCACCGCAGTCCTCCCAGTGGAAGAAGGAGCCGTGCAGCAGCCACTCGCAGAGACAGACTTCGAGACCGTCGACGCTCCCTCGGACAGGGCGTCCCTGGGCGCCGTGGGCTACGCGCCCGGCACCGGCGTCGCCGCGGAACTGGTACGCACGATCGGCGAGGACTGGGGGCGGCGCCCACTGCACCGGCAGGGCGTGGTCGACACCTCAGGCCTGCTGAGCATTGCGGACATCGACGAGCTCATCGACTCGCGCACCCTGCGCGTCTCCCAGCTCTGGGTCTGCAGCATGGGCCGCAACCTGCCCCCGTCGACGTACATGAGCGTGGGCGAACAGCCCAGGACCCGCAGCGTCGGCAGCACCGCCGACGTGCGGCGGATCATGACGCTCGCCTCCGAGGGGTCGCCCGATCCCGTGAAGGTCGCCCAACACCTCGCCTCCGGGGCTTCTCTGACCCTGAACCAGGTGGACCAGTACATCCCCTCCCTGCGCGCCATGTGCCAGCAGTTCGAGGACGAGACCCACCTGCGCTGCGGGGTGATCCTCTTCGTCACGCCGCCGAGCTCCCAGGCGTTCTCCCTGCACGCGGACCCGCACGACATCATCGTCATGCAGACCCACGGCACCAAGTACTGGGAGATCCACCCCACCCTGTGGGAGCGGGAGAACGACCCCGACGCCGGCGTCCGCAAACTCACCATGCGGCCCGGGGACATGCTCTACGTGCCCGAAGGCACCCCCCACATGGCGAAGACCTCCGGTGACGGCGGCCTGTCGATCCACCAGACGATCCAGTTCAACGTGCCGCGCTACGACACCGTGGCCCGCAGCGTCCTGGAGCGGAGCTTCGAGCGGTTCGGCGCGGACCTCGCGCCGTCAGGGCCGATACCGCTGCCCCGCGACGGCGGCGAGGAGATGGCGGCCCGGATCGGCCCCGCCCTCGAAGCGTTCGCGGCAACACTGGCTGACCTCGACGTACGGGAGATGGTCGACCAGTACCTGGAGTCCGTCCTGCCCCGGGCGCGCACACTCGCGACCGGCCGCTTCTCCGCCATCGCCGCCGCCGACGGGATCACCGCGTCCACACCGCTGCGCCGCACCACGGAGCTCCGCGTGTGGAACGAGGACGACCGGGTGCACACCCTTTTCGGCCGACGGTGCCTGAAGACACCCGCCCACACCGAGAAGACCCTCACGGCGATGGCCGGGACGGACGGAACGTTCACCCCCGGCGTGCTCGGCGCGGACCTGGACGAGCCCTCGGTGGTGCTGCTGTGCCGGCGCCTGGCACGGGAGGGCGCGCTCGCCCTCGCCTGATCACCCCGTCCGCGGAGGACCACCATGGAAAGCCCCCTCGCTCACGCGGAACCCACCACGGGCGACGCGATCGGCCACCTGCTGCGCCGGTGCTGGGCCGCCCGCGCGCAGCCGGGAAGCGTCTTCGAGGTCATCGAACGTTCGGACGGGTTCGTCGGCGTCTGCGACGCCGCCGAGTACTTCGCACCGTACGAGGACTGGCCCCACCGTGAACGCCTCCTGACGGACCGGGCCGACGGAGCCGTGCTCGACATCGGCTGCGGGGCCGGCCGCCATGTCCTGCACCTGAGGGAGAAGGGCCTCGACGTCACCGGTGTCGACTCCTCGCCCGGCGCGGTGGACATCTGCCGCGAGCGCTCGCTGCCGGCGCTGCTGGGCACCGCGGAGAACCTGCCCTGCGCCCAAGGGCAGTTCCACACCCTTCTGGCACTCGGAGCCAATCTCGGCCTGCTCGGCGGCGCCGCGCAGGCGGGTCCGACCCTCGCCGAGTTCGCCCGGGTGGCCGCCCCCGGGGCCCGGCTGCTGGCCACCGGGCGAGATCCCTACGCCTCCTCGGGCCGGCCGCACACCGACTACCACGAGGCGAACCGCCGGGCGGGCCGGATGGCAGGCCAGCTGCGCATCCGTATCCGCTCCGGCACCCTCGCAGGCCCCTACTTCGACTACCTCTACTGCTCCCTGTCCGAACTGGAGGAGCTCCTCAGCCCCTCCGACTGGACCTTGCGCGAGGCCTTCGAAAGCCCCGGCGGCGCCTACGGCGTGGTGCTCTCGCTCAAGCGCTGACCCCGGCCGGACACCCACACCCTGATGGAGAGGCCATGAAGGACGGCTACTACCTGTCTGCCTACGTCAACCCGGTCGGCCTGCAACGCGTACTGAACGTCACCTACCGCCACGACGCCAACCTCTCCCTGTGGCACAAGCAGGGCTCACGCGTCAGCCTCCTGGCCCACTGGGAAGTCGAACGCCTCAGCGGCCAGAAACAGCACCGCACACCCTTCCTCGACCAGGCGCACCTCGAAGAGTTCGTGGACGCCCGGCTCGCCGAGCACGGACTGTCGCGGGCCGACATGACCGAGATCTGGGGAACACCCGGCCTGGACACGGTGGACGACTACCACCTCGGCGCCGAACACCCCGAACTCGCGTACCACAGCCTCGCGCACCTCTACAGCGCCGTCCTGCTCGACAGCGACACCTTCTTCGACGACACCGTTCTGGGCTTCGCCGTCGACCGCGGCCCCGATTTCGTCGTCGAGCGGGCGATCACCAGCAAGTGGTTCACCGGCTGCGTCGTACGCGAAGGCGAGATGACGGTCTTCCCGGTCCAGTCGCCGGGCCCCCTCTACGGCGCCGCCAAGGACCGCTTCCACCAGCGCGAAGGCACCCTCATGGCGCTGGCCGGCGCCACCAAGGCGTACGGGCGGTGCGACCGCGAGGCGATCCTCGACGGGTACACCTTCGACGACATCACCAGCATGACCCGACCGGCGGCCGCGCTCGACGAGATCGCCGGCCAGGTCCGCGACACCCTCGTCGGCGACCCCCGGTTCACCGAGGAGGAGTCCTTCGCCGGGGCCGTCATGAAGGAGGTCCAGGCGATCTCGGTCAGGATCATGGAACGCAACGTCGAGGACGCGCTGGCCCGCCACGAGCTCGCTCCGGCGGACACCGTACTGGCACTGGCCGGCGGCTACGCGCTGAACTGCCCCACCAACAGCCACCTGATGGACAAGTACGGCTTCCGGCGACTGGTCGCGCCGCCCTGCGTAGGAGACGACGGCCAGTCCATCGGCATGGCCCTGGCCGCCTTCAGGAAGAAGAGCCGCGGCCGGCGGTTCGACTTCCGCTTCCCCACGCCCTACCTCGGCGGTTCGGACACCGACCTGGACGGCGCCCTGGCCGACCACGCCCACTTCATCGCCTCGGTCGGTGAGATCGACCTCGCCACCGCCGTGCGCGACCTGCGGGAGGGGCCCCTCGTCTGGTTCCACGGCCGCTCCGAGATCGGCCCCCGCGCCCTGGGCAACCGCAGCCTGCTGGCCGACCCCACCAGCTACGCCGCCAAGGAGGAACTCAACCGCCTCAAGGAGCGCCAGTGGTGGCGCCCGGTCGCCCCGGTGGTCCTGGCGGAGCACTTGCCGGCCTGGTTCGAGAACAGCAGGCCGTCCCCGTACATGCTGGAGACCTTCACCATCCGCGGCGCCCTGCGCGACCGCATCCCCGCGGTCGCCCATCTCGACCACTCGGCCCGCGTCCAATCGGTCACCGTCGACCAGAACCCGGCCCTGCACGCCCTGCTGGCCGCCTTCCACGAGGCCACCGGGGTCCCGATGCTGTGCAACACCTCGTTGAACGACCGCGGCGAGCCCATCGTCGAGAGGCTCGCCGAGGCCTTCAACTTCTGCCTCCGCAAGGGCATCCGGATCGGCTACTTCAACGGCGTCCGCGTCGAGTTCACCCACTTCGACGCCTACCGGGTGCCCGGCCCGCTGCCGCGCGACCACGAGCGTTTCACCACCGTGCCGGCGGAGCGGGAACGGGCCATCCGCGCCGCGCTCAACCCGCACGGCCTCCCGGATCTCGTCCTGTACCGCTACCTTCACGACAACCTGATGATGGACGGCCTGGACATCAGGGAAGCCGAGGGGGCGCGGGCCGTGGCCGCGGCGGTGGCCGCGCAGCTGGCCGAGACGCCGACGCTGCGGGAGTACTCGGAGAACCGCATGCGCGAGCGCGGCGAGAAGTTCGCCTCGCTGGGGGCCGCGTACTCCTTCTGAACGGCGACGGCGACGGCGACTGCGACGGCGACGGTCACGGCGACGGATACTCCTACCCCTGGTTGTCCACCCACATCGAGGGGGACGCCTCGCGCTGGTGGGGGAGCGGTGAGGACCCGGACAGCTGGAGTCCGTCCTGCTGGAGCGTGACCGCCCGGGCGGGGGCCGGGATGGAGATGCCCTCCGTCCGGTACCGCTGGTGCAGCCGCTTGATGAACTCGTGCTTGATCCGGTACTGGTCGCTGAACTCGCCGACGCCCAGGATCACCGTGAAGTTGATCCTGGAGTCCGCGAACGTGTGGAAGCGCACGGCTGCTTCGTGGTCGGGCACCGCACCGGCGATATCGGCCATCACGCTGTCGACGACATCGAGGGTCACCCGCTCGACGTGCTCCAGGTCGCTGTCGTAGCCCACTCCCACCTGGACCAGGATCGACAACTTCTGTTCCGGACGGGCGAAGTTGGTCATGTTCGTCTTCGCGAGCCGCGCGTTGGGGATGATGACCAGATTGTTCGAGAGGTTGCGGACCGTGGTGTTGCGCCAGTTGACGTCGACGACGTAGCCCTCTTCGTTGCTGCTGAGCCGGATGTAGTCACCCGGCTGCACCGTCTTCGAGGCAAGGATGTGCACGCCCGCGAAGAGGTTGGCGAGGGTGTCCTGCAGCGCCAGCGCGACGGCCAGGCCGCCCACTCCCAGGGCGGTGAGCAGCGGCGCGATGGACACGCCCATGGTTTCGAGGGCGACGAGCACGCCCATCGTCAGCACCACGATCCGGGTGATGTTGACGAAGATGCTGGCCGATCCGGCCACTCCGGTCCGCGACAGCGTCTGGGACTGTACGAGACCGGCGACGACCCGGGCGGCGGTGATCGTGGCGATGAGGATGAGCAGGGCGGTGAGCGACTGGTTGACCACCTGCTCGACCCGCGTGGTCAGCGGCAGCGAGGAGGCCGCCACCGCGGCGCCGGCGATGGCGGCCGCCCAGGGCGCGAGGGTGCGCAGCGCGTCGACGATGATGTCGTCCCCGCTCCACCGGGTCCGGCGCGCGTGTTCCCCCAGCCACCGCAGGACGGTGCGCAGCAGCAGCCCGACGGCGAGACCTCCGGCGAGCGCTATGGCGACCACCACCCAGTCGTGCAGCACGACGTCCCGGTTCAACGGGCCTCCTCCGCGCCGTGCTGGGCCGCGGGGGCGGCGAGGGCAGTTGCCTGCCGCCGTATGCGATGTGTCGTCACCTTGTCACCTGTCAGATCGTGTTGCATGGCACCGCGTTCGGGCGTACGTACGCATTCCGAACGGGCTGCCATCCTGCCTCATGCCGGAGACGGCGCAGGCAGGCCCCCGTGCCCCGCCCCGGCTGTGCCGCACGTCACGCGTGGCGCCCTTGGGCCCCGCGGCCAGGCGCCGTCCACGATGAGGCCATGGAGATAGGCATCGCACTGCCCCAGTACGGCACCCACGCGCAGCCCGCCCGGATCGCCGGCTTCGCGCGCGACGCGGAGAGCGCCGGATTCGACTCGTTCTGGGTGGGGGACCGCTCACTGACCCCGGTCGAGCCGAGTGACCTCTATCCGGGGCACACACCGGAGAACCCGTACCCGCCCGAGTACCGGACCTTCCTCGACCCGCTCACCGTCCTGACGGTCGCCGCCACCGCGACCAGCCGGGCCCGGCTCGGCATGAGCACCCTCAACGCCCCCTGGTACCCGCCCCTGTTGCTGGCGCGCAGCCTCACCTCGCTGGACCTGGTGAGCGGCGGCCGGCTGGACGTCGGGTTCGGCATCGGCTGGCTGCGCGACGAATACACCGCGGTCAACGCCGACTTCGGCCGGCGCGGGCAGCGGCTCGACGAGATCCTCGACATCCTCCAGGGCATGTGGACGCGGGAGGAGTTCGAGCACGAGGGCCCGCACTGGAGCATCCCGCGCGCCTACGTCGGCCTCCGCCCGGCCCAGCAGCCGCACCCGCCGCTCTACCTGGGCGGCTTCTCGCCCGCCGCGATGCGCCGGGTGGGCCGCCGGGCGGACGGCTGGGTCGGCGCCGTCCTGCCCCCCGAGGCCCTCACCGCCCTCTGGAGCATCGCCCGGCAGGCCGCCGAGGAAGCCGGCCGCGATCCCGGCGTCCTACGGCGCAACATCCGCTTCAACCCTCGGCCGGGTGCCTCGTACGAGGAGATCGCGGCGGTCCTCGCCGGGATCCGGGACACCGGGGCGGACGGCTGCTTCGTCGACTTCCAGCAGTGCGTGCGCGAGCCGGACGAGGCGCTGGAGTTCGGCATCAAGGTCCTGGAGCTCGTGCGCGCCGGCTAGGGCGTGTCTCAGGGCCTAGTCGGCGCGTCGCGGAAGGAGCCGGCGCAGGCGGCCCGTGCGCCGGGTGCGGGTGTGGTGGTCGAGTTCCTCCAGCAGGCGCTGGGAGCGCTTGTCCACCCCCAGCTCGTCCAGGACCCGGTCGATCTCGGTCAGGAGCGCGCCGTGCAACTGCCACTGGGCCGGATCCGTGCGGGCGCCCGCCAGCAGCAGGTCCGCGAGCCGGTCGCGGTGCTGCCGGGCCACGGCCAGCTCCCCGGTCAGGCGGGCCTCCGCCTCCTCCGCGTTGGCGCTGACCTGCGCGGTGATCAGCTGGGCGAAGCTCTCCACGGCGACGGCCGTGTGACGTAGCACCTGCTGGAGCGCGCTCGTGGTCTCCGGTGCGAAGAGCGGTCCGTCCGGGCGGGCCTTGGCCAGGTCGGTGAGCGTCCGGCAGGCCACACGGAGCACCACCGCGCAGATCTCCAGGGTGTCCAGGCCGGTACGCAGCACCAGCCGGAAGAGCAGGCCCTCCTTGACCCGCGGGTTGAGGCGCAGGCTGTCCTCGGCCTGCCGCAGGGCCGCGTCGACCTGCGCGATGTCGTTGTCGAGCCGGCGTGCCTCGTGCAGCCGGGCCGCGGCCTGTTCCACCCTGGCGGGTCCGAGGGGTTCCTCGCCGAGGTGGTCGAGCAGGCGGCTCATGCGCAGGGCGAGGTCGGTGATCGCGGCGCCCGCCGGGCCGACCCACACGGGCGGTGCGACGACCAGGTTGACCAGCAGCCCGACCGCCGCACCGATCAGGGTCTCCAGCACCCGGTCCCAGGCGGTGTTCGCGACCTGGGTGACTCCGAGGACGAGCATCGCGCTGATCGCGACCTCCGGGACGAACTCGTCGACCCGGACCAGATGGCCCACCACCAGCGAGGCCAGGATGAGCAGGCCGAGGCTCCACCAGGTCAGACCCACCAGCACGCTGAAACCGATCGCGATCAGGACCCCGACGACCACGGAGTTCACCCGCCGGATGCTGGTGGTCAACGTCGAGTAGAGGGTGACCTGGACGACGAGCAGCGCGGTCAGTGGCGCGGTCAGCGGGTTCGGCTCACTGCTGAGGCGGAGCGCCACGACGTAGCTGATGACGGCCGCCGCCGTGGAACGCAGGGCTTGGACGGCGACCGGCTCGCGGCGGCGCCGAGCGATGCGGGTGGCGAAACTGCTGATCGTTTCCGGCATACCTGCGCGCCTTCCCCAGGTGGCGCCGCGTGACGCGTCGCGGGCGGTTTTCCCCTCCCCGGGCACGCACACGCCTGCACTGCGCCGATCGGCCGCCCCGCCAGGCCCCGGCCGGGCGGCCTGGTTATGGTGGGGCCGCCGACCGCAGCGACGGTTCCGCCGGCTGGAAGGGCAGGCCATGGGCGTACGCGACCTCGTACCGGAAGCCGGAGACCGCGAACGGCCCGCGCCGCGCGGACCGGACTCCGCGGCCCTCGGCTGGACCGCAGGTGCGGCCGGGGTCTTCGCCCTGGTCCAACTGCTCCTGGTGGCCCCGGGCACCGGACTCGGCTGGGACGAGATCGTCTACATCAGCCAGGTGCAGTCGGGCACCCCCACCGCCTTCTTCTCCGCGCCCCGGGCCCGCGGGATCTCCTACCTCGTCGCACCCGTGGCACTGCTGACCGCGTCCACCGCCGTGCTCCGCGCCTACCTGGCGCTGCTCTCCGCCACCGGCCTCTTCCTCGCCCTGTGGGTCTGGCGCCGACTGCTCCCGCCGGCGGTACTGGGCGCCGCCGGACTGCTGTTCGCCGGCCTGTGGACCACCCTCTACTACGGGCCGCGCGCCATGCCCAACCTCTGGTGCGCGCTCGGAGCCCTGGCGGCGACCGGATGGCTGCTGCGCGCGCTGCGCCCCGGAGGCGGCCGGGCAGCCCTGCTCGCTACAGGGGCCGCGGTCGCCTTCGTCACCGTGATGCGGCCGGTCGACGGGGTGTGGCTGAGCCTCCCGCTCGTGGCGGCCGCCCTGGTCTTCGCGGGCGGGCGCCGGCTGCGGGTGGCCGCCGCGCCGGTGGCCGGGGTCGCGCTGGGGGCCCTGCCGTGGGTCGCGGAGGCGTACGGGTCCTACGGCGGCCTCGCCGCCCGGCTGGCCCGGGCCAGCGAGATCCAGGGCGGTCTGGGCTGGCACGTCGCCGTCGACGACCAGGTCCGCAGTCTGGTCGGACGGACCTTGTGCCGCCCTTGCGAAGGCCCCTGGACGCACCCGTGGACGGCGGCCTGGTGGTTCGCGCTTCCCCTGCTGGCAGCCGGCGGCGTCGTCCTCGCCCGCCGCGCGGGCCGCGGCCGGTCGGCCGCGGTGGCCGCTGGTGTCGGGCTGTGCCTGGCCCTGCCGTACCTGTTCTCCGTCGACTACGCGGCCCCCCGCTTCCTGCTGCCCGCGTACGCCGTGCTCTCCGTGCCCGTGGCGGAGTGCGTGGCCGGGTGCTTCGCCGCCGTGCGGGCCAGAGCGCTCGCTCCGGGCCGGCGCAGGGCGGCGTACGGGGTGCTGGCGGGCGCCCTCTTCGTACACACCGCCGTCCAGGGGGCCGTCCTCCACCGGGTGGACGAGCGGAGCCGGAACCAGCACCGGGTACTCACCGCGACCGGGCACGCCCTGCACCGGCTCGGCGTCCGGCCGCCCTGTGTGGTCAGCGGAGAACAGGCCATCCCCATCGCGTACTACGCCGGCTGCGCCTCACGGCAGGTGGGCGGCCACGACGCGAGCATCAGCGCGGAGCGGCTCGCGGTGCTCGGCCGCAGCCGGCCGGTCGCCGTGATCTCGGCGGGCCGCGCCCGGCCGCCCTCCTTCGCCCGCTCCTGGCCGGCCTCCCCGCTGCCCGGGGGCTACGTCGCCTGGCTCGCCCCCCGCTCACGCTGACGGCCGGCCGCCTCTGTCCTTCGGCAGAGCGGCGGATCGGCCGGAGGGTCCACGCGGTGCGGCGTTCGAACACCGATACTGGGCGTTGTGCCTTCCACCAGCCCTTTCGTCCGTCTCACCCGCCGCCGCCCGGGCGGCCCGCTCTCGCCGGGGCCGGTACTGCTGGTGGCCGAGACGGCCGGAGTGGCTGCCGCCGCCCTGGCCACCCTGGCGGGGATCCTCCGCCTGGGACCGCCGCCGCACCCGCAGTTCCAGCTGCTGGCCGTGGCCGCCGCCGTGGCCCTCTTCCCGCTGCGCCGGATCGGGCGGGCCCCCGTGCTGCTGGTCCTCGCCGTACTGGCCGGCCTGGCGCCCGGTGCCGGCCCGGTCCTGGCGGCCACCGCGTACTCGTTGGCACGCCGGACCGGTGCGGGACGCCGACGTGCCTGGGTGCTGGGTGCCTCCGCGGTGCTGGTGCTGGGCGCTGCCACGGTGACGGCGCCCTGGGTGGGGCCGGGCTCCATGCTCTACGGAGCGGCACTGGGCCTCGTACTGGCGGCCACGGCCGTGGTCGTTCCGGGGCTGGTCGGCACCGTGCAGGGGCAACAGGGCCGCCTGGTGCGGGCGCTGCGGGAGCGCGGTGACGCCGCGGAGCGGGCCCGGCGGTTCGCCGACAGCGAGGCGCGAACCCACGAGCGGTCCCGTATCGCGGCGGAGATGCACGATCTGGTGGGGCACCGGCTCAGCCTGATCTCGCTGCACGCCGGGGGCCTGGAACTGGCCCTGGAACGGGCGGCGCCCGAGCTGAGCGCGGAGGCGGTGCTCGTGCGGCGCACCACCGGCGACGCGATGCGGGAGCTGCGGCAGGCCTTGGGTGTGCTGGGACCGCTGGGCCGGGACACGGGCTTGGACGTGCTCACCGATGCGACCGGCACCCGGGCCGACATCGAGGCCCTGGTCGAGGACTCCCGCGCCGGAGGCATCACCGTACGGCTGGAGTGGCGGGGGCCGGACCTCCTGGAGCGCCCGGCCCAGGTGCGTCGCACGGTCCACCGCGTCGTGCGGGAGGCTTTGACGAACGTCCACCGCTACGCAGCTACCGCGCACACCACCGTGACGGTCGCGCACGACGACGCGACGGTGGCGGTCACCGTCCGCAACGGCGCTCCCTCCCTCCCGGCTGCCCCCGGCCCGGGCAGAGGGACCGGGCGGGGTCTGACGGGCCTGCGGGAGCGCACGGAGCTGCTGGGCGGATCGTTCACGGCGCTCCAGCTGCCGTCCGGGGGCTTCCAGGTCCACGCCGTCGTCCCCGCCGAGCCGGGCGATGCCGTGAGCGTACGGGCCGCCGGCGGCGAGAGCACCCCTTCCCCTTCCCCGGAGTTCCTCGACGCTCCCGAGCTGGCGGAGGGCATGGCGCCGGTGCACCGTACGGCGCAGTGGCTTGCGGCGGCCTGCGGCACGGTGGCGGTGTGCCTGTCGATCCTGCTCGGGGTCGGATTCGTCTACGCCACACGGCCGGACGCCGATGCCGGGCCCGCTCCGCTGCCCCGGATCGGCATGACCTACGAGCAGGTGGCGCACAGCGGTGTGCTGGACAACGCGGCGGTCCGGGCCGCGGCGACCGGGCGCGAGCCGCCCCGTCCGCCCGGCACGGACGGGTGCATCTACCCGTTCAACGGAGCCACCGAGACCCACCCCGGCGGCCTGACGATCGCCCGCTACTGCTTTGACACCACCCGGCAGCTGATCGCCATCGACCGCTTTTCCGTCCCCTCCGTCCAAGACGGCACACCTTGGGAGTCCCTGTGACCGACCCCGCGCAGCCGATCCGTGTCCTGCTCGCCGACGACGAGACGATGATCCGGGCCGGGGTGAGCCTGATCCTCCGTCACGCAGACGGCATCGACGTCGTCGCCGATGCCGCCGACGGGCGCCAGGCGGTGGAGGCGGCGGCCGTCCACCGGCCCGATGTCGTGCTGCTCGACATCAGGATGCCCGTGTGTGACGGGCTCGCCGCGATCGGTCCGCTGCTGGCCCTCGATCCGGCTCCGCGGGTGGTGATGCTGACGACCTTCGGCGACGAGGACAACGTCCTGCGGGCACTGCGTGCGGGCGCGGCGGGCTTCCTGCTCAAGGACGAGGGTCCGCAGGAACTCATCAGCGCGGTGCGGGCCGCGGCCGCCGGGGACGCCGTCCTCTCCCCGGGGGTGACCGGGACGGTGGTCACGCGCATGCTGCGGGGCGACGGAACGGCGTCGGAGGTGCCCGATCCCGAGGACCGCCGCAGGATCGACAGCCTCACGGCCCGGGAGCGCGAGGTGCTGGCGATGCTCGGCCGGGGACTGTCCAACCACGACATCGCCGAACGGCTCGGCATCGGCATCGGCACCGTCAAGACCCACGTGGGCGCGATCTTGGAGAAGTCCGGTTGCGCGAGCCGTGTGCAGGCGGCCCTCCTGGCCCACCGGGCCGGACTGGCAACCTGACGGGTCGCGGGTCGCGGGTCGCGGGTCGCGGGTCGCGGGCCGCGGGTGACGGGTGACGGGTGACGCGTGACGGGTCACGGGTCTTCCGGTTGGGCCGGGCGCCCACCCGCCGGATCGAACGGCGGCACGTCGCCTCTGCCCAAAGGCAGATGCGGGCGCGCCGAGGCTCTGTCCGAATACGGAGGCGAGGTGGGTGTTCCTCTCTTTCGGCAGAGGTCAACTCCCGCCTCCGGGACGATGTTTCCGCAGGTGAGAGCCGTGACGATGGGGATGTCTCTCCGGTCCGCGCCATCCGTGCGGGCCGCCGTACCCCCGTCGGAGTTCACATGGCACAGCTGTTCTCACCTCCCGCCCCGCACGCCGGCGAACCGGCCGCCCGGGCCACCGGCCTGACCAAGGTGTACGGGAAGGGTGAGGCCCGGGTCACCGCGCTGGACGCGGTGACCGTCGATTTCGCGCGCGGCCGGTTCACCGCCGTCATGGGTCCGTCCGGCTCCGGCAAGTCCACCCTCATGCACTGCATGGCCGGGCTGGATCCGGTCACCTCCGGCACCGCCCGTATCGGCGGCACCGAGCTGTCGTCGCTGTCGGAGAACCGGCTCACCACGCTGCGCCGGGACAAGGTGGGCTTCGTCTTCCAGGGCTTCAACCTGATGCCCACCCTGACCGCGCTGGAGAACATCACCCTGCCGTTGCGGCTGGCCGGGCGGCGGCCCGATCCGGCGTGGCTGGAGACCGTCGTCGCGACGGTGGGACTGGCCGGCCGACTGGGGCACCGTCCCGCCGAGCTGTCCGGCGGCCAGCAGCAGCGGGTCGCGGTCGCCCGGGCCCTGGCCTCACGCCCCGAGATCGTGTTCGCCGACGAGCCGACCGGCAACCTCGACTCCCGCTCGGGCTCCGAGATCCTCGGCTTCCTGCGGGACTCGGTGAGGGAACTGGGCCAGACGGTGGTGATGGTCACCCACGACCCGGCCGCGGCCGCCTACGCGGACCGGGTGATCTTCCTCGCCGACGGCCGCCTCGTCGACGAGCTGCACAACCCGACTCCCGACGCGGTGCTCGCCCGGATGCTCGCGTTCGAGGCCCCGAGCCGCACAACCTGACCCGGCTCGGGCTCAGGCTCCGGCCTGCCCCGACCCGGCCCTGACCTGCCCTGACCCGGCTCAGGCCCGGGCCTGCCCGGCCCCGGCCCGGCCCGGCCCGGCCACGCCGCCCGGGCCGCTGCCACCCCTCTCCCTCGCCCCCTCGTTCCGAAAGCTCCCCATGCTGCGAACAGCCCTGCGCAACCTCCTCGCGCACAAGGCCCGTCTTGCCATGACCGTCCTGACGGTCTGCCTAGGTGTCGCGTTCGTCTGCGGCACCCTCGTCTTCGCCGACTCCGCCGCCGCGGGCTACCGCGCCGCCGCGTCGAAGAGCTTCGCGGGCATCGCGGTCACCGTGACCGCGAAGGAATCCCCGTCGGGCCCCGCCGCGGGTCCCCGCGACGGCGTCCTCACCGACACGCTCGTACGCAAACTGGCCGAAGTACCCGGTGTCACCGCAGTCCGCCCGACTGCCGACGGCTCCGCCACCCTCGCCGCCGCGGACGGCAGCCCGCTGCGTTCCGGTACGGCCTGGGCCAACCTGGCCGGGGCCTACGTGCCCGGGCCCGACGGCAAGGACAGCCGCCACCCCCTGGCCGAGGGCCACGCCCCACGCAACAGCGACGAAGTCGCCGTGGACGCCGCCACCGCCGAAGCCGGCGGGTTCAACCTCGGCGACCCGATCTCGCTCGCCACCAACGGCCCGGTCATGACCAAGCGGCTCGTCGGCATCGTCACCACCCACGACACCCGCGTGACCGCGGGCGGCACCCTCGCCCTGTTCGACAAGGCGACCGCCCAGCAACTCTTCGCCGCCCCCGGCCAGTACACCGGCATCGACCTGACCGCGGCCCCCGGCACCAGCCAGTTCGACCTCGCCGACCGCGTCACCGCCGTACTCCCGGCCGACCGCGCCGAGGCCACCACCGCCTCCGGACAGGCCGACCAGCAGGCCGTCTACGTGAACACCCTCACCCGCGGCTACCAGAAGATCCCGACCGTCTTCGCCGGGGTCTCGCTGTTCATCGGCTCCTTCCTCATCATCAACACCTTCACGATGCTGGTGACCCGGCGCACCCGGGAGATCGCGCTGCTGCGGGCGATCGGGGCCACCCGCCGCCAAGTGGTCCGCTCCCTGCTCACCGAAGCGGCGCTGCTCGGGCTGGCCGCGTCCGTGATCGGCTTCCTCGCCGGCCTCGGCGTCGCGAGCGCCCTGCCCCACCTCCTGAGCGGTTCCGGCGGCACCCTGCCCGACTCCCCGCTGGTCATCGGCGCCCGGCCGGTCGTGGCCGCCCTCGCCGTCGGCGTGGGCGTCACCGTACTCGCCGCATGGCTGCCCTCCCGCCGCGCAGCGAGGATCGCGCCGATCGAGGCGATGCGCAGTGCACAGCAGCCCCCCTCCAGCACGAGCACCCGTGTCCGCGGCCTGGCCGGAGCGGTCCTGATGGCCGCCGGCGCGGGTCTGCTGATCTCGCTCACGGGCGCCAAGGACGCCTCGGAGGAGAACCTGCAGAGCGCGATGCTCGGCTGCGGCGTGCTCATCGCGGGCCTGATCGTCCTGGCGCCGCTGCTGGCCGGCCCGCTGATCCGTGCCCTCGGAACCCTCACCACCCGTTTCGGGATCGTCGGCCGGCTCGCCCAGGACAACGCGCTGCGCGACCCCCGGCGTACCGCAGCCACCGCCGCCGCCCTCATGGTCAGCACTGCGCTGGTCGCCGGCCTCGCCGTGATCGGCAACTCCACCGCCCAGGCCCTCGACCGGCAGGCCGCGGCCGGCCTCAGCGCCCACTACCTCATCAGCACCCGGACCGACACCGACGCCATCGACCCGGCCGCCATCGACCGTGTGACCGGCACCGCCGGCGTGGAAGCAGCCACCGCCACCGCCGACAGCACCCTGTTCATCGGCGGCCGCGTCCAGCGGATCACCGGTGTCGAACCGAACGCCCTCGACACCGCCATGAACCTCGACTTCGTCAGCGGATCCGCCAAGGACCTCGTACCCGGGCGGATCGCCGTCTCCGCCACCATCGCCCGTGAACACGGCCTGAGCACGGGCAGCCGGCTCGACGCCCGGATGGGCGCCAGCCAGGAGAGCCGCCACTACACCGTCGTGGGCGTCTACCAGGACAACCCCATCGCCCAGGACGTCCTCGGCGCACGGACCGAAGTGCAGGGCAACAGCTTCCTGCCCGGATCCGCACAACGGGTCTTCGTCCGCACCCAGCAGGGCGCCGCGAAGGACCTCGGTCAGCGGCTGCGCACCGCCGTGGGCAACAACCCGCTCCTGAAGATCCAGGACCGGGACCAGCTGGTCGCCGAGGCCGGAGCGACCGTCAGCAACCTGCTGACCCTGATGTACGGGCTGCTGGCCATCGGGGTCGTCATCGCCTCCCTCGGCATCGCGAACACCCTCGCCATGTCCGTGGCCGAGCGCACCCGCGAGATCGGCGTCCTGCGCGCCATCGGCATGCACCGCAAGGGGATCCGGCGCATGATCCGACTGGAGTCCCTGACCGTCGCCGCCTTCGGCACCACCCTGGGACTCGCCTGCGGCCTGTTCGGCGCGTGGGCCATCGGCTCGCTCGCCAACGGAGCCGTCGAACAGTACTCACTGTCCCTGCCCTGGGGCACGCTCCTCCTCGTCTGCCTGGCCTCCCTCGCCATCGGCGCGATCGCGGCCGCGGTGCCCGCCCGCCGAGCCGCTGCTCTCAACCCCCTGCAAGCCATCACCGACACCCCCTGAGGGGCCCTCGTAAATCGACAAGACGAGACGGTTCGGGCCGCAGTAGGCTGTTCGCATGTGCGTGCACTACTTCTTCCTCTGACCTGCTGCGCGATCCGGACACCGCCGTCGCGCGGCCGGTTCGTGCTGCCCCTCGCCAGGAAGCAGGTCCACGCCCACAGAGGATTCCCATGCGCTCCACCAGCCCCACTGCCCCTACATCCCCCGCTGCACCCGTCTCGCAGCTCGCCCTCAGCGAGGTCTCCAAGGCCTACGGCGACCGCGTCGTGCTCGACCAGGTCTCCTTCACCCTGCGCCCCGGCGAGAAGGCCGCCGTCATCGGCGAGAACGGTTCCGGAAAGTCGACCCTGATGCGGCTGATCGCCGGGGCCGAGGCACCCGACCACGGCCAGATCACCCGCAGTTTCCCCGGCGGCACCGGTCACCTGGCGCAGACCCTCGGTCTCGGGCCGGACCGCACCGTGCAAGACGCCGTCGACTCCGCCCTGCACGAGCTGCGGACGCTGGAGGCCCGCATCCGGGCCGCAGAGGCGGCGCTCGCCGGCGCCGGGCCCGCCGAACTCGCCGCGTACGGTGACCTGCTCACCGCGTACGAGGCCCGCGACGGCTACACGGCCGACGCCCGCACCGACGCGGCCCTGCACGGGCTCGGCATCGGGCACATCGGCCGCGAACGGGCCCTCGGCTCGCTGTCCGGCGGTGAGCAGTCCCGGCTGGCCCTCGCCTGCGTACTCGGCGCGGCCCCGGAACTGCTGCTGTTGGACGAGCCGACCAACCACCTCGACGAACCGGCCGTGGTCTGGCTGGCGGAGAGGCTCCGCGCGCACCGGGGCACGCTGGTCGTCATCACCCACGACCGCGCGTTCGTGGAGGCCGTGGCGACGACCGTGCTGGAGGTCGACCGCGACCTGCGGACCGTCACGCGGTACGGGGACGGCTGGGCGGGCTACCGTGCCGCCCGCGCCGCGGCCCGCCGGGGGCGCGAGCAGCGCCACCAGGAGTACCTCGGCGAACTCGCCCGTACGCAGCGCCTCGTAGAGGCCGCCGGGACCCGGCTGGCCGCCACCGGCAAGGACCCGAGGGAGGGTTTCGGCAAGCACCGGCGCTCGCACGAGGCCAAGCTGTCCGGGCAGGTCAGGTCGGCACGACGGCATCTGGACCAGCTGTTGCGCGAGCCGGTCGCGGCGCCGCCGGAGCCGCTCCGGTTCACCGCGCGGATCGACGAGGACGGCGGCGCCCTGCCGGAGGACAACCCGTACGTGGCGGAACTGGCCGCGGTCCGCGTCGACGGGCGTCTGGCCGTTCCGGAGCTGGCGATCGGGCCGGGAGCGCGCCTGCTGGTCTCGGGTCCCAACGGGGCCGGCAAGTCCACGCTGCTGCGGGTGCTCGCGGGCGACCTCACACCGGACCAGGGGACGGTGCGGTGCGGGACATCGGTCGGCTACCTCCCGCAGGAGGTCGCCTTCGATCCGGGCCGGCACCCACTGCTGCACGGCTTCGCGGCCGGCCGCCCCGGCGATCCGGAGGAGTACGCCGAGCAGCTCCTCGGCCTCGGCCTGTTCCGCGCGGAGGACCTGCGCGTGCCCGTGGCCGCGCTGTCGGTCGGCCAGCGCCGCCGGCTGGAGCTGGCCCGGCTCGTGACGCGCCCCGCCGGACTCCTCGTACTGGACGAGCCGACCAACCACGTGTCCCCGGCGCTGGTGGAGGAACTGGAGGAGGCCCTGGCCGCCTTCCGGGGCGCTGTGGTCGCGGTCTCCCACGACCGCCGCTTCCGCTCCGCCTTCACCGGGCCCGGCCTGGAACTCCGCGCGGGTTCCCCGGTGGCGGGCTCGGTGGAGCGCGTCTAGTGCTGTGGCCGGAAAGGGCGAGGTGCCGTGCCGGGCGGCGCGACCCGGTGAACCTTTCCGGTCACGGCACTAGGCAGGCATCCACGGGTCCGAGCCTTGTGAAGCGGACCGGCAGTCCGTATGCTCCAGTCATACGGACTGTCGGTCCGTTTTCATGCCAGCAGAACGGACCCGTGATCATGACAATCACCTCCTACCGCGACTACTGGAACCCCCTCGCCGTTCAGCGGCCCGGCGCCGACTTCGTAGGAGCGAACCGATGAGGGACCTCGCCGCCACCCTCGTCATCGGGGCCACCGGCACCACCGGCCGCCGCGTCGCCGCCGGGCTCGTCGCCGAAGGCCACCGCGTCAAGGCCGCCGCCCGGAACGCCACGCCGGTGGCCGGCGCGCAGGCTGTCCGCTTCGACTGGAACGAGCCCGCGACGTGGGGCGAGGCCCTGGACGGCGTCGACCGCGTCTACCTCGTCCCGCCCATCGGCTCCTCCGACCCGGCCGCCGTCATGCTGCCCTTCCTCCGCCAGGCCCGCGCGGCAGGCGTGCACCGGGCGGTGCTGCTCAGTTCCTCGGCGATCCCCGCGGGCGGTCCGGCGGTGGGACAGGTTCACCAGGCCGTGCCCGGCCTGTTCGAGCAGTGGGCGGTACTGCGGCCCTCCTGGTTCATGCAGAACTTCGCCGGTGTCGCGCCGCACGCGCGCAGCATCCGCGAGGACGGCGCCATCCTCACGGCCACGGGAGAAGGACGCGTGGGGTTCGTCGACGCCGAGGACATCGCCGCCGTCGCCGTACGCGCCCTGACCGACGAGCAGGCCCCCAATACCGACCTGATCCTCACCGGGCCGCAGACGTTGAGCTACGACGACGTCGCCGCGGTCATCGCGGAGGTCACCGGCCGGCCCGTGGTGCACCGGCACCTGACCTTCGAGCAGCTGCGCGACCGCTGGGCGGCCGAGATACCGCTGGAGTTCGCCACCATGCTGGCCGGCATGGACCGCGACATCGCCGACGGCGCCGAGGACCGGACCTCGGACACCGTCGAGCGACTCACCGGCCGCCGCCCGGGAACGCTCCGCGCCTTCGTCGAACGGGAGGTCCGGTGAAACGGTGACCCGGGCGCCCTCCGCCTGGCGGAAGCCCTTATCTTCGACTGGCTCGACAACACGCTCCGACCCGTCGCACGCCATGCCCTGGACAGGCCGAAGGCCAAGGAGGACCCGTGACCCAGCGGACAGAGCGCGCGGACGCCCTGCGCAACCGAGAGGCCGTCCTGGCCGCCGCCGACGCACTCTTCGCCGCCAGCAGCAGCCCGCACAGCGTGTCGATGGACGACATCGCCGCGGCCGCGGGCGTGGGCAAGGGCACCCTCTTCCGCCGCTTCGGCGACCGCGCCGGGCTGATCGGCGCCGTGATCGCCTCCCGCCTGGAACCCCTCCAGCGAGCCGTGCGCGAAGCGCAGGACGCAGCCGGGTCCTCACCGCGCCGGCGGGTGCTGGACCTCCTCGACGCCTCGCTGTGCTTCAAGATCGAGAACCGGCACCTGATGTCGGCCGCGGAGGACGCCGGGCTCAGCAGCCCCTACCGGGCCGAGCACTACGGCTGGTGGCACGGCAGCCTCCGCACGGCACTGGAGGAGGTGCCCGGTCTCCACGACGCGGACTTCACCGCCCACGCACTGCTGGCCGCCATCCGCGCCGACCTCGTCGCACACCTGATCGACGACCGGAAGATGACACCCGAAGGCCTGCGCTCCTCGCTCGCGGCCCACATCGACCACGTCCTCGGCGGCAGCCCCGGACCACCCGGCATTCACAACGAGGGGTGAGCGCCGGCTGCCGGGGGCCGGCCGGTGAGGCCGGCGGGCGGCCGGGGAGGGCGCACGGGGTTCAGGAGAGCCAGTCGGTGAAGCGGGTGGGGGCGAGGTGGGCGTTCTTGTCGGTGAGGACGTCCCCCTTGATTGCGGCGAACATGCCGGCGGTGGGGTCGGTGACGACCTTGCGGCCGTCGGCCCGGTGGGCGAGGGCGATCTTGCCCAGCTCGTCCAGGGGGAAGACGTCGGGGCCGCCGATGTTGCGAATGCCCTCCAGGGGGGTGCCGGCGGCGACTTCCGCCACCGCGTCGGCCACGTCCTTGGCGGCGATCGGCTGGATCGGCGTGGCGGGCAGCCGGACGGTGTCGCCGTCGGTGGTCCAGGACAGGATCGCGTCGACGAACTCCATGAACTGCGTCGCGCGGACGATGGAGTAGGGGATCGGTCCGGCTGTGAGCAGGTTCTCCTGGAGCGTCTTGGCCTGGTAATAGGGCAGTTCGGGCACCTGGTCCACGCCGACGATGGACAGCGCGACCAAGTGGCGGACGCCCGCCTTCTGACCCTCGGCGAGGAGGTTTTCCATCGAGGTCCGGAAGAACGCCGGAGAGGCTTCGTCGAAGGTCGGGGAATTCGTCAGGTTGACGATGACGTCGATCCCCACCATCGCCTCCGCCAGTCCCTGCCCGCTGATGACGTCCGTTCCGGTGGACAGCGAGTGCGGTACCGCCTCGTGCCCGGCGGCGTTCAGCTTCGCGACGACCTGCGAACCGATCAGCCCGGTACCACCCATGACCGCGAACTTCATGACATGCCCTCCGTGGGTCGGTGGATCCGAAATTTTGCACACGAAGCCCCTCGGGGACGTGCACTGAACTCGGACATGTTCTATCCGAGACTATACTCGGATGTGTGTTGTCCGAGTCAAATCCGTCTGGTGGGAGAGTGCCCGAGTGAAGATGTCCGGCGGCGTCGAGTGGGCCCTGCATTGCTGCGTCGTGCTGACGTCGGTCGAGGGGCCCGTTCCCGCGACCCGGCTGGCGCAGCTGCACGACGTCTCGTCGAGCTATCTGGCCAAGCAGCTGCAAGCGCTCTCCCGCGCCGGGCTCGTGCGTTCGGTCCAGGGCAAGGCGGGCGGCTACGTGCTCACCCGGGACCCCGTCTCGATCTCCGTGCTCGACGTGGTCGAAGCGGTCGACGGTCCCGGCCCGGCCTTCGTCTGCACGGAGATCCGTCAGAGGGGTCCGATGGCCGCCCCGGCCGAGTCGTGCACCGCCCCCTGCGCCATAGCCCGCGCGATGGCCGGGGCGGAGACGGCCTGGCGGGAGGCCCTGCGGGCCGTCTCGATCGCCGATCTGGTCAAGGACGTGGGCACGGGCTCCGGTCCCCGCGCACTGGCCGACATCGGTGCGTGGCTGACGGCGCCCGATGCCTGAGGGGTCCGGACCGCGGGAGCGCCACCCGTACCGCGGGATCCGGGCACCGGAGTCCTTCCGCCTGGAACGGGGCTCGACGGGATTTCGCCACGCCGACGACCCGCCGCTGCCGGCTGTCGGGCCCCAGACCTGCCGTGCCGCGTGGCACGCCGCAGCCCGGGCCGCCTGCGGGAAGGTCGGGGACTTCACGGAACAGAGGGATCCGCAGAACTTCCACAGCGCCACGATCAACGACCGGGACGGGACACACCTCGCGCTGTTCCACGCCCACTACGCGCTGATCGCCTTCGTGGAGGGACGGCGAGACGAGTACACCGACGAGTTCCTCGCTCCCCCCGCATGGGCGGCCACCCTCACCGACTTCGGCTTCACCACCCTGGACGCGCCGCTGCTCCGGTCACCGCTTTCCGGGGCGGACACCTCGGCCCTCTCCCAGCTGGAGCGGAAACAGATCAGGTACTGGCAGCCGGAGACCATCGGCGCGGTCCTCTTCAACTCGTGGGACTGATGGCCGTCCTGAACCCGTGCGGGTGACCCTCGCCGCCTGCGCGGCCCGCACCCAGCCCGCCTCGGCGGCGGACGTCCGCCGCCGAGG
>NZ_JBEZMA010000077.1:0-28699 GCF_040652415.1 Streptomyces sp. NPDC048255
CCGCAGGACGAGCGCGCAACCCAGGCCGGACATTCGCAGCCCGGGTTAAGTGCGCGAGCCGAGGAGACGCTCCGGAGCGGCCCCGGCCCACACCCCGCCACCGCTTCCGACGGAGACGGGTCTGGCTTCCGAAGCCCGGGCCCCCACCCCGGAACGGCTTCCGAGGGGGCGGGGCTGGCTTCCGAAGCACGGGCGTGGGGTGGGGACGCGCAGGAGAGTCCCCGCAGGACGAGCGCGCAACCCAGGCAGCGCTTTCGTAGCCGGGGTTAAGTGCGCGAGCCGAGGAGACGCTCCGGAGCGGCCCCGGCCCACACCCGGTAAGCACGGCGCAGCCGAGGCCGCACCCGCCGAGCCCCCCGCAGGGGCAGCGGCGGCCCCGGCCCACACCCGACGCCAAACCCAGCCCCGCCGGCGATTGAGGCGCGGGGCCTGGGGCAGAGCCCCAGCAACGGCGCCGCACCCGGCCAGGCCCCCGCAGGGGAAGCGGCCGAGGAGACGCTCCGGAGCGGCCCCGCCCCACACCCCGGCAAGCACGGCGCAGCCGAGGCCGCAGGGGACACCTCACCCCCACAACCCTTGCGCCAGCCGGACCCGGGAAGCCATACGCCATTCACCAGGCATTAAGACGCGCTTGCGACTCTCCCCCTATGCAGCCCCGACTCCGACTGACGGCCGACGCTTCCGACGCGCCTGTCCTGCCGCGTGCGCGGAACAATGGAGTCATGAGCCACCAGCCCAGCGCGGGCCCCACCGAGGTCCCCGCCCAGCACCCGTCCCACACCCCCGCCGGCGGCAAGCAGACCGGCGGCCCGGCAGGTCTCGCGGTCACCGGAGCGCACGCGCGCATAGGCTCCATCTCCGCGCACCGCCCGCACGTCGACCTCGAACCCGATCTCGACGCCGACCTTGACGGCTACGAGGACAAGGACGGCGACGAGCTCCCCCCGGGCCGCTTCCTCGACCGCGAGCGCAGCTGGCTGGCCTTCAACGAGCGGGTGCTGGAACTCGCCGAGGACCCGACGACCCCGCTCCTGGAGCGCGCGAACTTCCTGGCGATCTTCGCCAGCAACCTCGACGAGTTCTTCATGGTCCGCGTCGCCGGCCTCAAGCGCCGCATCGCGACCGGTGTCGCCACCCGTTCGGCCTCCGGCCTCCAGCCCCGCGAGGTGCTGGACCTGATCTGGACGCGCTCGCGCGAGCTCATGGCCCGCCACGCCGCCTGCTTCCAGCAGGACATCTCCCCGGCGCTGGCCGAGGAGGGCATCCACCTGATCCGCTGGCCCGACCTCACCGAGAAGGAGCAGGCGCGCCTCTTCACGCTGTTCCGGAACCAGATCTTCCCGGTGCTCACCCCGCTGGCCGTGGACCCCGCGCACCCGTTCCCGTACATCTCCGGCCTCTCCCTGAACCTGGCCGTCGTCGTACGCAACCCGGTCAGCGGCCACCGCCACTTCGCCCGGGTCAAGGTCCCGCCGCTCCTCTCCCGCTTCCTGGAGGCCTCCCCGCAGCGCTACGTCCCGCTGGAGGACGTCATCGCCGCGCACCTGGAGGAGCTGTTCCCCGGCATGGAGGTGCTCGCGCACCACATGTTCCGCGTGACCCGCAACGAGGACCTGGAGGTCGAGGAGGACGACGCCGAGAACTTGCTCCAGGCCCTGGAGAAGGAGCTCATGCGGCGCCGCTTCGGCCCGCCGGTGCGCCTGGAGGTCGAGGAGTCCATCGACCCGGGCGTGCTGGACCTCCTCGTGCAGGAGTTGAACGTCAACGCCTCCGAGGTGTACCCGCTGCCCGGTCTGCTGGACCTGACCGCCCTCTTCGGGATCGCCTCGCTGGACCGGCCGGAGCTGAAGTACCCGAAGTTCGTCGCCGGCACCCACCGCGACCTCGCCGAGGTCGAGTCCGCGTCCGCGCCCGACATCTTCGCCGCGCTGCGCGAGCGGGACGTGCTGCTGCACCACCCGTACGACTCCTTCTCCACCTCGGTGCAGGCCTTCCTGGAGCAGGCCGCCGCCGACCCCGACGTCCTCGCGATCAAGCAGACGCTGTACCGCACCTCCGGCGACTCCCCGATCGTGGACGCCCTGATCGACGCCGCCGACTCCGGCAAGCAGGTCCTCGTACTCGTCGAGATCAAGGCCCGCTTCGACGAGCAGGCCAACATCAAGTGGGCGCGCAAGCTGGAGGAGTCCGGCTGCCACGTCGTCTACGGGCTCGTCGGCCTGAAGACCCACTGCAAGCTGTCGCTCGTCGTCCGCCAGGAGGGCGACCAGCTGCGCCGCTACTCCCACGTCGGCACCGGCAACTACCACCCCAAGACCGCCCGGCTCTACGAGGACCTCGGCCTGCTCACCGCCGACCCGCAGGTCGGCGCGGACCTCTCCGACCTCTTCAACCGGCTCTCCGGCTACTCCCGCCGCGAGACCTACCGCCGGCTGATGGTGGCGCCCCGCTCGCTGCGCGACGGCCTGATCGCGCGGATCGACAAGGAGGCCGCCCACCACAGGGCCGGCCGCCCCGCGTACGTGCGCCTGAAGATGAACTCGATCGTCGACGAGGCCCTGATCGACTCCCTCTACCGGGCCGCCCAGGCGGGCGTGCCCGTCGACATCTGGGTCCGCGGCATCTGCGCGGTGCGGCCCGGGGTCCCCGGGCTCTCGGAGAACATCCGGGTCCGCTCCGTCCTCGGCCGCTTCCTCGAACACTCCCGCGTCTTCGCCTTCGGCAACGGCGGCGAGCCGGAGGTGTGGATCGGCAGCGCCGACATGATGCACCGCAACCTCGACCGCCGCATCGAGGCACTGGTCCGGGTCGCCGACCCGGCCCACCGCGCGGCACTGGACCGGATGCTGCAGACCGGCATGTCCGACGCCACGTCCTCCTGGCACCTGGGCCCGGACGGCGAATGGACCCGGCACAGCACGGACGCGGAAGGCCAGCCGCTGCGGCACGTACAGGAGACGCTCATAGACGCCCGGAGGCGCCGGCGTGGCTCAGCCAAACCATGACCTGACGGCCGGCGCGGGTGACGTGCTCAGCACGTACCTGCGCGGCCAGGCCACCGCTTTCCTTCGCGCGCTGCGCCTGCACGGCGAGAGCGCGGCGAACGGAGCGGACGCGGCGGGCGAAGGTGACGCGGCGCGCAGCCTGCGGGGGGCTGCGCGCCGGATCAGCGGATCCCTGGCCACCTTCCGGGTGGTGACCGAGTCCGCCTGGGCCGACGGCCTGCGCACCGAGCTGGTGTGGCTGTCCTCGACCCTGGCCGACGAACACGCCTACGCGGCCCGGCTGGCCCGGCTGATGGAGGCGCTGCACCGGCTGTCGGGGGCGCAGGACGTCCCGGCGCCGCGCTCCTCCGCGGGCGCGCTCACGGTGGGCTCGGCGCGGGCCGGCGCGCTGCTGGAGCGCCAGCTGAACCTGGCCCGCACCCGCGCCCACTCGGCCACGCTCCAGGCGCTGGGCTCCGCCCGCTTCCACGCGGTGGCGGACGCGGTGGCGGTGCTGGCCTCCGAGGTCCCGCTGGACGCGGTCGCGGCCCGCGGGCGGGTCGCGGAGGTCCTCGTACCGCTCGCAGAGGTGGCCGAAACCCGACTGTCGGCGGCGGTCTCGGTGCTGCCGCCGGTGGACGGCGTCCAGCCGTACAACTGCGACCACGACGGCCAGTGGCACGAGGTACGCCGCCTCCTGCGGGTCCACCGGTACGCCCGGGAGGCCCTGGGCGAGGACGTGACCCGGCTGTCGGCGGCGGGCGAGGCCCTGGACCGCCACCGTGACGCGGCGGAGGCCGCCACGGCCTCCGCCACGGCCGCCCGCACCCCGCGCATCGCCCCTGCCACGGCGTACGCCCTCGGCGTGCTCCACGCCGACCAGCGGCACGAGGTCGAGGCGGCGCGTTTCGCCTTCCGGGAGCTCTGGCTGCCGGAGCCCGCGGTCACGCCGGGATAACGGCCGGGTAACGGATGATGGCGGCCGAGTGTGATCCACAGGAGACGCACCGGGCCGTCCGCCACGGTTCACCGTCCGTTCACTCGGCCCGGTCGGCGGCTTCACCTGTTCTGCCTAGTTTCAGTCGTGCACGGTACGAGCCGCCCGCAGGTCGAGCGGCCCCGCCGGGCGAACACACGCAGTCCTCTTCGCACGCCGCCCCGATACAGAAAGCGGCCGGCGGCTTCTGGAAGGAACACCCGAAAGTGAAGCTTCAGCGCAAGAACATGCTTCGTGCCTCCGCCCTCGGGGCGCTCGTCGTGTCCGGCGCCCTGGTCCTCACGGCGTGCGGCTCGGACGACAACACCAAGGACAACGGCTCGGCCACCAGCAAGCCGGCGGCCGGCACGGGCGACATCAAGTGCGACGACGCCAAGGGCAAGCTCCTCGCCTCCGGCTCGTCCGCGCAGAAGAACGCGGTCGACCTGTGGGTGAAGAACTACATGGCCGCCTGCCCCGGCGTCGAGGTGAACTACAAGTCCTCCTCCTCCGGTGAGGGCATCGTCGCCTTCAACCAGGGCACCGTCGGCTTCGCCGGCTCCGACTCGGCGCTGAAGCCGGAGCAGGTCGAGGAGTCGAAGAAGATCTGCACCGGTGGCCAGGGCATCGACCTGCCCATGGTCGGCGGTCCCATCGCCCTCGGCTTCAACATCGCCGGCGTGGACAAGCTGAACCTCGACGCCGCCACGATCGCCAACATCTTCAACGACAAGATCAAGAAGTGGGACGACGAGGCGATCAAGAAGCTGAACCCCGGCGTCACGCTTCCCGGCACCGCGATCCAGCACTTCCACCGCTCCGAGGACTCGGGCACCACCGAGAACCTGGGCAAGTACCTCAAGGCCACCGCCGGTGACGCCTGGCCGCACGAGGCCGCGAAGAAGTGGCCCGCCCCGGGCGGCCTCGGCGCCTCCGGCTCCGCGGGTGTCGCCACCCAGGTCAAGCAGGTCGACGGCTCCATCGGCTACTTCGAGCTCTCCTACGCCAGCGCGCAGAACATCAAGACGGTCGACCTGAACACGGGCGCCTCCGCCCCGGTCAAGGCCACCGGCGAGAACGCCTCCAAGGCCATCGCCGCCGCCAAGATCTCCGGCACCGGCAACGACCTGGCGCTGAAGCTCGACTACGCCACCAAGGCCGAGGGCGCGTACCCGATCGTCCTGGTCACCTACGAGGTCGTCTGCGACAAGGGCAACAAGGCCGAGACCCTGCCGACCGTGAAGTCCTTCCTGAACTACACCGCGTCCGACGCGGGTCAGAAGATCCTCCTCGAGAACGGCTACGCGCCGATCCCGGCCGAGATCAACGCCAAGGTCCGCGAGATCATCGCCTCGCTGGCCTAGTCCCGAGCCCGAGGCCCGGTCCGCTCCCCCCGTCCGGGGGGCGGACCGGCCCCGGGACCCTTCCCCTCCACCCGGGGAAATCCGGTGCACCGCCGCCCGGGGGCCTGCCCCCACCCAGACCGGAAAGATCATGGCTTCCACCACACCCACCCAGATAGACCAGGCTCCGCCTGTCTCCAAGAGCGGAAGGTCCACCGGCCGCGCCGGTGACAAGATCTTCGCCGGGCTCTCCAAGGGCTCCGGCATCCTGCTCCTGGTGATCATGGCGTCGATCGCCATCTTCCTCACCTACCGCGCCTCGATCGCCCTGTCGGAGAACGAGGGGAACTTCCTCACCACCTTCGACTGGAACGCGTCGGCCAACCCGCCCGTCTTCGGCATCGCCGTCCTGCTCTTCGGCACCGTCGTCAGCTCGATCATCGCGATGGCCATCGCGGTTCCGATCGCTGTCGGCATCGCCCTGTTCATCTCGCACTACGCGCCGCGCAAGCTGGCCGCGCCCCTGGCCTACGTGGTCGACCTGCTGGCCGCCGTGCCGTCGATCATCTACGGCATCTGGGGCGCCCTCTTCCTCGTGCCGCAGCTGGCGGGCCTGAACCTCTGGCTCGACGAGTACCTGGGCTGGACCTACGTCTTCGACAAGTCCCAGGTCGGCGTCGCCCGCTCGATCTTCACCGTCGGCATCCTGCTCGCGATCATGATCCTGCCGATCGTGACCAGCGTCAGCCGCGAGGTCTTCCTCCAGGTCCCGCGCATGAACGAGGAGGCCGCCCTGGCCCTCGGCGCGACCCGCTGGGAAGTCATCCGGATGTCGGTCCTGCCCTTCGGCCGCTCCGGAGTCATCTCCGCCTCGATGCTCGGCCTCGGCCGCGCCCTCGGCGAGACCATGGCCGTCGCGACCGTCCTCTCCCCGAGCTTCCTGATCTCGCTGCACATCCTCGACCCGGGCGGCGGCACCTTCGCGCAGAACATCGCCGCGAAGTTCGACGAGGCCAACGAGTTCGGCCGGGACGCGCTGATCGCCTCCGGTCTGGTCCTCTTCCTGCTCACCCTGCTGGTCAACGGTGCAGCTCGCCTGATCATCGCTCGCCGCAAGGACTTCTCGGGGGCGAACGCCTGATGAGCCACGCACTCCAGGACCAGCGGCCCGCCCGGGCCACCAAGTCCGCCGCACCCGCCAGCCTCACCCGGGGCGGCCTGCCCCGCTGGGCCCCGGCCGGCATCGCCGTCCTCTCGGCCGCCCTCGGCAGCGGCATCGGCCTCGTCTTCGACCTCCACAGCAAGGTCCAGTGGGGTCTGATCGCGGCCATCCTGTTCGTCGTGATCACGTACACCGCGAGCGCGGTCGTCGAGAACCGCCGCCAGGCCAAGGACCGCGTCGCGACCTCCGTCGTGTGGGTCTGCTTCATCCTCGCGGTCGTCCCGCTGCTCTCGCTGATGTGGACCACGATCAGCCGCGGCATCAAGGTCCTCGACGGGGACTTCCTGAGCCACTCCATGAACGGCGTGACCAGCTTCGAGCAGGGCGGCGGCGTCTACCACGCGCTGCTCGGCACCCTGGAGCAGGTGGGCCTCGCGACCCTGATCGCCGCGCCGATCGGCCTGCTGACCGCCGTCTACCTGGTCGAGTACGGCCGGGGCTCGCTCGCCAAGGCCGTGACCTTCTTCGTCGACGTCATGACCGGCATCCCCTCCATCGTCGCGGGCCTGTTCATCCTGACGACCTGGAACCTGATGCTCGGCTTCGGCCCCTCCGGCTTCGCCGGTGCCATGGCCCTGTCGATCCTGATGATGCCGGTCGTGGTCCGCTCCACCGAGGAGATGCTCAAGCTCGTCCCCAACGAGCTGCGCGAGGCCGCCCTCGCCCTCGGTGTGCCGAAGTGGCGCATGATCCTCAAGGTCGTGCTCCCCACCGCCATCGGCGGCATCTCGACCGGTGTCATGCTGGCCGTGGCCCGCATCGCCGGTGAGACCGCGCCGATCATGCTGCTGGTCTTCGGTTCGCAGCTGATCAACAACAACCCCTTCGAAGGCGCCCAGTCCTCGCTCCCGCTCTATATCTGGGAGCAGTACAAGGTCGGCAGTGAAGCCTCCTACGACCGGGCATGGGCCGCAGCGCTCGTCCTGATCGCCTTCGTCATGATCCTCAATCTGGTGGCCCGCGGCATCGCCCGCTGGAAGGCCCCGAAGACCGGTCGCTAAAAGCGAGCCCATAGCGGCTTCGCCGCGGTGACTGTATGAAAGAGAAGTGACCCCTCATGGCCAAGCGAATCGACGTCAGCGGCCTTTCCGCCTTCTACGGCGCCCACAAGGCCATCGATGACATCTCGATGACCGTGGAGCCCCGCTCCGTGACCGCCTTCATCGGCCCGTCCGGCTGCGGCAAGTCCACCTTCCTGCGCACCCTCAACCGCATGCACGAGGTCACCCCCGGCGGCCGCGTCGAGGGCAAGGTCCTCCTGGACGACGAGAACCTGTACGGCGCCGGCGTGGACCCCGTCGCGGTCCGCCGCACGGTCGGCATGGTCTTCCAGCGCCCGAACCCCTTCCCCACCATGTCGATCTTCGACAACGTGGCGGCGGGCCTGCGGCTGAACGGCAGCTTCAAGAAGTCCGAGCTGGCCGAGATCGTCGAGAAGTCCCTCCAGGGCGCCAACCTCTGGAACGAGGTCAAGGACCGCCTCAACAAGCCCGGCTCCGGCCTCTCCGGCGGCCAGCAGCAGCGTCTGTGCATCGCCCGCGCCATCGCGGTCGAGCCGCAGGTCCTGCTGATGGACGAGCCCTGCTCGGCCCTCGACCCGATCTCCACCCTCGCGATCGAGGACCTGATCGGCGAGCTCAAGGAGCGCTTCACGATCGTCATCGTGACGCACAACATGCAGCAGGCCGCCCGCGTCTCGGACCGCACCGCCTTCTTCAACCTCTCGGCGGTCGGCCAGCCCGGCAAGCTCATCGAGATCGACGACACCGACCGGATCTTCTCGAACCCGTCGGTGCAGGCGACCGAGGACTACATCTCGGGCCGCTTCGGCTAGACCCGGGATGTTCTGAACGTCCTGCGGTGCTGCATGGCGGTGCCACCGCAAGGCGAAAGAAAGAAAAAGGGCCGGCTCCCCCTGGGTGGGGGGAGCCGGCCCGCTTTCGTCCGTCCGGTTTCCCGGCCTAGACGAAGGCCAGGTTCACGATCCAGAAGCTGACGGCGGCGACGAGCGCCGCGGCCGGCATCGTGATACTGCATCACCCGGGGGATGACCCCCGGACCCCCAGCAGGGAACCCGCTCCCGCTAGACGAAGGCCAGGTTCACGATCCAGAAGCTGACGGCAGCGACGAGCGCCGCGGCCGGCATCGTGATGAACCAGCCGAGGATGATGTTCTTGGCGACGCCCCAGCGGACCGCGTTCACCCGCTTGGTCGCACCCACACCCATGATCGCGGAGGTGATCACGTGGGTGGTGGAGATCGGCGCGTGGAAGAGGAACGCCGAGCCGAACATGATCGAGGCACCGGTGGTCTCGGCCGCGAAGCCCTGCGGCGGGTCCAGCTCGATGATCTTGCGGCCGAGGGTGCGCATGATTCGCCAGCCGCCCGCGTACGTACCCAGCGACAGCATCACGGCGCAGGCGACCTTGACCCAGATCGGGATGGCCGCGTCGGCGGTCTGCACGTCAGCGATGACCAGCGCCATCACGACGATGCCCATCGTCTTCTGCGCGTCCTGCAGGCCGTGTCCCAGCGCCATACCGGCCGCCGAGACCGTCTGCGCGATACGGAAACCGCGCTTGGCCTTGTGCGGATTGGCGCGCCGGAACATCCACAGGATGGCGACCATCACCAGGTAACCGGCCACGAGGCCGACGACCGGCGAGACGAACATCGGGATGACGACCTTGTCGACCACGCCGTCCCACAGCACGCCGATGCCGCCCGCCAGCGCCGCGCCCACCATGCCGCCGAACAGCGCGTGCGAGGAGGACGAGGGCAGCCCGAAGTACCAGGTGATCAGGTTCCAGACGATCGCGCCCACGAGCGCCGAGAACAGGATCCACATGCCCCGGTTGCCGTGGGGCGTCTCGATCAGGCCCTTGCTGACGGTCTTGGCGACCCCGCTGCCCAGGAAGGCACCGGCGAGGTTCATCACCGCGGCCATCGCGAGCGCGGCGCGCGGGGTCAGCGCGCGGGTCGAGACCGAGGTCGCGATCGCGTTCGCCGAGTCGTGGAAACCGTTGGTGTACGTGAAACCGAGCGCGACACCGATGGTCACGATCAGAGCGAAGGTGTCCACGAGGTTCAGGACTCCTTGACCGCGATGGTCTCCACCGTGTTCGCAACGTGCTCGAACGCGTCGGCCGCCTCTTCGAGCACGTCGACGATCTGCTTGAGCTTCAGCACCTCAATGGCGTCGTACTTGCCGTTGAAGAGCTGGGCGAGCAGCTTGCGGTGGATCTGGTCGGCCTGGTTCTCGAGGCGGTTGACCTCGATCCAGTACTCGGTCAGGTTGTCCATCGTCCGCAGGTGCGGCATGGCCTCGGCGGTCAGCTCGGCCGCCCGCGCCAGCACCTCGATCTGCTGCTCGACGCCCTTGGGGAGCTCCTCCACGTTGTAGAGGACGACCAGGTCGACCGCCTCCTCCATGAAGTCCATGATGTCGTCGAGCGACGAGGCCAGCTTGTAGATGTCCTCGCGGTCGAAAGGCGTGATGAAGGAGGAGTTCAACTGGTGGAAGATCGCGTGGGTGGCGTCGTCCCCCGCGTGCTCCGCTGCCCGCATCCGCTCCGCGATCTCGGCCCGGGCGGAGGAGTCCGCTCCGAGCAGTTCCATCAGGAGCTTCGAGCCCGTGACGATGTTGTCCGCGGATGCGGCGAACATGTCGTAGAAGCTCGTCTCCCTGGGGGTCAGACGAAATCGCACGTGAGGTCCTCGGGGTGCATTGGATTCGGTCAGGCTGATGCTAGGCGCATCCCCCTGCCACGGCTAACCGGCAGTTCCCCAGTGTCCTCCATCAGGCAGAGTGGGGACCACGGGCCCCTGTCCCTGTCACCAGGGCCAAGTACCCTATACCCATGAGGGGTATGCGGGTATGCGGCCCCTTCGTTCCGGACCAGACCACGGGAGGACCTATGACGGCCATCGAGGCGGAGGGCTCCGGAGCCGGGACCGGCGCGGCCACGGCCCCCGGTACCGGCACGACCGCGGCCACGGCCACGGGCACGGGCACTACGGGCACGGCCACGGCCACGGCGGTGCACGGGTACCACCACCAGAAGGACGAGCACCTGAAGCGGCTGCGCCGCATCGAGGGGCAGATCCGCGGCCTCCAGCGGCTCGTCGACGAGGACGTGTACTGCATCGACATACTCACCCAGGTCTCGGCCAGCACGAAGGCGCTCCAGTCCTTCGCGCTCCAGCTGCTGGAGGAGCACCTGCGCCACTGCGTCGCCGACGCGGCCGTCAAGGGCGGCACCGAGATCGACGCGAAGGTCGAGGAAGCCACCAAGGCCATCGCCCGCCTCCTGCGCACCTGACCCGCCGCCGCACCGGACGCCCGGCACCACGACGACGACTCCGACTACGACTACGACCATGAGCCCGGCTGGTCGGCCGACTGGCCGGCCAGGGCTACGGGCCCAGCAGGACCTCGTCGATCCGGTCCAGGCTGAGCCGCTCTTCGTCGGCCGCGGAGGCCGCGATGATCAGCTCGCCGCACAGCTCGATCTCGGCGAGAGCCACGTGGTCCTGCACCGTCATGCCGCCTGCGGGAGTCACGCGTGTCACCTCAATCTGCCGCCATCGCCCGTCGGCGCTCGGCTTCTCAGCGTAGGGAGGACGCGGTGCGGCGCGCATGACACGGATGGACCATTTCCGGAAACCCGGCATGGCCCGATCGCGCCGCCGGGAAGCCGCCCACCCGGCTATTCGGCGATCTTCCCGGCGTAGATGTCCCCGTTTGCGGGCAATACGACGGTCACCGGGGTCCCGAATCCGTACAGCAGCGTGGTCGAGGAGACATCGATCACGCCATTGTTGACGTAGGTGAAGCGGTGCCGGACCTTCCGCAGGCGCCCCTCCTCGTCCAGGTAGACGTCGAAGGGCACGGTGTCCTTGCTGAACCCTTTCGCCGCCGCCTCCAGCGCCCCCTTCACCTGCGGCGAGGCGCTCCGCGCGGCCCGCCCGATGTCGGTGGTCCCCCGGTAGTGCCGCACCTTGGTGCCCGCCACCTCGGTCTCCCCGACGTACGTCACGTCCAGCGCGCCCCGCAGCAGCTCCGCCGCCGCCATCGGGTCGGTCGCCCCGCCCGTGACGAGGTTCCCGTCGGCGAGGGTCGTCGTGTCGACCCGCACCCACTTGTCGTCGGGGACCCCCGCGCCCCGGTTCTTCATGTAGAGGGCCCCGGGTGCGAGCAGCTCGGTGATCGGCCGGTGCCCCGGCTTGCCGGTCACGTCGGCCGGGAGCATCACCAGGAGCTGGCCCATCCGGTTCTTGAAGTCGACGCCGCCCTCGCCGTGGATCGTGACCCGGGTACCGCCCGTGGCCATCTCCATCGCCGTACGGGCCTGGGCGCTGCCGGTCTTCGCCAGCACATCGGCGGCGCCGCGCACCACCGCCGCCGCGTCCGCGGGTGGCCGGTCCCCGCCGCTTCCGCTGCCGCCGCCGGTGCCGCCGCCGCCGCGACCGCACCCGCTGATCGCCACGACCGCGAGGCTGACGCCGAGGGCGAGCACCGCCTCACCCGCGCGCCCGCGCCGCCGCCTGTGCTGGTGCACCACCATCGCCTGCCAACCCCCAACGCATGACCGCTGTTTGCCCGAGGCCCCCACCCGCTCCGCTTAACGAGGTCCGGGGTTTCCCGTCACGGGCCGCGGCCGTCCGCGGCCCACGCAGCGCCGGGTACCTTGGGTGGGTGGACCCGCACACCGAAGCGACCCTGATTCCTCCGCTTGCCGCCGTGCCGCTCCCCGGGCTGCCGGCCCAGCCGGGAAGCGCGGGGCCGTCACAGCCGTCCGACGGCCCGCACAGCACCTCCACCACCGAGCGCGGCGCCTTCTGCCTGGCGGTCTGCAGCTGCGGCTGGAAGGGGCCGGCCCGCCGCTCCCGCGACCTGGCCCGCAAGGACGCCGGCCGGCACACGGCGCGGGAGTAGGCCCGGCCGGGCGGGCACCCGTACGGCGTGTCGCCCGTTCGGACGGCCCGGCTGGCCGACCCGTACGGGAGCGGATGCCCTTGACTCATGCCAGGACCCGCAGCCCGCCTCGCGGCCCTCCTCTGGGCCCTGCTCCTCGCGCTGAGCCCGGCCGCCCCGGCCTGGGCCCGACCCGTGGGCTCGGCGGACGGTCCGGGCGACGTCGCCCTGGCCATCGGGCTGACCACCGCCGCCGCCGTGGCCACCGGCCTGTGGCTGCGCTCCCGCTACCGCCGCGAGGACGCGGAGGACGCGGAGGACCCGCACGGCGCGGACCACCCGGACGGCGCGGACCACGCGGAAAACCGAAACAGCAACCGGAGCAGCAACCGGAGCAGCGGGAGCGGTGACCGGTGACACCCCGGCCCCGGTCCCGGTCCCGGTCGCGGCCGCCCGCGGTACGCCTGTGCTTCGGGGCGGCCGGACTCTGCCTGGTGGTGGCCGTACTGCTCGCCGTATGGAACGCGTACGCGAGCGCCTGAGGCCTCAGGCCGCGAGGTCGCTCTCCTGGGTGCGCTGATCGGCCGGCGGGGTCTGGGCCTGTGCCAGGTCGACCGGCCGGGTCAGCAGACCGCTCCGGGCGCGGACGAGGAACGCGGCGCGCGGGGCCGCGGCCACGGCCCGTACCAGCGGGTTCAGCACGGCCATCGCGAGCGGCGCGAGCACGAGGGCGACGGCGGTCCCGAGCGCGAAGCCGCCGATCACGTCGGTCGGATAGTGGACGCCCACGTAGACGCGGCAGAAGCCCTCGACGAGCGCGAGCCCGATGCCGATGAGCCCGATCCTGCGGTTCGCCAGGAACAGGCCCACGCCCAGGGCCATCGCGAGGGTGGCGTGCCCGCTGACGAAGGAGAAGTCCGTGGCCGCCAGGTCCGCCCCCGTCCGGAGGTTCGGATCGAGGACCAGGAGCCCCTCGTGCTGGCGGAACGGCCGTGGCCGCGCGACGAATTCACGCAGCGGCATGTTCACGAGCAGGGCCAGCACGGCGGCGAGCGGGGCCCACATCAGCGCGGCGAAGGACTCGACGGCGGCGGCCTCGTCCTGCCTGCGCGCGCCGCGCCAGCACCAGAGGACCAGGAGCACCAGGGTGAGCAGGATCCCGTAGCCGCCGGCCAGGCTGACGGCCCGGTCGATCCAGTCCGGGGCCCGCCGGGCCATTCCGTTGATCTCGTACAGCAGGCTGACATCCACGTTCGGCCCACCAGTTGTGAGTCCAGCCATGGTGATGCGGCCCCTTGCTCTAGCCGTGGTTCCCCTGCGGGCGCACCGCTGCGTGCACCCCTTCGCCCCCCACTTTGATCAACCCCTGTGTCCATGGAACGCAGGTTCTGACAACTACGTTCCACTCTCCACCGAATGATCACCCCAACGTTATCGAAGAGTGACTCATCGTCGCAGCTCAGGGCCTTTAGTTCACGGAGAGTTACTAGGTACGGGGGCTGCCGCGGCGCGCTCCGGTAGGGCCGCCGCGCCGTCCTTCGTGACACGCGTCGCACCGAAGTAATCAGGCGTGTCGATCTTGTCGAAGCGGATCACGGCGCCGGTATAAGGGGCGTTGATCATGTAGCCGCCGCCCACATAGAGACCGACGTGCCGGATCTCCCGAGAATTCGTCAGATCGTCGGAGAAGAACACCAGATCACCGGGCAGCAGTTCATCCCGCGAGGGGTGCGAACCGGCGTTGTACTGGTCGTTCGCCACCCGCGGCAGCTCGATGCCCACCGTCTCGTACGCCGCCTTGGTCAGCCCCGAGCAGTCGAACCGCCCGTTCTGCTCGGGAGTTCCGTTGCCGCCCCACAGGTACGGGGTCCCCAGCTGCTTCTGCGCGAAGTAGATGGCCCCGGCCGCCTGTTGGGAAGGCGCGACCCGGCCGACCGGCCGCGCGAAGCTCTTGGCCAGCGTCGTGATCGTCTTCACGTAGCCCTGGGTCTCCTTGTACGGGGGCACACCGCCGTACTTGATGACCGCGTAGGCCCCCGCGTTGTAGGCCGCGAGCATGTTCGCCGTCGCGTCCCCGGGCACGCTCGCCACGTCCTTGGCCAGCTCGCAGTCGTACGAGGCCGCCGACGGGATCGCGTCACTGGGGTCCCAGATGTCCCGGTCCCCGTCCCCGTCCCCGTCGATGCCGTGGCCCGCCCACGTGCCCGGGATGAACTGCGCGATGCCGCGCGCGTCCGCCGGACTGACCGCACTCGGGTTCCAGCCGCTCTCCGAGTACAGCTGGGCGGCGAGCAGCGCCGGGTTGATGGCCGGGCACAGGTTGCCCCACTTCTCCACCAGCGCCTGGTACTTCGCAGGAACGGCCCCCTTCACGAGCCCCACCGCGCGGCCGCCCGGCCCCGCGCCCCCCACCAGGCCCGCCGCGGCGGAGTACGTCCCCACCACGAGGAGCACGAGGAAGCTCAGGCACACCCCGAACCCGATCCCGCCGACCATCCAGACTCTGCGCACCCGTCAACCCTCCCCCATACCCATCGCTTTCCGCCGCGATTCGCCCGTGTCGCCTGTCCTACTAGCCCACTTGCTACGCCACGCGGAAGCCCGCCCGGGCCATGCCCGTGCACTTCGTAGGATCATCTTCAAGGTGGCAGGAGACCACCGTCCAGTCCCCCGGATCCTTGGCCAGGGGCACGGCGGGCCCGGTCCCGCCGCCCCCGCGCGGGGCGAAGCCCTCGGGCCAGGTGCGCGTCACCCGGTCCCCGCCCCAGGGGGCGTGGTTGTCCACGGGCTTGCCGGTGCGGCCGACGGCCTCGTACCCGGCGGGCGCCTTGCCGGGGCCCGCGAACGGCCGCACCTACTGCGGCCCGGCCCCGCGCCCCCTGCGCTCCCCGTGCCCCGACTCCCGCCGGACGGCCGCCCCGGCCGGACGGCCTCGTCCGCGACCAGCCGTTCAGCAGAGGGTCGTTGAGCGCTACCTGGGGGCGACGAAGAGGCTCTGCGCACTCCGCCCGATGGGGCCCTTCTCGTCGTGGAGCCGGGCGTCGACGAGGCCGATGCCGGCCGCGTCCACACTCGTACGGGATTCCACGCACGCCCATTCGCCGACCGGATGGCGGTGCAGATGGACCGTGAGGTCGCCGTTGACGAAGACGAACCGGCCGAAGTCCATCACCGAGCTGATGCCGTTGCCGGAATCGGCGGCGGTCAGCACCCGGTCCAGCGGGCGGATCTCCTCCCCGGCGACGAGCGGTACCCGCATCCGCATCCAGCAGGTGCCTGGGCCGAGCTCCATGAAGGCGCCCTCGGTGAAGCGGGCCTCCATGGCCGTGTGGTAGCCGGTCTCCCACGGCACCGGGAAGAACGGCGTCGCCTCCGCCTCCCCCGGCGGCGGCAGCTGCGGCCCCGGCACCACGGCCGGCACCGGCTCCGCGGCCACCCGGATCCGCAGGGCCCGCGCCACCATCACCGGAGCGTCCGCGCCTGCCGGGGTGAGCGAGGCCTCGACCACCTCGGTGCCGCGGCCGGCCCGCAGCACGCTCGTGGTGATCTCCAGCGCGCCGATCGGCACGGGCCGCAGGATCTCGTAGGTGATCCGGGCGATCCGCATGTCCGCACGCGCACCCGGCCGGTCCTCGACGGCCCGCCCGAGCAGCGCGGCGGGCGGCCCGGCATGCTGCGCACCCGCGTCCCAGGGCCCGCGCGTGTACGCGGTGGCCAGGAACCGCCCGGTGTCGATCCGCTCGAAGAACCCCTCGGGAGCACCCATGCCCCGCACGCTACCGACAGGTAACCGGCTCCACCAGTCCCCGGCGCAGCGGTCGGCGGAGGCGAGCCCGGCGGTCAGCGGGCAGCCGGCGCCGGGGCTGACAGGCCGCTGCGGGCAGCCGGCGCCGCGGTCAGCGGGCGAATCCCAACCCCACCCCCAGCCCCACCAGCACCGACCCGATGGCCCGGTTCAACGTCTTCTGCGCCTTCAGCATCCGCTCGCGCAGCCGCGCCTCGGAGAAGAACAGCGCCACTGCCGCGAACCAGCCCAGATGCGCGACCGACATGAACAGCCCGTATCCGGCCTGCTGCCACACCGGCGTGCCCGGGTTCACCACCTGCGTGAAGGTCGACACCACGAACAGCGTCGTCTTCGGATTCAGCACGTTCGTCAGGAACCCCGACCGCATCGCCCCCAGCCGGGTCAGCTGCGGCTTCGAGTCCAGGTCCACGGTCACCTCGGCCCGCGCCCGGAAGGTCCGTATACCGATCCACACCAGATACGCCGCACCCGCCAGCTTGATCACGGTGAACAGCGTGGTGGAGGAGGCGATCAGCAGACCGACCCCGAGCATCGTGTAGGAGACGTGGACCAGGACGCCCGCCGCGACCCCGGCGGCCGCGAACAGCCCCGTGGGCCGCCCGTAGAGGTAACTGTTGCGGACCACCATGGCGAAATCGGCACCAGGACTGATCACGGCAAGGAGGGTGATGACGGCAACTGCGATCACTTCTGTCATGAAGGGATGCTCACTGCCCACCCGCCCCCTGATCAACCCCCTTCCGGATCCGCATACTTGAACCCATGACGGATCTGCCCCGGGTTCCTCCCCCACTCACACTGCGCCCCTTCCGGCCCGCCGAGGACGCACCGCTGCTCCACACCTGGGTGAGCACCCCCGCGGAGCTGATCACCTGGGCAGGCCCCGCCTTCACCTGGCCCCTGGACGACGACCAGCTCGCCGCCTACGCCGCCGAGCCCGGCCGCCACACCTGGACCGCCGTCTCCCCCGGAACCGGCCCCGTCGGCCACGTCTCGCTCCTGGGCACCCGCCTCGGCCGGGTCCTGATCGCCCCCGCGGCCCGCGGACGGGGCCTCGGCGCCGTCCTCGTCGCCCTCGCCGTCGAGCACGGCTTCCGCGAGCTCGCCCTGCCGGAGATCACCCTCGGCGTCTGGGCCCACAACACCGCGGCACTGCGCATCTACGAAAAGCTCGGCTTCCGCACGGAAGAGATCATCGAGGACGTGGAAGAGGTCGACGGCGCACTCTGGTCCGCCCACCAGATGCGGCTCCGATCCCCCCACGGGTGACAATGGGAGACGTGTCCTTCCCTGCCCTGCCTGTGCTGCCCGTCCTGCAAGCCGACTGCGGCGACTGCTTCGCCCTGTGCTGCGTCGCCCTGCCCTTCGCCAAGTCCAACGACTTCGCCGTGAACAAGCCCGCGGGCACCCCCTGCGCGAACCTGCGCGAGGACTTCCGCTGCGGCATCCACACCCAGCTGCGCGACAAGGGCTTCCAGGGCTGCACGGTCTTCGACTGCTTCGGCGCGGGCCAGCAGGTCTCCCAGGTCACCTTCGGCGGCCGCGACTGGCGCACCGACACCGGCACGGCCCGGCAGATGTTCGAGGTCTTCCCGGTGATGCGGCAGCTGCACGAGCTGCTCTTCTACGTCGCCGAGGCGCTGACCCTCCCGGACGCCGCCCCGGTCCACGGGGACCTGCGCCGCGCGCTGACCGAAACCGAGGAATGGACCCGCGCCGACGCGCAGGCCCTCGCGGCCCTGGACGTCGGCGCGCTCCGCGAGCGGATCAACACCCTGCTGCTGAAGACCAGCGAGCTCGTACGGGCGAAGGTGCCGGGCCGCAAGAAGAACCACCGCGGCGCGGACCTGATGGGAGCCCGCCTCTCAGGTGCGAAGCTCCGCGGGGCGAACCTCCGCGGCGCCTACCTGATCGCCGCCGACCTCAGCCGCGCCGACCTCCGCACGGCCGACCTGATCGGCGCGGACTTCCGCGACGCCGACCTCCGCGGCGCGGACCTCCGCAACGCCGTCTTCCTCACCCAGCCCCAACTGAACGCCGCCCGAGGCAACCCCCAGACCCAGATCCCCCCCACCCTCACCCGCCCCACCCACTGGACCTAGGGTCAAACCCAGCCCCGCTGAGGCAAACCCAGCCCGGCCAGGCCAAACCCAGCCCCACCAGGGCCAAACCCAGCCCCGCCGAGGCCAAACCCAGCCCCGCTGGCGTTTGAGGCGCGGGGCCTGGGGCGGAGCCCCGAATCACCCAGCCCCACCAGGGCCAAACCCAGCCCGGCCGGGGGCAATTCCAGCCCCGCCGGCGATTGAGGCGCGGAGCCCGGGGCAGAGCCCCAGCAACGGCCCGCACCCCCACACCCCCGACCCGGCCCAGGCCAGAACCCCGCCCGCCCAAGCCGGCCCAGCCGGCCGGCCAGCCAGGCCGGAAAACTACAGCCGCGCCAAAAACCCCCGCACGGCAGCCCCAAACCCCTCCGCATCCCCCACATGCACCGCATGCCCCGCCGGCAGCTCAACCAGCCGCACCCCCGCCCTCCGCAAGGTCATCTCCCGCGCGTGCTCCGCAGACAGCACCCCGCTCCGATCCCCCCGCACCAGCAGCGTCGGCGACCGCACCGCCAGCCAGTCCCCCCAGTGGTCCCCGTTCAGCCCCCGCTGGGACTCCACCACGTCCTCCACCGCGCACGCGGCCCCCCACCCGTCCGCGTACTCCCGCACCGACCCCTCCAGGTACGGCGCCGAACTCCCGGTCCCCGCCAGGAACCCCTCCCGGGTCGCGGCCCGCCTCGGCCACCCCAGCGCGAACGACAGGTCGCCCTCGACCACCGCCCCGATGTCCTCGACCACCACCGCCCGCACCAGATCGGGCCGCCGCGCCGCCAGCTGGTACGCGGTGACCCCGCCCAGCGAGTGCCCCAGCACCACCGCGGGCCCGAGCCCCAGCTGCTCCAGGACGGCCGCCGCGTCCGCCACGTACCCCTCCCGCGTGTACTCCCCGGCCCGGTCGGACTCCCCGTGCCCCCGCTGGTCCAGGGTGATCACCCGCCACCGCGGCCCCACCTCCCGGGCCAGCCGCTCGAAGGTCCTCCCGTCCTGGAAGTGCCCGTGCAGCGCGAGCAGCGGCGCCCCCGGCCCGCCGAAGTCGGTGTACGCGAGCCGCCGGCCGTCGTCCGTCACGACCACCCCCGGCAACGGCCCCAGCTTGTCGATCACCCGCCGGCGCAACAGCTGGTACTCCTCCCAGCGCCGCGGCAGCCGCCCCGGCGGCCGCTTCACGACCCGCCCCGGCGTCACCGTCTCGCCCCGCCGGAACTGCTCCCGCGTCAGGTCGATCCGAATCCCCCCGGGCAGCAGGTTCCACCAGTGGTAGCCCTCCTGCCGGCCGTCGAGGAACACCTCGCCGAGCACCAGCTCCCCACCCACGATGTCCTGCACGACCACGGCGGTGATGTCGCACTGGCCCCAGGCCGGATTCTCGGCCGTCCAGGCGATCCGCGAGATGTCGGCCGGCTCGCAGGTGTCGGCCGACCATCCCGCCCGGATGGCCGCCTCGATATCGGCAAGGGTCCACGGAGTCGTCGTCATCCCCCCAGCGTGCCGGACCCCACTGACAACGCCGCCGCCCCGGAGCCCAGGCCCCGTGCCACGACCGGAAGGGCCCCTGGTCGGAAGGGCCCTGATAGACGGCCCCCTAATACCGGTCCAGCACGTGCGCGTGCGGCAACGCCAGCCCCGGCCCCCCGCCACCCGGGAACCACCGCCCGTACAGCTCCCCGTACCCCTGGGGCACCACCAGCCCCTGCACCACCGCGTCCGCCACCGACCAGTGCCCGAGCAGCAGCCGTACGAGCACCCCGTCGTCCGGCACGAGCACCCCGCCCGCCAGCTCCCCCAGCGCCCCCGCCCCACGCGGATGCCCCCGCGCCCGGCGCCGCAGTTCCGGCTCCAGCTCCCGCACCAGCGCCTCCCGCCGCAGGATCCGCGCCATCATCCCGCCGCCCACCGGAAACCGCTGCCGGTACCCGCACCCCCACGCCCGCGCGATCCGCCCGACCAGGCTGTCGGCGGGCTCCCGTACGGTGAACTCCGCCACCCGCAGCTCCCAGCAGCGCGCCGCAACCTCGGCCAGCAGCCCACGCGCAGCCGCCGCGTCCTCGGCCGCCATCTCGTGGACGACCACCGTCCGCACCGAGTCCCCGAAGGCCCGCCCCTTCAGCAGCGCATAACCAGACACACCATCGCCCCCGCCCCCGCCCTCCAGCACCAGCAGCTCCGAGCCCGGCCGCCACATGCCCTGCGGCACCCGCCGGTCCCACCCGGCCTCCCGCACCCGGCTCCACGGCCGCTCCGCATGCGCGGCGTTGAAGATCCGCACCACGGCCGGCAGGTCGGCGTCCGTCCCCTGCCGCACCCGGCCGCAACCGCGCACCCCCGCCCGCTCCACGGCCCGTACGGGCACCACCAGCTCGCCCTCCCCGAGCGCGGTCACGAACCCCCGCTGCTCGTACGCCCCCTCGATGGCGTCCGACACGAAGCCGACCGCCACCCGCTCACGCATCCCCGCCACGGCTGCCCCGAGCAGCTCCCGCATCAAGCCCCCGCGCCGGCAGTCGGGCCGGGTCTCCACCCCGCCGATCCCCTCGGCGGCCACCGCGACGGCCCCGAACCGCTGCCGGAAGGAGACGACGTCCAGCGAGCACACCGGCTCGGGATCGCCGTCCCTGCGCATCCGGCAGTGCCGTACGCCCCCGACGAACTCTTCCTCGTACGCGAGTGAGCGCTCCATGCGCGCCAGTGTGGAGCCCCCGGCAACGGCCCGGAATCGTCAGCGCCCCCACAACCACACGTACGGACGCAAGGACTGACGGAATGTCGGACATATGTAGGCGAGTCGGCCCAGCGACACGCGAGCCCACTGCGCCGAACGGCGGCCCGCAGCCCCACCCCCCGTCCGCCGAGACGGCAATCATTGCCCGGCGTCACCCCGCGTGATACACAGAGTGACCATACGTTCTTTCGCATACACACCGCCCATGCCCAGGTCAGGGCGCGGAGGCGGGGCGCGGGCCGGGAGATCGGGTAAAGAGAGCTGTCAAGTCGACGACGGCGGCAGTTTCATCAGCGAAGATAGTGAGTGACCCCTGCCGTCGGGCACGGGCTACCGGAACTACCCATACAGGGGCGGTGAGTTACATGATCCTGGCAGCCGAAAAGGGCGACATTACCACCATCATCGGCGGAATCGCCCCGAACTGGGGGCCGTTCGGCAGTCTCGGCAACGAAGCGAAGATCATGATCGAAGTGGTCATGGCCGTAGCGATCCTCCTCTGCCTCGGCATCGCCATCTGGGGCGCGGCCAAACAGCGCATCGGCGCGACCGCCCTGCGCGACACCTTCAGCGCGGAACAGGGCAAGGGCCTGATCGTGGCCGGCCTGACCGGCGTCTTCATCATCGGCTCGCTCGGAACGCTGTTCACGATCGTCTACGGAATGGCCGTCTAGCCGGGCCCCACGGCCGTACCTGATGAGGACTCACCACACCGCACCTACGCGGGAACCAGCGCTACCGTCGGACGACGCGGAGGGGGCGGACACGCAATGAGCAACGACGAGCAGTACGGCGGCGGCGGAAGCTACGGCGAGGTCGGCGGCACGGGCCAGACCCGTACCCGCCTCCCGGACACCCCCGCCGACCCGTACGGCCCCACCCGCCGCACCCCCCGCGCCTCCCGCGGCCTGGTCACGGTGGTCGGCGTGGTGGTCCTCCTGATCGCCGCCATCGCGTTCGCGAACCAGGGCCCGGACACCCCCGGAGACGACCCCTCGGACAAACCCCCGACAGCCTCCTCCACCGCACCCACGGGCACCACCCCGGTCACCGACAAGGCCGCGGGCATCCCCAAGGGCTTCGCCCACGACGAACAGGGCGCCCAGTCGGCGGCCGCCAACTACGCGGTGGCCCTCGGCTCCGACGGCATGTTCGACGCCACCCGCAGACGGGCGATCGTCCAGGCCGTCTACCTGCCAGACGTGGCCGCGGCACGCCAGAACGACCTCGACAAGGTCTACGCCGACCAGGCCTTCCTGGGCCGCATCGGTCTCGAGGCCGGCGGCAAGGCCCCCAAGGGACTGACGTTCATCTCTCGCCTGAACCCGGTGGGTACGAAGGTGGAGAAGTTCGACGGCGACACCGCCAGCGTCTCCGTCTGGTACTCGGCGCTCTTCGGCCTCGCGGGCGAGGGTTCGAAGAACCCGGTCGCGGAAGGCTGGTACACCAACACGTTCGAGCTCCGGTGGCTCAACGGCGAATGGCGAGTCTCCGACTTCACGCAGAAGGACGGCCCGGCCCCGGTAGGCCGAGACCAGTCCGCCGCCTCGGCGGAGGAAATGGCAGCCGCGGTATCACAGTTCGGGGGGCTTACCTATGCGCGCTGACCAGCGCGGTTTGTCACTCACGGCCGTCTTCGCTGCCGTGCAGTGCGCTGCCGTCCTCCTCGCCACCCGGGCAGTGGCCGCCCCCACGCCCACCCCGAGCCCCACCCCCAGCCCGCAGGCGAGCAACAACCCCTGCGACCTGATCCGCGGCCCCGCCAAGGAGTACTGCGAGCGCGGCGAAGGGGGAGCCCCCAGCACAGGCCTCGCCCCCAACGACCCCGCCGACGCCCTCAACCCCCTCGCCTCCCTCGCCAAAGGCTGCGCCGACGCCGCCTCCTGGATCGTCGGCAAACTCAGCGAAGCGGTCAAAGGCACGGCCGAGGTCGACTTCACCAACGCCACCTTCCTCAAGCAGTACGCCGTGGTCTTCGCCGCCTCCACCATCCTCACGCTCGTCCTCTGGCTCTTCGCCGTCGCCAAACGAGCCGTCCGCGGCGTCCCCCTGACCACCGCCCTCTCCGAAGCCATCGGCTTCCTCTGGCTCACGGTCCTCGCCTCTGCCTTCACCCCGCTCATCCTCTACACCGTCGTCTCCGCCACCGACGGCGTCACCGAGGTCATCGCCTCCGCCACCGGCGGCCAGACCGACGTCTTCTTCGGCTCCTTCTCCGAGGCCCTCAAGAAGGGCGACGACATCGGCGGCGGCCCGATCATGCTGATCGTCGTCTCCCTCGTCACCGTCCTCGCCGCCGGCATCCTCTACCTGGAGCTCTTCATCCGGGCCGCCCTCCTCTACGTCGGCGCCCTCCTCGGCGTCGTCGTCTACGCGGGCCTCGTCGACCGCAACCTCTGGGGCCACGTCCGCCGCTGGGCCGGCATCATGATCGCCGTCATCCTCGTCAAGCCGGTCATCGTCATCGTCCTCGGCCTCGCCGGGGCCCTCGCCGGCGAAGAGGGCCCCAACGCCTTCTCCGCCGTCGTCACCGGCCTCGCCATCATCCTCCTGGCGATCTTCGCCTCCGCGATGATCTACCGCTTCGTCCCCGGCTTCGGCGACGAGATCGCCTCCGCCCGCTCCAACCGCAGCAAGGCCACCGACGGCGCCCAGGCAGCCGCCGTCATCAGCTCCCCGGCCTCCCTCGTCTCGCAGGGCATCAAGACCCACAGCAGCCGCGGCGCCCACCGCGGAGGCGACGGCGGCGGCAACGCGCCCCGCCCCGCCAACCCCATCTCCGGAGGCGTGGCCGCCCACAGCAGCCGCCCCGCCTCCGGCGGCGGAGCCGGCGGCGGATCTGTCCCCTCCGCCGCACCCCCGCCCCGCACGAGCTCGAGCACGAGGAACACAGGAGGTGACGGGCGTTGACGACCCAGTCCCACCAGCTGCACCCGGTCGCGCCCCGCCGCACGTATCTCATCGGCCGCGCCCGGCCGAACGCGATCGTCGGCAAGAACCGCGAGACCGGTGAGATCGCCCTGATCATCGCGGGGGCGTTCCTCGGCATGATGAGCGGACTGCTCGTCCCCGACCTCACCCTGCGCATCGTCAGCCTCGCCGGCATCCCCATGATCGCGCTCGCCGCCGTGTACGTCCCGTACAAGGGCCGCACCTTCTACCGCTGGTTCGAGATCAGCCGCAGCTACAAGCGCACCCTGCGGCGCGGTACGACGTACCGCTCGGGCGCCATGGAAGCAGGCGTCCGCGGCGCCGACGGCCGCGAGGTCGAGGTCGGCCCGCCCCCCGGCATCGGCCGCATCAACTGGCTCGCCGCCCCCTTCGGCCCCGACGAGATCGCCGTACTCCTGCACGCCGACCGCCGCACCGTCACCGCCGCCATCGAGATCGAGGGCCCCGGCGTCGGACTGCGCGACAGCGAGGACCAGGAAGCCCTCGTCGACCGCTTCGGCACCCTCCTCAAGCACGTGGCCAACGGCGACGGCTTCGTCACCCGCCTCCAGATGCTCGCCCGCACCCTGCCCGCAGACCCCGACGCCCACGCCAAGGACGTCGCCCAGCGCGGCGACACCCAGGCCCCCGGCTGGCTCCGCGAGTCCTACGACCAGCTCCAGTCGATGGTCTCCACCTCCTCCGAGCAGCACCGCGCCTACCTCGTCGCCTGCATGCACTACACGCGCGAACTCGCCGCCGAGGCCCACACCATCGCCCGCGCCGGCACCCCCCACAAGGGCCGCAAGCTCGACCGCGACGCAGGCCTCGCCATCGTCATGGCCCGCGAGCTCACCGACATCTGCGCCCGCCTCGCCGAAGCCGACATCCGCGTCCGCCAGCCCCTCGGCCAGGGCCGCCTCTCCTCCCTCGTGCACTCCATGTACGACCCGGACCACCCCATCGACCACATCCAGGCCATGACCAAGCGCAACGCCTGGCCGGCCGAACTCGACGCGGTGGAACCCACCTACCTCCAGGCCAAGACCCGCGAGTCCTCCACGCGCGCCCCCTGGTGCCACGCCACCGCATGGGTGAAGGAATGGCCGATGACCCCCGTCGGCGTCAACTTCCTCGCACCGCTCCTGGTCCACACCCCCGACGTCATCCGCACCGTCGCCGTCACCATGGACCTGGAGCCCACCGAGGTGGCCATCGAGCGCATGCTCACCGAGAAGACCAACGACGAGGCCGACGCCAGCCGCGCCGCCAAGATGAACCGCACCGTCGACCCCCGCGACATCGCCGCCCACGGCCGGCTCGACCAAAGAGGTGAAGATCTCGCCAGCGGTGCGGCAGGAGTCAACCTGGTCGGGTACATCACGGTGTCCTCGCGTTCACCGGAGGCCCTCGCGCGCGACAAGCGGACGATCCGCGCCTCCGCCGGCAAGTCCTACCTGAAGCTGGAATGGTGCGACCGCGAGCACCACCGCGCCTTCGTCAACACCTTGCCGTTCGCCACAGGCATCCGACGCTAGCTGGAGGGAAGTGCCGCCCATGCGAGATCCCATGTCCGCCCTGACGGACGCCTTCACCAGCTTCCTCTTCGGCAAAGTCGAAACCACGCGCCTGCCCGTACGCACCTCCACCGGGCAGGCGCAAGCCGTCTACCTGCCCACCGCCGCCCCCGGCCTCGGCGACTCCGGCGTCATCATCGGCCGCGAGGTCTACAGCGGCAAGGGCTACATCTACGACCCCTTCCAGCTCTACGGCCAGCAGCTCCCGGCCCCCCACTGGCTGGTCCTCGGCGAATCCGGCAACGGCAAGTCCGCCCTGGAGAAGACCTACGTCCTGCGCCAGCTCCGCTTCAAGGACCGCCAGGTCGTCGTCCTCGACGCCCAGGGCGAGGACGGCGTCGGCGAGTGGAACCTGATCGCCCAGCAGCTGGGGATAACCCCCATCCGCCTGGACCCGATCGCCGCCAACGACGACGGGATCCGCCTCAACCCCCTCGACCCGTCGATCACCACGACCGGGCAGCTCGCGCTGCTCCGCACCATCATCGAAGTCGCCATGGGCCACGGCCTCGACGAACGCGCCGGCTTCGCCCTCAAGGTCGCCCACGCCTACGTCGTCGACGCCATCCAGGACCGCCAGCCCGTCCTCACCGACATCGTGGACCAACTGCGCCACCCCGAAGCCGAATCGGCGCTCGCCATGAACGTCGACATAGACGATGTCCGGGCCTGGGGCCTCGACGTGGCACTGGTCCTCGACCGCCTCGTCGACGGCGACCTGCGCGGCATGTTCGACGGCCCGACCACCGTCGGCATCGACCTCGACGCCCCGCTGATCGTCTTCGACCTCTCCCACATCGACCGCAACTCCATCGCGATGCCGATCCTCATGGCGATCGTCGGCGTCTGGCTGGAACACACCTGGATCCGGCCCGACCGCAAGAAGCGCATCTTCCTGGTCGAAGAGGCCTGGCACATCATCAACAGCCCCTTCGTCGCGCAGCTGTTCCAGCGCCTCCTGAAGTTCGGCCGCCGCCTCGGCCTGTCCTTCGTCGCCGTCGTCCACCACCTCTCCGACGTCGTCGACGGCGCCGCCGCACGCGAAGCCGCGGCCATCCTCAAGATGGCCTCCACCCGCACCATCTACGCCCAGAAAGCCGACGAGGCCCGCGCCACCGGACGCGTCCTCGGCCTGCCCCGATGGGCCGTCGAGATCATCCCGACCCTCACCCCGGGCATCGCGGTCTGGGACGTCAACGGCAACGTCCAGGTGGTCAAACACCTCATCACCGAAGCCGAACGCCCCCTGGTCTTCACCGACCGCGCCATGACCGAGTCCTCCACCCCCAGCCGCCTCCCCGACGACCTGCTGGCCGCCGAACTCGAAGCGGAGGAACGCGCCTTGTCCATCGAACGCAGCCGGGCCGGCAACGGCCCGGGCTCCGCCACCACGGTGGCCTGACCATGCACGACGCACGACGTACGGAGACCCCAGCGCGCGGCGGGATCCCGGACGGCCTGCTGGTCGGCCTGCTGGCCTTCCTCCTGGGCTTCGCCCTCCTGGTCTGGTCGGCGACGGGCCTCGCCGCCTGGTTCGCCAAGGGCGCCTGGCCCGACACCGTCACCTTCACCCGCACCCCGGACGCGGTCCGCGCCCTGATAGCGCAACCCCACGACCTCCCGGGCGCCTGGCCCGACACCGACCCCGCGGCCCTCTCGGGCTGGGGCCTGTTCTGGGGCCTGTTCATCGGCCAGCTCCTGGTGCTGTTCACGCTGATCGTCTTCGCCATCGGCGTGTTCGCCCGCACCAAGTCCCGCCGCGCCCTCGCCAAACAGGCCGCACCTGCCCCCGTACCGCAGGACGCCCCAAAGCCCGACGCGACAGAGGCCCCCATCCCGGCCCCCACACCGGTACCGGTACCCGCCCAGACCCCCGAACCGGTCGCCGCCCACCAGCCCGCCCCGCCCCAGCCGGCCGCCCAGCCCTCGGACGAGGCCTACCGCTACGGCTTCGGATACGCCCCCGCGGCACATCCGGCCCCGCCGGCGTTCGAGGCGCGGGGTCTGGGGCGGAGCCCCAGCAACGGAAACTGGCCGGGCTCCCCCACCACTGACCGCCGGCCCCGTCTCGCGTACGGCGGCCCGAACGACCGGTTCCGCGCGGCGGCCCAGCGAATCGGCGAGGCCGAAGGCGCCGCCCTGATCGTCACCTCGTCGCCCACCCTCTGGGCCGAGACCAAGGACGCCCGCGCCAAACTCGGCCCGGTCCTCCTCTACGACCCCTCCCACCTGTGCGACACCCCGGCCCGCATGCACTGGAACCCCGCCGAGGGCTGCGCCGACCGGGACACCGCCGCCGCCCGCGCGATCGCCCTACTGGCCCCCGTACGCCCCCAGGCCCGTATGGACGCGGCCGTCGCCGACACCGCGGAAACGCTCCTGCGCAGCTGGCTCCAGGCGGTCGCCCTGGACGACCGCCCCTTCAAGCAGCTGCACCGCTGGACCCAGGGCAACAGCGCCCAGGACCCCGTCCGCATCCTGCGGACCCACCCCCAGGCCGCCCCGGGCGCCGCCGGCGAGCTGGAGAGCGCCCTCACCGCGCACCCCGAACGCCGGGAGCTGGCCCAGAACCTGACGGCCCGTGCCCTCTCCTGCCTCACGTCGATCCACATCCGCGAGGCCTGCAATCCGAACCGAACGGATTCGCTCACACTGGCTTCGTTCCTGGGCGAAGGGGGCAGCCTGTACGTGGTGGGCGAACCGCTGGAAGACCCCCGTACCCACCCGGGTGCGATGCCGTTGCTGACCGCACTCGCCTCTCACGTGGTCGAGCACGGCCGCCGCATGGCCGCACGGTCATCCCACGGTCGGCTCGACCCACCACTCTCGCTGGTCCTGGACGACGTGGCAGCGGTCGCCCCGCTCCCCCAGCTCCCGGAACTCCTCACCGACGAGACGCTCCCCCTGCTGGCCCTGTGCCGAAGCCGCGAACAGGCCCGCAGCCGCTGGCCGGCCGCGGACCTGCCCTGAGCCCGTAACTCTGCTGCTAGTGCTGTGGCCGGAAAGGCTTGCCGGCCACAGCACTAGGCCGTGTCTGATGGCTCTTTGATGAGGTCGCGGAGCCAGATCACGATGGCTGCTGTGGCCAGGGTGCCGTTGAAGATGTAGTCGCGTTTG
>NZ_JBEZMA010000078.1:0-27514 GCF_040652415.1 Streptomyces sp. NPDC048255
TGCGTGCGATCGCAAGGCGGAGGAGGGAGTCGATGCGGAGCATCGGCGACCGACGACAACGCGGCGAGCGTGCGTGCCGGACCCCACCAGCCAGATGGCACTTTGACGACACGACCTAGGGGCGAGGTGAATCGGCGGTGCCGAAGGGCGCCTACGGTGAGCTGCGGGGCGGCGGATAGCGTTCGGGCATGGCGATGACGGAAAAGCGGCGGGTCCTGTACCGGCAGGGCACCGGGTTCTGGCGGATGACGGCGAAGTGGGTTCTGGTCTTCGGAGCCCTGTACCTGCTGGACGGCGGGCTGCTCCGGTCGTGGGGCGACGCTCTGGTCTGGCCGATGATCGGGATCCTGTTGTGGGTGCCGTTCGGGATCGGCGTCGTCTGGTACCCGAAGAAGGACCAGCGGGTCGAGCTGACGGCACGTGAACTGCGGGTGCGGCGCAAGCGGCTGCCGATGGAGAAGGTGAACCTGCTGCACGTGGCGCGGCTGTGGCTGGAGGGGCGGTCGACCGCGGACGACCAGCCCGTGCTGGAATGGACACGGTTCGACCGGGTGGTGTGGGTGCCGCTGCAAGACGGCCGTGCGTTCGGCGTGGAGTTCCGCGACCCGGCCGCGTTCGCCAAAGTCTTCGGCGCCTTCGCGGTCGCGGCGTGCGGCGGGCCGGACATGGTCCGCGCGAGGGCCGTCGCGGAGACCTACCCGGATCCGCTCCCGATGCGGCCCCGCCCCGGCGCCGACGACGGCTCCTGGCTGGACCTCCTGGACATCTTCAACTGAGAGCCGGAAACGCACGGCAAGGGGCAGAGGTTCGTCAGGGGCGCGGGGAACTGCGCGGGGGCGGCGTACTCGACCAGCTCTCCCAGACGGCGCTTCGCACCAACACCCCCTGCTACTTGCCGAATTTGCCTGCACCACCGAGCATGCGCCTGACCTGCACAGGAACCCTTCACCCCTGGACATCTCGCCACCCGCACCGCCGGTCCCGTCCTGGCGGCCATGCCATCGCCGCGGCAGGTTGCTTCGCCGGACCGGGACTCAGGCCGCCGCGGTGCGAAACGTGTTGGGGCTCAGGCCCTTGTGGCGTTTGAACGCGGCACTGAAGCCGAAGGCGTCGGCATAGCCGACCGACCTTCCGATCTGGGCGATGCTGAGGTCGGTGTCGGTCAGGAGCGTCTCGGCCTCGGCCATGCGGCATTCGGTGAGGTAGGCGAGGGGCGGGCGGCCCATCAGCTTGGTGAAGCGTTTGGCGAACAGCGCGCGGGAGACGCCGGCTCGAGTGGCCAGCGACGCCACCGTCCAAGCCTCGGCGGGCCGGTCGTGGAAGGCCTGCAGGGCGGGGGCGAGGACTGGGTCGGCGAGGCCCCGATACCAGCTGGGCGCGTCGGCGCCGGCCTGGTCGAACCAGCTGCGCAACGTGCACACCAGGGCCCAGTCGAGGAGCCGGTCCATCAGCGCCTGTGAACCGGCCGAGAGTTGGGCGGCATCGACGGCGGCCGTCTCCAGCCAGGCACAGACCTCGACGTCCTCCTTGATCACCAAGACGGGCGGCAGGGCACGCAAAAGCCGCTCGTGGCGGTGGCCCGAGGCGCGGTAGGCGCCCACGATCAGCGCCGTCGCCTCCTCCGAGTCGGTGCCCCAGTGGATACCGCCGAGTTCCTGGGCGGTGCACTCGGCATCCGGGGTGAAGCAGGCGATCTCGTACGCGGCATGGGGGCTGTGGACAGTGCTGGGATGGTCCGCGAGATGGAACGGTGCGGAGCCGCTCACGATGGCCGTATCGCCCATGCCGACCGCTCGCTCGGTGCCGTCGGGCAGCACCAGGGTGCCCCCGCCGCGCAGCACGCTGATCATGGTGAGCGGTGCGTCGTCGGCGAAGCGGATGGTCCAGGCCGCCGTCAGTACGGCGTGGCTGACCACCGAGCCCTCGGCCCGGATGCCACTCAGTAATGAACTCAAAGGATCCACGGAGGGCATCGTAGACGATCTCCTATGTTCCGGAGCGTTTCTCCCATGGATCATCCACGTCACCGCAGCTGTACTGGATTCATCGAATCGAACCGAGACCAGCCAGGAGACACCGTGACGCAGCACGCCAGCGATGCCAGGACAGCCCTCGTGGTCGTTGCACACCACCGCACCGATTCCCTCACCGCGCACACGGCCCGCCGTGCTGCCGCCCGGCTCGAAGCCGCCGGGTACCGCATCGACGTGCTCGACCTGCACGCCGAGGGGTTCGACCCCCGGATGAACATGTCGGACCAGCCGGACTGGGGCAACAGGGAAAAGCCGTATTCGGACGAAGTGCACGCCCATATGCAGCGCATTCTCGACGCCGATGTCATCGTCGCCGTCTTCCCGGTGTACTGGCAGAGCGTTCCCGCGGTCCTCAAGGGCTGGATCGACCGCGTATGGAACTACGGGTTCGCCTACGGCCGCAGCAAGCCCCGCCTCGCCGGCAAGCGCATGCTGTGGCTGGGCCTGGCCGGCGCCACTGCCGACGATCCCATCGTGGAGGGGATGCAAACCGTCCTCGAAACCAATCTGAGCGAAGGCATCGCCTACTACTGCGGCTTCTCCCATTCCGCCGTCGGCCTGCTCACCGACGCGGAGGAGCGCCCGCAGCGCGTCGACGCCGAAGGCAACCTCCTGATCGGCGAAGCGGTCGCGGGCGCGGAGCGAGAGGCGCAGTACGCCGATCTCGACCGGCGTGCCCAGGAGTTCGTGGAACGGTTCGTTGCCGAGGAACTCGTGACGGCCTGACCGCCAGGAGACATGCGTGGTCGTGGACCACCTGTGGGTGTCGAACGTCAGAGGTAGAGCTGGTGCCTGAACTTGCCGTTCAGCCTTCGGTGTCCGGCGAAGGAGGTTCGTTTTCGGCGGCGAGGGTGACTTGGGCGGTCCATGACCAGGGCTCCCGGGGTGGATCCCAGCTCACCTCGACGTCGGTTTCGTGGAAGTCGCGCGCGAGTTCCGTCACCATCACAGCCGCCGCGGCCCGCGCGTCGTGTGGTCGTCGGGTTCGTGAGGGTGAGTTCGGGTGGAGGATCCACTGCTGCGGCGTGGTTTGATGCCGAAGCTCTGGTGTGCGGGTCGGGTGTATGCCTCGCCAGTGGCGAGGACTCGTCCGACGTCATGGCGGGTGGCGGGCCGCCGGAAATTCGACCGTCGGGCGAGTGGATGGCCACGCGCAGGTCAGGGCTCATCCGCCACCCTGCCGGTACCGGGTCACTCCAGCACGCCCGAGGCTGTGCCCGGTCGGCAGTGGATGCACGCGGGCACGCCCTCGGCGAGTAGCTGCCGTGTCTGCTCCGCGGATTTCGCTGTTCAGCTCTTGCGGGTCAACGGTTGCCCGGCGAAGCTCACCCCTGCCAGGCCATGGGCCATGAGGTTGCGAATGTTGCCGTGATCAGTGTCGTTGGGCGTCGCCAGCACACTGCGATAGTGCTCACCGAATGCCAGCAGCGCCTCTTCGTCGCTCAGCCCTTCCAGCAGAGCCAGTCCCAGCGTCTTGCAGGAGCCCTCGTTCTCACCTGCGGCATTTTCCAGTTCCCCGTTGCGGAACGCCTGCGGCTGATACTCGTAGTGCGCGGCGACGAAGGCCAAGGTGTCGGCGAACTCGTGCTCACCTGACGCAAGGCTTGCCCGCAGCGAGTTCAGATCAGTCATGTCGGTTCTCCTGGGTCGAACGGACGGTCCGATTGCCGTCCGTGGCCGGACGACAATACCCCTTCATGGCCAGCTGGTAGGAACCGTACAACCGTCCGAACGGGCGGCATCTCCGCAGGTCACGATGTGAGACGGTGCGACCCGCCGGGAGCCGGTTTCGGTCCGGGCGATCGGCCGCGAGGGCGGTGCTGATCAGCAGGCCGTTGCCGTTCCCGCCCTGTGCCGCAGGGCGGCTCGGTTGCGTGCCGCGGCAAGGCGAGGGTTCGGGCGGCGGCGTTGTCAGTGCGGGGCAGGATGATGACCTTCATGACCGAAAACAGTGCCCTGCTCTCTCCGGCCGCCTACGTGGAGGCCGTGACCACCGCCGTGGCGGCGTCGGCCGCGTACTACGGCGACGGGACCACCCCGCTCGGTGACGACGAATACGACGGGCTGCTGCGCGCCATCGCGGCCTACGAGGAAGCCCACCCGGACGAGGTGCTTGCCGAGTCACCGACCGGGAAGGTGGCGGGCGGGGCCGTGCAGGGCGACGTGCCGCACTCGGTGCCGATGCTCTCCCTCGACAACGTCTTCGACGCTGACGAGCTCGCCGAGTGGGCCGCAGGGCTGGAACGGCGTCTCGGCCACCCTGTGGCCGGGTGGTGTGTGGAGCCGAAGCTCGACGGCCTCGCGGTGGCCGCCCGGTACCGGGGTGGCCGGCTCGTTCAGGTCCTCACCCGCGGCGACGGCTTGGCCGGCGAGGACATCACCCATGCCGCCGACGCCGTCCTCGGTCTGCCGCCGGTACTCACCGAGCCGATCGACGTCGAGTTGCGGGGCGAGGTGCTGCTGACGACCGCGCAGTTCGAGGAGGCCAACCGGATCCGGCTCGCCCACGAGGCCACGCCCTTCGCGCACCCGCGCAGCGGAGCGGCCGGCACCCTGCGGGCCAAGGACCGCCCCTACCGGGTCGAGTTGACCTTCTTCGCCTACAGCGCGATCGGTCTGGACGACCTCGGCCACGTCGCTCTGCTGGAGAACCTGGCCGCGCTCGGCGCGAACACGGCCGCCAGCACGGCCGCCGCCCCGACGCGATGCGAGACCGTGGAGCAGGTGCAGGAACGCATCGACGTGATCGCCGGCTTGCGCGGAGACCTGCCGTTCGGGATCGACGGTGTCGTCGTCAAGGCCGACGCGGCCGAGGACCAGCGGCAGGCCGGCAACGGCTCGCGCGCCCCGAGGTGGGCGGTGGCCCGGAAACTGGCGGCCGAACACAAGGTGACGCGCCTGCTGGCGGTGGAGTGGAACGTCGGCCGGACCGGGATCATCGCCCCGCGCGCTGTCCTGGAACCCGTGGTCATCGACGGGGTGACGGTCACCTACGCCACGCTTCACAATCCGTCCGACATCACCCGTCGCGGGCTCATGATCGGCGACCAGGTGTTCGTGTACCGGGCCGGCGACGTGATCCCCCGGGTCGAGGCACCGCTGGTCGACCAGCGCACCGGCGCCGAGAGCCCGATCGTCTTCCCCGAGGCGTGCCCCCGCTGTGGCGATGCGATCGACACCGCCGAGCAGCGGTGGCGGTGCGTGCGCGGCCGGAGCTGTCAGGCCGTGGCCTCGGTGATCTACGCGGCCGGCCGGGACCAGCTCGACATCGAAGGTCTCGGCGGCACGCGCGCGATCCAGCTGGTGGAGGCCGGTCTGGTCAAGGACATCGCGGACCTGTTCACGCTGACCCGCGAGCAGCTCCTCGGTCTGGAGCGGATGGGTGAGACCAGCGCCGCCAACCTCCTGGCCGCGATCGAGACCGCCCGCGGGGCCGCATTGAGCCGCGTGTTCTGCGCCCTCGGCGTCCGCGGCACCGGGCGCACGATGTCCCGCCGGATCGCCGCGCACTTCGGCTCGATGGCCGCGATCCGGGCCGCCGACGCGGACACGCTGGCCGGGGTCGACGGCATCGGCACCGAGAAGGCCCGCGTCATTGCGGCCGAACTCGTCGAACTCGCCCCGCTCCTCGACAAACTCCAGGCCCAGCAGGTCGGCACGCAGGTCACCGAGCCGCAGAAGCCGGCGACCGACGCGAACGACGCGACCGACAGGGAGGACTCGGCGGACGGCCCGCTGGCCGGGCAGACCGTCGTGGTAACCGGCTCCATGACCGGCCCCCTTGCGGTGTTGTCCCGGAACGAGATGAACGAGCTGATCGAACGGGCCGGCGGAAAGGCATCGTCCTCGGTGTCCAAGCGCACCACCCTCGTGGTGGCGGGCGAGAAGGCCGGCTCCAAGCGTGCCAAGGCCGAAGAACTGGGCATCCGCATCCTCGACCCCGAGGAATTCGCCGTCCTCCTCGCCGTCCTCCTCCCCACCACGTAGCCATCGCCGCCCGCCGGCCCTCGGCACGGCCCTGTCCAGCGGCGCCCCGGAGGAGCAGCGATACCGGCCGCCTGCGGGCGGCGGGGCGTACCGCCGCGCTGCGCAGCTGCGGGCTGAGGTTCCTTCTGCAGGCCGGTACGGGGCTGCTCGGGGGAGTGCGGGCAGTGCGAGGCGGGATCCGAGGCGCGCCGGTACCCCCGCCGGGATCAGCCTGTCAGTGCTCCTCCGTAGCGTCGGAGGCGAGGGCCGGAGCGGCCGGCCCGGGCGGGAAGGAGCACGGGTGATGGGCGAGATCAGGGTGAGCAGGGAGTACCTGAACCGGCTGCTCACCGACAGCTCCGGCACCTACGGCGCCCCGTATCCGGATGGCCGCCGCGGCGGATGAGTTGGTGGCGCTCCTACGCGGGCATGTCAGGGGCGTGTGCTCTTGGCCGCGGGGCGGCGGCGGCCGCGGCGGGTCTTGCCCCAGGGCTTGTAGATCGACAGTGCCGTCGCCGTGACCAGCAGCCCCAGGCCGATGCTCATGACGATCACCAGCTGCAGGCTGAGGGATTCAGGGGCCTTGCCCACCTCTGCCTGTTCGCGCAGCCAGTGCTGGAGGAAGAAGTGGCCGTTCAGCATCAGGGCGACGGTGATGACGAGCTTGGTCACGATCCAGTAGTGCTTCAACAGGCCCCACTTCGTCGCCGCCGAGAGGAGCAGGCCGGTCAGCAAGGTCATCCAGGCGATACCGGCGATCAGTTCGATCCCGATGATCTCCATGGCGACGCGGGTCGCGCGGACGACTCCGGCGTCGCCGGTGGTGAGGCCGACCAGCCCGAGGAGGAGCTGGGCGATCTCGATTCCCACCCAGCCCACCGCCACCGTCACGTGGAGGGTGAGGATCGCCTTGCGCCATCGCTGGGGCAGGCGCCGAACCCTTCCCGCGGCGGGCGATGTTCGGGGGTGGGGTGTCGGGCGGGCCGCCGGACCAGGGGCAGCGCCCTCTGCCGCCGCGCTGCCCGCGCTCGCGCTTGCGACGGTCCCGGGGTGCCTCCTACTCGCGGTCTGCGTCATGTGTCATGCCTCCGGTCGTCGTCGTCCAGGCCGCCGGCGAGGGCGGCGCGGTGCGAGCCATGGGTGGGTTCCCGGTTGCCGGGCCTGGTGGAACCGCCGTTCTCATGTACGCCCGGCGATACGCCGAACGCCAGGAACGCCAACGCGGGGGCCACCGTGACGCCCGCGCTCACCACGGCTGTGGTGGCCGGGGAGGCGAAGGTGAGGCCGACCGCGGCCGCGGCGGTGACCAGCACGACGACGGCACCGTACGCGGCGACGGTGAGGCGGATCAGGCGAAGCCGTTCCGCCTCCGGCCGTCGGGTACGGCTCAGAAGCCAGGCCAGGGAGGGCAGCAGCAGGACGGCATGCATGGTGACGGCATGGGCGGGGCGCAGGAAGCCCGCCGACTGGTAGGCCTCGGCCGCGCGGCCCGCGCCCTCCAGTGTCAGCCCGTAGGCGATCATCACCGCTCCGGTCGCCATGGAGCCGGTGAGCGCCACCAGTCCGGCGCGGAGCGCGAGCCGCATGCTGGGGGTGGCTGTCGGGTGGGGGCGCAATGCGGCGACGGTGAGTGCGACGACGACCGCGATGAGGGTGACGCCGCCGGCCGCGAGGGCGCGCGTGACGAAGGTGTCGAAGGTGGTCTCGGTGTTGAAGTGCGAGGGGACACCGCGCCATGCCTGCAGGGTGATCAGACCGGTCTCCAGCAGGGACGCCGCGGTGAACGCTCCCGGGAGGAGCGTGCGGGTGCGCGCGGCGAGCGGGAGGAGCCGGCAGATCCAGGTGACGGTCAGCACGCTGATACCGAAGGACAGCCCGAAGGTGATCGGCTTCCGCCAGGAGACGGGGCCGTCCCACGGGTCGCCGGCGAGCAGGAGGACGACCGTGTGGAAGGCGGCGGACGCGAGCAGGAGAAGGGCCCCGCCGACGGGGATCTGCCAGGCCGAGCGCGATCGTACGGGCGAGGTGGCGGTGACGCGTTCGTCCGCGGACATGTGCTCGCCGGCGGTCATGCGTTCACCCCCGGTGCGGTCGGGCGCGAGCGGAACAGCGCGAACGCGGCCCACAGCAGCCATGCCGTGCCACCGAAGCGGACGACGGGCAGCAGGTAGCCGAAGTCGAGGGCGAGGAGCGTGAGGGTGGCGGCCAGTCCGGCGGCGGCGATGACCAGCCCGGTGGTGGCGCAGGCGCGCGGCAGGAGCTCGCTCTCGCGGGCTGCCAGGCAGGTGCCTGCCGCCAGGAGAGCGAAGGACACGGCGTATCCGACACCGCCGGAGAGGAAGGACAGGTCTGCCAGGACACGGGCCAGGGCTGCGGGTGCGTCTTCCGGAAGACGGCCGAGGGTCCAGGTGAGCGCGGCGCTGGAGGCCAGTGCGCCACTGGCCAGCAGTCCGCCGGCGAGGACTGTCGCCGCCGCGGCGCCCTGGCCCTGTCCCTGCCCCCGCCGCACCAGCCGGGCCAGGGTGGCGGCCACGGGCACCAGGAGAACGGCGGCGACGAGCAGCAGGAAGGCGCCCAGGTCGATCGCTGTGCCGTGGTCGCGTACGTACTGGCTCAGGATGTCGCGGCCGGAGGCGTCGGGCTGCGGGGTGGCGCGGTTGGTGACGACGTACGCGGCGGTGAGTGCGGCGTAGGAGAGCGAGATGGTGAGCAGCGCAACGGCGCCGCGCGGGCGCGGGGCCGCGCCCCGGAGCGAGGCCGCGTGGGACTCATGTGCTGATGCGAGCATGACATCTCCTGGATCGTCGGTAAGGGCTTCGGCGTGGGACCCGGTGGGCGGTGTGGGTGCGCGGCCCCGGTGTGCGACAGCCAGAATGCGGCTGCGGTGGCGCCACGGTCGTCCCACAGCGGGAGGTGGTGCGGCTGCTCCGCGGGGAGTAGCCGCACCGGGGTGCCTCCACAACGGGGCGGGGTGCGGTGCCCGGCGCCGCGGGTCAGGCAGTATCCGGAAGGGACGGCCTGACGGTCGGCGCACCCGCGGGCCGCCGCTCCCGGGACGCCCGCTCGTCGGCATCCGCCAGCCAGAACCAGACTGGCGGGAAGGCCAGTTCGATCACGGTCAGCGCCACCTGGAACCAGTGCGGCCACCCGTGCACCGCCAGGGACAGCAACCGCCCGACGGCGCCCAGCAGGAACACCGCCGCGAGCCACCGCACCACCTTCGCCGGGACGGGGTCCTGCCGGGCCGCCCACAGCCAGGCCAGCCCGTAACCGGCGAAGATCGCGCCGAGGAACCGGCCCAGGCTGTCCAGAGTGGCTCCGGCGTCGGCCTCGCCCGGAATCGCGGCATTGCCGCCGATCACGTGGAACAGCCCGATCGCCGTGCAGGCGAGGCCCATCACCCATGCGAACACCCGGAGTGCCTTGGCCATGACTCCATCCCCCTTAGTTGACGTGTGTCTACTTAACTTCAGGGTAGCCCTCCCTGGTAGACGCATGTCAAGTAATCTGGGTGCATGCCGCCCCGCCGACGTTTGACCCCTGCCGACCGCCGTGCCCAGCTGCTCGCCGTCGGCACCCGGCTTTTCTCCGCCGCGCCGTACGACGACGTGCTGATGGAGGACGTCGCCCGGCAGGCCGGTGTGTCCCGCGCCCTGCTCTACCAGCACTTCCCTAGCAAGCACGCCCTGTTCGCGGCGGTCTACCAGCAGGCGAGCGACCGGCTGCTGGAGGCGACCACGTTCGACCCCGGCGCCACGCTCGTCGAGCAGCTCACCCAGGGCCTGGACGCCCACCTCGACTACTTCATCCCCAACCGCCACGCCGTCCTGGCCGCGAACCGGGTACTGGCGGGCGACCCTGTCATCCAGACGATCATGACGGACGAACTCGACGCCCTGCGCTCACGCCTGCTCGGCGTGCTCCCGCTCGCCGACGCACGCACGCACGCCGCGGTCTCCGCGGCACTGAAGGCCTGGCTCGTATTCGTCCAGGTGCTGTGCGTGGACTGGCTCACGCGCGAGACCTGCACCCGCACCGAGCTGCGGGACACCTGCATCGGCGCGGCGGTCGGCGCCCTGCGCCCCCTGCTCGCCGAGGACCCCGCCCCGGACTGGCCGCCCGCCCTGCCCGCCTGAACCGGCCCGACCGCCGGGTGGGCCTGGTGCACGATGAAAGCGCCTACCACTTGGACCGACAGAACCCCTCGACAAGGTTCATCGTCCCAGCTCAGAAGGCAATTTCGCGTTCCCGGCCCCAGCCACCGGTCTCACACCGAGTGAAACGGCAAGGCTCAGGCCACTCCCAACAGCCGCCTGGTTCCCAACGTACGGCGGGCCAACCGGGTACGCAGAGCAGCCTCGGGATCTGCCAGAGCCACCCAGCAGGCCGGGGAGAAGGAGGCCGGAGGAGATCGAACGGCGGCTGCGGGAAGGCCCGTCAGCGCGGGCCTTCCCGCAGGGCGTCAGCCCTCGGCGATACCGGTGGGTCCGAGTCCGTCGTCCAGGGTGATGCGGATGGTCTCCCCGGAGCCGGTGGCGCCGGCGAGTTCGGCCGCGATCCGGTTGTAGGCGGTGGTGGCCAGCGCCCAGTCGGCTTCCAGGACGGTGGCGGTGGTCCGGGTGTTCCAGAGCTCGATCAGCACGGCGATGAGCGAGCGCCCCGAGAGGGCGGCCTGGACGCGGCCCGCCTTGACGTCCTCCACGGCGGGCGGGGTACGGAAGTGGCCGTGATCGACGGCCAGAGCGGAGAGGAACTCCCAGGTGTCGCGGTGCAGGACGAGTTCGGCAGAGGCGACGCCGGCGGCCTTCAGCAGCAGGACGCCGTGGGCGACCTTCGGGTCCTCGGGCGGCGATCCGGGCATCTGCCCGGAGGCGGCGGGCGCAGGTGCGGCGTCCCCGGCGGCCGCACCACGGTAGGCGGCCTCGATGGCGCGCTTCAGACCGTCCTCCTCCGCCTCGCTCCCGGTCGCCTTCTGCGGATCCTGGGCCTCGGTGTGCTCCATGTTCTCCCCCTGGTCCTCACGTTCGCGCACGGTCTGCCACTCGGGCGGTTCGGTGATGTCCTCGTCGCCGTTCTGGCGGGCCTCGACCGTGCCGGTCTGTGGTGGGTCTGGCTGCTGCGGGGCGGCAGCCGGGGCTATGGCGAAGCCGCGAAGGAGATCGGCGAGCTCGCGCAACTGCTGTATCTCCTCCCGCGATTCCTCCCGGCTTTCCTGCAGGTCAGAGATCATCTTGTCCTGGCGGCGGCGCAGCTCCCCGTTCTCTTCGCGCAGCCCGGTGACACCGTTCTGTACGACTTCCTGGATCTTCATGCGGGCCTGCGAGAGTTCGCCGTGCAGCGCGGGCAGACCCACGGTCGGGTCGTCCAAGCGCTCCAGCTGCTTGCGTGCCTCCCGCAGTTCCCCCAGCGCCGGCTCATCGAACGCACTTTTCCACCCCACGTGACTCCCTGACTACGCTCAGTTGCTGGACCGCTCGTATCTCCCCATAAGCAGCTCAGTCGACACAGCGCTTTCCGGCCCTTCCCTGGGCGATCGACGGGCTACTGAACCCGGCTGGGGCGGTGCCGTCTGATCGCGGTCACGAGCACGCCGCCCCGCACAAAGAGCCAGCCGGGCGGGCCAGGACCGAGGCTGCCTGGAAGGCCAAGCGGCCGCGCCGGGAACAGCTGGTCCGGTCGGCGCGGTTACAACGAATCGAGGGACCGGCGCCACGCGGGTGGGGAACACGGAGACCACAAGGTCGTCCGCCCCACCAGGACCCGAGCCCTCAGGATCGTGGTACGCCCGCCGAGCATTCGGACCAATAAGTATTTCTGCTGGAGGACTGTTTCATGACTGACCGGCCCTTGACGCTCATGGCAGTGCACGCCCACCCCGACGACGAGGCCACCGGAACCGGAGGGGTCCTTGCGCGGTACGCGGCGGAAGGCATCCGCACGGTTCTCGTGACGTGTACCGACGGCCGTTGCGGTGACGGACCGGGGGGTGTCAAGCCGGGCGATCCCGGGCACGATCCGGCGACCGTCGCCTTGATGCGCCGTCAAGAACTCGAGGCGAGCTGTGACGTCCTGAAGGTCAGCAATCTGGAGATGCTGGACTACGCCGACTCCGGGATGATGGGCTGGCCGAGCAACGACGCCCCCGGATCCTTCTGGCAGACCCCCCTCGAGGAAGGCGCCGCCCGAGTTGCGGAACTCATGCGGCACTACCGACCCGATGTGGTCGTCACCTACGACGAGAACGGCTTCTACGGCCATCCCGACCATATCCAGGCCCACCGCATCACGATGGCGGCGCTGGAGATGACCGCGCTGACACCGAAGGTGTACTGGACGACGATGCCCCGCTCGGGGATGCAGCGGTTCGGGGAGATCATGCGCGAGTTTCATGAGGACATGCCGGAGCCGGATCCCGCCGAGGCCGCCGCGATGGCCGAGATCGGCCTCCCCGACGATGAGATCACCACGTGGGTGGACACCACCGCGTTCAGCGGTCAGAAGTTCGATGCGCTGGCCGCGCACGCCAGTCAGGGCGAGAACATCTTCTTCCTCAAGATGGGCAAGGAGAGGTTCGGCGAGTTGATGGGCATGGAGACTTTCGTACGTGTCAAGGACGCCACCGGCGCGGCCGTACCCGAGAACGACCTCTTCGCCGGCCTGCGCTGATCTGCTCGTCTGCCCGCTCTCCCGGGCGAGCGTGGCGGCCTTCCTGGAGGTTGGCCTGCACCCTTTCTGCCTGCGGTAGCCGGGCTCGTCGGCCAGGCGCAGGATATGCAGAGAATGGCTGCAAGGTCATCCCGCGCCGCTGTGTGGTTGAGCGGACCTTCGGCTGGCTCATGCACCACCGACGCCTCGCCCGCGACTACGAAACTCACCCGCACCGCTCTGAAGCCGTGATCAAGTTGGCAATGATCGACTTGATGAGCCGTCGCCTCAGCCGCGAAATCACTCCGAACTGGCGCGGCTCCTGATCGGCCCTGATACCTCCAGGACATCCGCACGCTCCTGCAGCGCCTCAACGCAGTCCCAGAGGGCCGGCCATGGCGGACGGATGTGTTCACGCATCACCTTGATGGCCTGCAGGGTGCGGCCAGCGGTGATCAGCGCGTCTACCTCTACTCGCGCCTCGGGCGACAGCCTGCTCCACAACGCATCATCCACGCTCATATCGAACCTGCAGGGCAGCCCCGCCTCCCTATCGCCCCCAGCATCGCGCTCCGTCCACGGTCGGGCGCGACCGTCCGAGGAGCTCCCGCAGCATCGTTGCCGACCTGTCCCGGGGCCGCTGCCCGATGCTTATGAGTCGGGGCCCGTCCAGTCGAAGGTGATCTGCTTGCTGGACTGGCCTTCGCGGCTCCAGTGGAAGCCGAAGGCGTCGACGCGGTCCGCCGTGGAGCGGCCCCAGGTCGCGACCTGTCCCGGACCGGTCTCGCAGCCCGGCAGGTTGGTCGACTGGACCCGGGCGCCTTCCGGTGTCGTCGGTCCGGTGAGCGCCTGCGCGCTCGCCTCGACCCGGTCGGGGATCGTGGCCCGCCATCCGCCGAGGTCTTGGTCGACCTCGATCTCGATGGGGGCGAAGTCCATGCCCCGCATCTCGGCGTCCATCATGCTCACCATCTCGGCAGGCCAGCTGCCGGCCTGGCCGCTGAAGATCATCTGCAGAGCTCCGCGCTGCGCGTCATCGGCGCGTTCGTCAAGGAATACCGCCGCGTACGTATCGGTGTGCTCGGCCCACACATTGCCGACGAAGGAGCCGAGCATCAGGACATTGAGGCCGTCCAGCCTTACCTCACCGTAGTTACCTTCGCGTATGTGCCAGGCGAGGACACCGTCGCATTCGCCGTTGGTGGGGAGCTGGGCGAATGAGCAGGGGCAGGGGACATTGCAGCTGCACGTATCGAACCAGTCGCCGGCCGCGTGCCATCTCGGAACAGCTTGTGTCGTCTCAGGCATCTCGTCGCCTCCTGATGGCCCGCACGCGTAGGGATCACCTGGTCGGCGAGGTCCCTGTCGGACGTCAGAGCAGGCGCTCGGTGGCACGGGTCGTCACGTCAATTCTCCCCCCGGCTGCCATGTGGGCAAAAGCTGGGCTACCCGCGGGCGCAGCCGCCCGGCCTGGCGCCGATCGAGGTCCGGCAGTGATCTGTACACCCTCGGCTGGTACGCCTAGCCTGGAAGGAGAGGAACCTCCCGGGGCTGGACCTCCGCCCGTGGAGTCGGTCGACCATGGAGATTTGCGTCGCACGGAAGAACGGCGGGGTGTCTCGTACCGCCGTTGCCGGAGGCAGACACGCGTCTCCGATTTCCGGCGTGTTCGCTCCGCCGGCCGCACGCTCCCCACCCACCCGCTCTCGATGCCGGCGTCGCCCGAGCCGTCGGACGACGGCAATCATCAAGCAATCGGGAGCAGTCATGACGTGGAGTATTTCCGGCAACTACTTGGCTGGTTGCTCGTGTGCGGTGGTGTGCGGCTGTGCTGTCGATGCGAAGCCGCACGACCCGCAGGGGCGCGAGGAATGCCTTGGGTGCGTCGTCTTTCATGTGGAGGAAGGGCGCTTGGACGATGTGAACCTGTCTGGTGTGGATTTCGTCCTCTACAACCATTTCCCCTCCAACCTGACCTCCGGCAACTGGAAGGTCGGCCTGGTCATCGACGAAGGGGCCACCGACGAGCAAACGGACGCTGTGGCACGCATCGTGTCCGGGAGCGAGGGTGGTGCCTTCGGCGAACTTTCGCAGTTCTATGGCGAGAATCTGGGGGTGGAGCGGGCGAGCGTCTCGCTGTCCGACGGAGAGAGGCCCCGACTCAGTGTCGACGGGAAGACCGAGCTCGAATTTGAGCCTCTCAGAGGGCCTGATGGCGGGCCTACGACGATGAAGAATGCGATGTTCGGGTTCTCTCCGGAGTTCACGCTGGGGCGCACCACTGGTAGTTCGAATGCCTTCGGGCTGTCGTTCCAGGGTGCTTATGGCGAGGCCTCCGACTACGCCTTCTCCAGCGAACAGACCGAGGGCGCGCCCACCGGACGGGGTTGAGGCAGGCGCGCCACAACCCGGTGTACCTCCCGGAACGCGGGCACGCGAGCCCCGTACAGGCCTCCGCGCAGGCCTCCTCTGGCGGGGGCGTACGGCGACAGCTCATCCTGTCCTGCCGGTCATCTGGTCCATGGCTGGACCGGATGTGTCCAGGCCTGGGAGGAGCCAGTCCTGGAACGGGGCGAGTGCGGCCAGGACGAGGAAGGCGAGGCCGACGGCCCAGGTGAGCCAGGGGCCTTGGCGCCAGAGCTTTTCCAGGAAGATCACGGCCGCCAGTGCGGCCATCGCGGCCACGTTCATGAGGCCGAGCGGAATCAGGACGATCATCAGGCCCCAGCAGCAGCCGACGCAGTAGAGCCCGTGGTGCGCCCCGACCCGCAGGTCCTTCGCCCAGGGCCGGTAACGCGAGTACTGGACAAGCTGGAACATCGGGTTGCGACAGTGCCGCAGGCAGACCCTTTTCAGCGGTCCGAACTGCTGAGCCGCCGCGAGGAGGAAGGCAGCGGCACCGATCCAGCGGCCTGCCCCGGGGTTGCCGTCCACGAGGTGTCCCGTGGCTGCCAGAGCGCCGTACGCGAGCAGCCCGAACGCGGTCCAGGCGAGGAGATAGCCGCCGACGAATGCGACGATCCGCAGGGCGCGGGCAGGGCCGGCCGAACGGCGGTTGATCCCGCGCACCCAGGTGATGGCCACGGGTGCGACGGACGGCAGCATCATCGCCACCATCATGACCACCCACAGCAGCAGGAAGAGGGGGAGCGCCAGGCCCATGGTGCCTGGCTCCATCCCCATGTGGCGGGACTGACCGATGGTGAGCACCCACGCCAGGGCGGCCAGCAGCACCATCAGGAACCATGCGACTGCCAGATCACGCGCGGGCAGGAGGACGCCGGGCCGCGTGGGTGCCGGCGGGGCCAGGCGCAGGTGCGGCATGGATCGCCTCCCAGGGACGTGAGCTGCCCTCTCCAGCAGATCACAGAACTCGGAGGCCCAAAACCTGGGAGTCGGCCGAGAACGCGGCCAGCCGATCCCCGTCGACCCGGCCCCCGGATCGGCGGGGCAGCGGCTGGAAGCGACGCAGTCGCTGTTGGAGACGACGAAGACCGAGGAGCCGCCGGTGGTGTGATCCGCGGGGTCAGTGCCCGTGGCCGTCGTTGTGGGGCTGCGCGGCCGGGGGAGTGGCGGGAGCGGTACGTGTCGGCGCTGACGGCCGGGTCTGCGGTGCGGGCTGCATGCTGCCGGTGACGGTCGGTTCCTCCTGGTGGGTCTCGGAGGCGACGTAGCGGAGGCCGGCGAAGGCGGCGAGGGCTGTGATGAGGACGGCGAGTCCGGCCAGGCCGAAGATGCGCCGCCACGAAACGTGCTCGTCCCTGATCACGTAGGCGATGAAGGAGACCCGGGAAGCTCCTCTTCTCCTGTGCCATGGGCATGCAGGGCGGCACCATCGACTTCCAGGAAGGCAAGGCATGAGCTGGCTGCGCCGCCGCAAGAGCACTGCGGTCGACCATGAGACCTCCCGCGATGCCGAGGTCCTCCTGCGCATCGAGGGCATGCACTGCTCCAGCTGCGTCCTCCTCATCGACGAAGAGCTCGAGGAACTTGCCGGGGTGCGCTCCTCCCGCACATCCCTGCGGGACGCCCGCACCGTGGTCGAACTCGATCATCCGGGTGCCGCGCTCCAGGGCGAGCTGATCGCGGCCGTGGAGCGGGCCGGCTACCGGGCCGTGCCGATCTACCGAAAGGACCCCTCGCCATATACCCCTGGGGGGTATATGGTTTGAGGTGTGAGGATGTGGAGCCCACACTGGACGAGGCGAGGAAGAGGCGAGAGAAATGGACCACTCTGCTCACCGCACGGAAGCGTCCGCGCACGACCATGCAGGGCACGCAGAACATGTCCACGGCGCCGCGCACGCCCATCACGCGGGACGCGCTGAGGGCGGGGCGACCTGGTCGATGGCCGCGAAGGCCACCCTCCACTGCCTGACCGGATGTGCCATCGGCGAGATCCTGGGCATGGTCATCGGTACGGCGCTGGCCTGGCACAACGCCCCGACCATGGTCCTGGCGATCGCGCTCGCGTTCGTCTTCGGCTACTCGTTCACCCTCTACTCCGTTCGCAAGGCCGGCCTTGGCTGGAAGGCTGCGATCAAGGTCGCCCTGGTGGCGGACACCGTCTCCATCGCGGTCATGGAGGCCGTCGACAACGGGATCATCGCGCTCGTCCCGGGTGCGATGGACGCCCACCTGAGCGAAGGCCTGTTCTGGTACGCGCTCCTCGGTGGCTTCGCCGTCGCCTTCGTGGTCACCACTCCGGTGAACAAGTGGATGATCGGCCGAGGTAAGGGCCACGCCGTCGTCCACGCCCTTCACTGAGACGATCGGCCGTGCGCAGGCCCTCGCCAGAGCCATGACTCAGCCGAGGGCTGCTCGCGAGACTCGACAGCGACCGGCGTCGCTCCGTGACCGTTCTCGCTGGTCGTAGCGTTGCGGTGCACCGTCAGAGGGCCGGTGTGATCCTGACCCTAAGACGCCGTACGGCTTTGTCGAAGGCGCACCTCACCTCCGGTCGGCGGCGGGAAAGTGAGGGCCGTCGTCATGAACGCGCCCGTCAAGGACATGCTGCACAGTTACCCGGCCGGCCTCGGCAACATCGACCAGGACAAGCTCGCCCGCTGCATCGAGGAATGCCTCGCCTGTGCGCAGGCATGCACGGCCTGTGCCGACGCCTGTCTCTCCGAGGGGATGGTGGGCGACCTCACCAAGTGCATCCGCACCGACATGGACTGTGCCGACATCTGCACCGCGACCGCCGCCGTCCTCTCCCGGCACACCGGTTACGACGCCAACATCACCCGAGCGCTCCTCACCGCCTGCGCCGTCGCCTGCAAGGCGTGTGCGGACGAATGCGCCTCCCACGCCGAGATGCACGAACACTGCCGCATCTGTGCCGAGGCGTGCCGCTCGTGCGAACAGGCGTGCAACGACCTGATGGCTTCCCTCGGCTGACGGCGTCGCCAGGAGAAATGAGCGAGGAAGCCCACGGGCAGCCGTATCCGGGCTGGGGGCCAGGTTTGGGAACCAGCGCCGGATGCACGCATTCTCGGCGTGGGAGTGCGAACAGGCCGAACGCCGCGGCGAGGTCGTTCAGCAGACTGCTGTGATGCCGTGGGCGGCCAGCTGTTCCGGCAGATCGGCCAGCGTCGTCAGCTGCTCGACATGGTGGACACCGGCCGGCGCGCCTTGCGTCAAGAGGGCGCGAGCGACGTGGGCGGCCACCAGGCCGGTCGTGCGGCTCTGCCCCTCACCGGTGAGTGCCAGGGTTGCGTGCTGGTCGCCGCGGTAGGCGTCGGCCCGTACGGCGAAGCGGTCGCCGCCGAGGTGGACGTGGCTGAAGGCGCTGGTCAGCAGTTGCTGTTGGCGTGCCCCGTCGGCGCCGCGGAGCAGTCCTGCCCGGCGTAGTGCGAACAGTGCGGCGGTCAGCGGCCGGGAGTCCAGGCAGAGCCGCGTGGTCACTTCCGGGACACCAAGGGTGCGCCGCAGGGTGTACTGGTCGGAGAAGGGGAACGGGTGGGCGGTCCGTACGCCGAAACCGGGCAGGGGCAGCCGCTGCGGGCGGGCCGCGCCGGGCGTGCTCAGGCCGGCGACCGTCCACCGCACCGCGTCGGTACCGTGCCGCTCTCCGGCGCCCAGCAGTACGGTCAGGTCGATCCGCTCAGCACCACCGACGGCGTCGTTGACGCGCCGGGCGAGGAGGTTGGTCAGCCCGGGGGCTACACCCACGCTGAGCACGGCAGTGGCCCCGGCTGCAGCCGCCGGCCCGTGCAGGTCCGTCACCTCCTCGAGCAGCCGGTGAGTTGCCCCGACGTCCACGAGGTGGATGCCGCGTTCGAGGCAGATCCGGGCAACCGCCGCATCCTCAGGCTCGACGCACAGCACAACGGCGCTCACATCACCCAGCTCGTCCAGCACCCGCCGTAGACCGGCCGGGTCGCCGACATCCACGCGTACCCCGCCGAGCCGCCGCGCCTTCATTTCGTCCCGCCCCGACGGGACGACGCGGCCGGGGAACCACTCGGCGAGCGTGCTGGTCACCGTCGCACCCACGGCTCCGTATCCGCCGACGACGAGAATCCGCCCCGCGGAACCTGAGTTCACTGTAGTCATACTCCAGTGAATTACACTGTAGTCCTACTACAGTCAAAGAGGAGGGGGCAGATCCCCGTGGCTGAACCACTGACCCGGGCGGAGAAGACCCGGCGGACCCGACTTCGGATGATCGACGCCGCAGGACGGCTGTTCACCCAACGAGGGTGGGCCGGCACGACCATCGACGAGATCGCCCGCACCGCAGGGGTCGGGGTGCAGACGGTGTACTTCACCTTCGGAAACAAGCGCGCCCTGCTCAAGGAAGTTCTGGACACCGCCGTCGCAGGCGACGCGGATCCGGTCGCCACGCTCGACCGCCCCTGGGCCCGGGAACTCCTCGCCGAACCCGACCCCGCAACTCAACTCCGCCTTCAGGCGGCAGGAGCCTGCGACATCCTCGAACGAGCCGCGCCGATCCTCGAAGTCGTACGCGGCGCTGCCGCCGCCGAACCCGAGCTGGCAGGGCTGTGGCAGACCAGTCTCCGCCAGCGGCACGCCGTCCAACTCCACTTCGCGCAAGCCCTGGAAGCCAAAGCTCCCGACGGTCTGCGCGACGGCCACGACGCTGTGTCAGCCGCCGACATCGCCATGACGCTACTCGGCCCCGAGACGTACGCCCTGCTGGTGACCGACCGCCACTGGGCACCGGAGCGGTGGCAGCTCTGGGCCGCGGACTCCCTGGCGCGTCAACTCCTGCTCTGAAGGAGGGAGGCAGCGGGCCTTGTCGCCAGCTGCCCCAGCTTGCGGCTCGCCCCGCCACCACGACTCGCGCGTGGCGGGGGCGGGATCATGGGTGTGACCTCTTAGTCCCGCCGCTGGGAGGCGAGCCAGCGCCTGATGTCCTCGTCGTCCGCCGTTGATAGCGAGGGTGGTGTGTGGAATAGCAGCCTCAGCCACATCCGCATCACGCCCTGAGCCCGATGCGCCCCGTGCACGGCAGGACCGCTGAATCGATCGCGGAACGGCTGCGGAACTTTCGTCCAAGACAAGCTCTGCGATTTCAGCGAGCCTGGAGCCATGCCGAGAGATGACGTGGGGGACGTGCCCCCGGAGCGCACTGCTGACGACCGCTGGGAGGTCGCCCGCCCTTTGGGCGGCACTTCCCTCGACGGCGTACGGATGGCCGGGTTCCGGGACCGTACGGCGGGCGGCCTGGACATGCGGGTGCTGCCGCAGCCCGCCGTAGTCATCGTCATCGGTCTCGGAGCCGGCCCGGTCGTGGTGGAGAGCGCCTCCGGGCACCGGCCCCTGAGGGGTGTCGTCGCCGCCCTGTCGCCAGGTCCGGCCCGTATCCGCGGCGAGGGCGTCGAATGCGTCGAGGTGGCGTTGTCACCCCGGGCGGCCCATGCCCTGCTGGGTGTTTCCCCGCTCGAACTGGACGGCTCCATCACCGCACTCGAGGACCTTTGGGGGAGGCACGCGCGGCTGCTGCGCGAGCAGTTGGCCGACACCGCATCCTGGCAGGATCGCCTCGCGCTCACGGACGGATTCCTCAGACGGAGAGCCGAAGCGGCCCCGCCCATGGCGGCCGAGGTCGCCGCCGCCTGGGACGCCATCGTGGCCGGCCGGGGCCGAGTACGGGTCGGCGACCTCGCCGCGTCCTGCGGATGGAGCCGCAAACGGCTCCGGGCCAGGTTCAGTTCCCAGGTCGGCCTGACCCCCAAGCGTGCCGCCATGCTGGTCCGCTTCGACCACGCCGCCCGGGCGCTCCTCGCCGGCGAGCCCGTCGGCGTCGTCGCCGCGGCGTGCGGGTATGCCGACCAGTCCCATCTCCACCGTGACGTCCAGGCCCTCGCCGGGTGCACGCCCGGGGCATTGGCCGGCGTGGCTGCGTCCACCGAGCTCTGACTGTCCGTATCCAGACCGATCGGTGATCGGTCGACTCGAAGGAAGGAAGCAAGACCTGTGATGAGTACCGATGTCCGAGCAGCACAGACGGCGGCAGGCCGGGAGCTCGTTGCCCGGCTCGCGTTCGGGAGCATGGCCGCGCACACCCTGCGCGCGGCGGTCCGCTTGGGGGTCGTGGAACTGATCGGCGACGGGCCGCGCACAGCTGCCGAGGTGGCCGCCGGAGCCGGGACCGCGCACCAGCCCATGACGCGCCTGCTGCGTGCCCTGACCGCTCTCGGCCTGCTCACGGAACACACCCCCGACACCTTCTCGGTGACCCCGGCCGGCGTGCTCCTCGATCCCGGCCACCCCGACTCCCTCGCCTCCTTCGTCCGCATGTTCACCGACCCGGCGATCGTGCGAGCCTGGGAGCACCTCGACAGCAGTGTCCGTACGGGGGAGACCGCTTTCGATTCCGTATTCGGCACGGACTTCTTCAGTCACCTCGCCCGACACCCCGAGCTCTCCACGGACTTCAACGCGGCAATGAGCCAGGTAGCCTCCGAGACCGCCGCCGTGCTGCCGCGGGCCTTCGACTTCAGCCGGTTCACCTCGATCACGGACGTCGGTGGCGGCAGCGGCACCCTCCTGGCCGCTGTCCTCGAAGCACACCCGGGTCTCGCAGGCGTGGTCTTCGATACTGCCGACGGCCTGGCGGAGGCCGGGAAGACACTGGCGCGGCACGGGCTGGAGGAACGCTGCTCCCTCATCGCCGGAGACTTCTTCCATTCGGTCCCGCAGGGCTCGGACGTGTACCTCGTGAAGAGCATCCTGCACGACTGGACGGACGCCCAGGCGGTCACGATCCTGCGTCACTGCCGCCAGGTGCTGCAGCCCGGCGGCGTCGTTCTGATCGTGGAGCCAGTGCTTCCCGAGGTCGTCGGCGCCGAGGACGAGGGCACCTACCTGAGCGACCTCAACATGATGGTGAACGTCGGCGGCAGGGAACGCACCCGCGCAGACTTCGAGGAGGTGTGCCGCCGGGCGGCCCTGCGCGTCACGTCGGTCACCCCGCTGGCGGAGGCCGCCCCGTACTCCCTGATCGAGGCCGTGGCCGACTGACCACAGACCGCGCACCGAGCACCCGCTGAAAGCGGCGCGCGTGGTGAGGGCCTTGGCCCGCAGAGCCGGCGACTGCGGACCGTCCTGTGGACAACCTGCCTGGTCAGGAGTTCGCCACGGGGTTCCGAGGTGATGGTGAACAGCTTGACGAGTCGCTCGCCTCGTCACCGGGAGCGCCGCCCGGAGACGCGGAACACGGCCGGGCACTGCTCGGTTTCACGGACGCGGACCTGCCGGAACAGGCGGAGGCCATCAGCGCCGGCGAACCGTACGTCCTGCGCTCACCGTGGCCTGACCGCCACCGAGATCACCACGCTGCACACGGCCGACGTCATGGACGCGTACCAGCAGCTCACGGAAGACGTTTCGCCCGCCGGTGACCGAGCCGGGTCAGGCTCTCCGACCGGCCGCGAGACGTGAGAGCGACGGCGCCGTCGGAGCCGGTTGGCCCAGAGAGACCGCGGACAACGGCTGCATGCGCGACGCGACGCCCTGGGAGGTGACAGGTCTCCCAGGGCACGGTGTATCGCGGACCGCAGCAGGAGGGCAGTGGTGTGTGCATCACGCGACAGTCGGATGGACGATTCAGCCGCGCCGAGGTCACGTACGTCGAGCGACGCGTCAGCTCGCTTGTATGCCTCACCGGTCGCAAGGACCCGGCCCACGTCATGACGGGTGGCGGGGCGGCGGTTCTACGAGGACGGCAGGCGGCCGGGCCAAGGCTGGGACGGTCTGCGTGTACCGGCTGGAAGGCCCGCCTGCGCGCAGAGGTTTCCGAACCCCCGCCGGACTCGGGCGGGCGTCATTTTGTTCGGCAGGGCTGGCTGACCGGGGCCAGCCGAGCTGCCGACCGAGGAAGTCCAGTATCCGCTCCGCCGCGACGCTCCAGTAGGACCAGCCGTGGCCTCCCGGCTCCAGCACCACCTCGGCATCCACGCCGCGGGCCGCGAACACGGTGCGCAGATCTTCGGTCCCCGGCAGGTAGTTGGCGTCCTCGGTCCCGCAGGCGAGGTGGTAGCGGGTGCGCCGGAGCCGGTCGGGCGCGGTGCGCCGGATGATGTCGGCCAGGTTGTACTCCCGAGAGCGGTCCGTCCGCCGGGCGGATCCGGCCTGGTCCCGGCCGAAGGCATGGCCGAAGAAGCGGTTCCACTCCTCCATCGGCATCGCGAGGTAGCCCTCGTCGGTGAAGTGTGCCGTGCTCAGCCCGGCGGCGGCGCCGAACAGGCCCGGGTACCGCAGGGCGTACATCAGCGCGCCGTAGCCGCCCATGGAGAGCCCGGCGACGGACCTCCTCTCCGCCCGGCCGCCCAGCCCGTGGGCCTGTTCGACGGCCGGGACGAACTCCTCGATGAACATGTCCTCGTAGCGCAGGGCGTCGCCGCCGGATCCGGCGTCGTTGATGTAGAACGTCTCGTCCTGGCCTCCCCCCGGCATGCCGGGGTCGCGCCGGGCGTCAGGCATGACGAGGGCGCACGCCGGGATCCGGCCCGCCGCGATGGCTCGTTCCAGAGTCGGCACGATGCTGCCCTTGACGACCCAGTCGGTGTGCTTCCCGCTCGCGCCGTGCAGCAGGAAGAGGACCGGGACCCCGCCGTCCGGCCTGCCGCCCCCGGGCGCGGAGCTCACCCCGGCGGGGAGGTAGAGGCTGTACGGGACGTCCCGGCCGAGCAGCCTGCTGCGCACGGTCAGGTCGGTGCGCAGAGAGGCGGCCCCTGAGGCGGACGAAGCGGGCGGGGTGGAGGACGGCGCCGGACCGGGCGCCCAGGAGCCGCCCCGCATCAGGAAGGCCGCGGAGATGACGGCCGCGACCGATCCGCCGGCCCCGGCCGCGAGCAGGGAACGACGCGCGGGAAGTTTCACCATGGTTCCCTCACCGTCGGCACCGGATGTTCCTCTCGGCCATCCTCTGCCCGCGCCCGACGGTCCGAACGCGGCGAAACCCACGCCCGTGCCGGGTGTGCGAGCAGGCGATGCTTGCAGCCGGTCCCAGGCGAGGGAGCTGCGGGGCTTCTTCCCTCACGCGGCCGGGCGTTCACAGGATCGAACACATGACACGCCCGGCATACGCATCGAAACAAGCAGCCACGCCGAAGAACCCACCGAGTCACCACCAGTGGGCCACTGGCTACGGACTCCGGCGGAGCCAGGTCACCTGTTGCCCGCGCCGGCCGGCCCGCAGGTGCGGGCTGCCTCTCCAGCTCCTTCCCCGGCAAAAGCAGCTCCAGGACGAAGGCCGAGGACGCCCTCGGGACAGCTCACCAGTGGAGCGCCAACGACCCCGTCGTCCTGGCGGAGCGGGTCGCCTGCGACGTCAAGCTGCTGTGGCCGCACTTCACCGGCTCGGGAACGTGCTGACGACGGCCTCGTACGCAGCCGGCCATCAGCTGCCCAGCGGGTGGCCGGGTCCCACGGGCAGTTGCACGGGTCGGTCATGCCACTGACGTGCGGTTTGACCGATGGCGGGAGACAGATCGGTCACTGCCGGCCCAGACCAGTGCGCGGTGGTCGTGCCGGACCCGGCCTTCACACCCGCCGCCCAAAGTGGCGGGAGGAGCGCCGATGCAGGCAGCACTTCTCCCGCGGCGTCGTCCCCTCGTCCTGGTGCCCGGAGCACGGAAGCGCTGCGCCGGCTATGGACTGGCACCCCGGAGGCGGTATCCGTTGCACCGATCTGGCTCTCCGTGTCACCCCGGCCGCCTCGTCGAGGAACAGATCAACCACCTCAGCGGCACCTCGTCGCACCGACGCCAGCTGCCCGACGAACCCTGCTATCTCCTTCCGGGACAGAGCCCTGGCCTTCCCCGCAACCCTCTGAGGCTTGCCGCCACACTCCGGCGCCACGGTCTTCCGGCCAGAGCAGCCCGCAACACCGCCGTGATCGAAGCCATCGCCGACATCCCGCCGATCGTGATGGAAAGCCCTGTTCGGTATCCAGCCCCGCACCGCCAACGGCTGGGCACAGATGGTCAGCGAGAGCTGGTCCCACCACCTCACCAGCCCCTAGAGCCTGTCTCTTGGAAGTGCGGTGCGCATGGTGCTGCATGCCGGATCGAAATCCTGTGGCAGCAGCGCTCGCCCCGCAGCGGCTGATCGAGCGGGTCGTGGGCCTCGACGAGGCGGCAGCGCTGCTGCCTGGTTTCGACCGGGCCTCCTCGCCCGCCGGGACGGCGATGATCGATCCGCTCCACGGCTGAATCCACGGCGGACGCGGCCGGGGCGGCGGGCGTGGCGTCGGGATTTGTGCGGGTTGTCGGGTGATGATGGCGCAGTGCGACTAGATCACGTGTCCTATGCGGTGGCCCGCGACAGCTTCGTCTCGACCGTCCAGTGGATCGGATCGGCCCTCGGCGCCGGGTTCGTCGACGGGGGCGTGCACCCGCGATTCGGCACGCGCAATTTTATTCTCCCGCTGAGCGGCGGCACCTACGTCGAGGTCGTCACCACACTCGACCACCCCGCCGCCGACCGCGCACCCTTCGGCCAGGCGGTCGCGCGCCGCGCCGCCGAGGGCGGCGGCTGGCTCGGCTGGGTGGTCTCCGTCGACGACATCGCCCCGGTCGAGGCCCGCCTCGGCCGCACCTCGGCCGAGGGCCACCGTGTCCGCCCCGACGGGTTCGACCTGAGGTGGAAGCAGATCGGCCTGCTGGAACTGCTGGAGGACCCGCAACTGCCCTACTTCCTCCAGTGGTTGGTCCCCATCGAGGAGCGCCCGAGCGCCGACCCGCGCACCTCCACCACCATCCACGGGGTCTCCATCGCCGGCGACGCCGCCTCCATCGCCGAATTCCTCGGCGAACCGGCCGACCACCCCCTCGACCAGATCGACGTCACCTGGGTCGAGGATGAAGAACCGGGCCTGGTCTCGGTCGAGTTCGCCACCGCCCACGGCCCGGTCACGATCTGACCAGGGCCCGACTGTCCCGCGGGAGCAGCCGGCTGGGTCTCCTGGCTTGCGCGTGTCTCTTTGACGGGTTGGTCAGTTGACCGGATGTGTCTGCCCGATCAGTGATCACTGATGCGATGTGGCGCCGGATCGAGCCGCTGATGCCGGCCGATCCGGTCCGTGGACGGCGGTGGGCTGATCACCGCCGAACGCTTGAGGCCATCGCCTGGAAGTACCGCACCAACTCGCCCTGGCGGGACCTGCCGACGAGCTCGGCCCGTTCCAGACCGCCCACAAACGGCTGATCAGATGGGCGGCCGACGGAACCTGGCAGAACATCCTGACCGCCGTGCTGGCGGCCGCGGATGCCGATGACGACATCGGCTGGACCGTCTCGGTCGACTCCACTGTCGTCCGCGCGCACCAGCATTCCGCCGGAGCACACAAAAAGGGGCCGATGGCCGCAGCGAGCCCGCCGACCACGCCCTCGGACGCTCACGCGGCGGCCTGAGCACCAAGGTCCACCTGGCCGCCGACGACCGTGCACGTCCCCAGGCCCTGACCGTCACCGCGGGCCACGCCGGCGAGCAGCCCACCATCCCGACCTGGCCACTGGAACTCCTCTCCCGCAACGGCGACCCGGCACCCGAGGACACCGCGGCGGTCGCCCAGCAGACGGAGACAGGCAGCCACGAAGAAGAGCTGCATCGTTGGACCCGTCTCGCTCTTGCCAGACCGCCCACCGAACAGCCGTAGCCCAACCAGGATCGAAAGCCGTTCCCCCTTCCTTCATTGGTGGCATGGGTACCTCCCGACGTCGCAGAATTGCGCACGTTGCGAATACCGGCACTTCACCAGTGACGGCGTCAGACAACGGAAACCGTGATCGGCGGCATCACCGGCACACTCCGGCAGCCCCAACTGCTCGTCCTCGGACGCTACGACCAAGACGGCCGCCTGCGCGCCGTCGGCCGCACAACGCCCCTGAAACCCGACGCCGCCCGCCAGCTCGCCGACCACTACCACCGTCGGCCCCGACCATCCCTGGACCGGTGTACGGTTCACCACCGCCTGGGCAGCCGCGAGCCCCTCGACCCGATCCTGGTCGTCCCCGAGCCGGTCGCCGAAGTCAGCGCGGACACCACCGTCGACCGGGGCATGGAGACAAGCCGCTGCGCTTCGCACGGCTGCGCCTGGACGTCACCGTGACCGCGTGCCGAGGTTCGGGAAAGGCGTACGGCCCTCCAGCGGCTGACGAACAGCCCCGTACTTGTCTGGCCGGCACGAGCTGTCATGGCGTCGGGATTTTTGTGTGACTTTGATCGACGGGTAGCCAGCCGGACACCGTGACCACCCGGGTCCCCGCATCCCATTGCCTTGCATTCGGCCACAGAGTTGACCGCTAAGAGCTGTCCCGTAACTGGACGGCGCCCCCTTGCCGACCCCGGATCGGACCGTGTCAGTGGCTGATGGCAGGATCGAGGGGTGCTGCTCA
>NZ_JBEZMA010000079.1:0-26887 GCF_040652415.1 Streptomyces sp. NPDC048255
CGACTGGCTGCACTGGTACAACTACCACCGACCCCACACCGGCATCCAAGGCCAAACACCCGCCAGCCGCGTCACCAACCTGCCCGGACAACACACCTAGGGGGTGTCTCGCCGATCGCGCCGGGCCCGGTTGCCGAACCGGCCGTTCCGGGCGCCACGTCACCCGAGCGGCGCTATGGTGCGGGCGGGGACGAATGCGCGAGGGGGGCGGGCGTCGATGCGTTTTCTCTTTGTCCACGGTACGGGGGTCCGGCGCGAGCGGCACGACACGCTCTTCGCGCTGGTCCGGGAACGCCTGACGGCCCGGTTCCCGCACGCCGCGGTGGAATCCTGCTACTGGGGCGACCGGTTCGGGGCGAGCCTGGGCGCCGGAGGCCGCTCCGTGCCCGGCCTGCGCCCGCGCCCCGGCATCGATCCCGCGGCCGAGCCCGATCCGGTGGACGCCGAGACCGCGGAATGGGCGCTGCTGCTCGCCGACCCGCTCTGCGAGGTACGGGTCCTGGCCGAGGCCGGCTGGGACACCGCGGCGGACGCGGACGGTCCCGATGACGACGGCTTCGCGATGCCCGGCGTACGGTCCGCCGGGGCGCGGGTCCTGGACCTGCTGGCCGCGTTACCCGCGCCGCCGCCGCCCCCGGCGACGGCGACTGCGACTGCGACGGCAGCGGCGGCCCCGGACGCCAGCGGGGACGAACTCGCCGCCCTGCTCCGCGGCACGGGCCTCGCCGCGGGCTTCCCCGCCGCCCTGGAGGCCACCGCCCGCTCCGCCGAGGCGACCCGCGCCGCCGGACGCGCCACCGAGGAGCCGCAGGCCCGCGAGCTGGCCACCGCCCTCGCCCGGGCCGTGACGGCCGCCGCCCTCGCCGCCGCCGGAGCCGAGGCCGACTGCACCGGCGCCGAACGGGACCGCCTCGTCGAGCTGCTCACCACCCGCCTCGGCGGCGACGCCCGGGTTCCCGGGGCCCGCGCGGCCGCCGTCCTGGGACGGCTCGCGATGCGGGTCACCACCCAGCCCTTGCTCAACGCCTGGCGCGGCTCGCTCACCGTCGGCGCCACCCCCGCCCTCGGCGACATCCTCCGCTACCAGGCCCGCGGCCACGACCTGCGGGACTTCCTGCGCGAGCGGATCACCGCCACGCCGGGGCCGACCGTACTCATCGGGCACAGCCTCGGCGGGATCGCCCTGGTTGACCTCCTGGCCCTCGCCGCCGCCCGCGGGGAGCCCGTCCCCGGGGCGGAACTGCTGGTCACCGTCGGCTCGCAGGCGCCCTTCCTCTACGAACTCGGCGCGCTGACCGCGCTCGCCCCCGGCGCGAAGCTCCCGTACGGCTTCCCCGGCTGGCTCAACGTCTACGACCGCCAGGACGTGCTCGCGTACCTCGCGGCCCCCGTCTTCCCCGGCGACCCGCGCGTCACCGACCACGAGGTCGGCAGCCGCCAGCCCTTCCCCGCCTGCCACAGCGCCTACTGGAAACAGGACTCCCTCTACCAGCGGATCGAACAGGCGGTGGCCGAGGCGGAGATCGGGTGATCCCCACCGGTCTGCTGCCCCCGGGCCTCGGCCCGCGGCGCACCTTCGCCCTCGTCGCGGGGGTCGAGCGGTACGACATCAGCCGCCACTGGAACCTGCGCGGACCGGCCCGCGACGCCCTGCGCTTCGCCCACTGGCTGACCGGGCCGGGGGAGGTGCCGCCGGGCAACGTCCGGCTGCTGCTCTCACCGCTGGAGGGGCCGGACGCCCTGGAGTGGCCGGACACCCCGGCCATGGATTCCCTGCGGGCCGCCCACCGGCCGGCCACCGAGGAGAACGTGAAGTCGGCCCTGCTCGACGAACTCCCGCAGTGCGACGGCGACTTGCTGTGGATCTTCTGGGCGGGACACGGCTACCTGGGTCAGCGCCAGGAGCTCATCCTGCCCTGCGCCGACGCCCGCCCCAGCCAGATCCGCCACCTCAACCTCGACTCGGCCCTGCGCTGGTGGCGCACCGACCTGGTCAAACAGCGCCGGTTCCCGCTCCAGGCCGCCCTCGTGGACTGCTGCCGCGTCGACGCGCCCCGCGACAGCCGGTGGAACTTCGGCACCACCGACTACGGCGGCGGCAGTTCGGTCCCCGGAAGACGGCAGTTCCGGCTGTACGCCTCCCGCGAGGGCGAGGCCGCGCAGAACGACGCCGAGCGCGGAGCCGGCCGCTTCACCGAAGCGCTGCTCGGCGAACTCGGGCAGCGGTCCGTGCGGGAGGGCGTCACCCGGCTCCCCGACGCCGCCCGCAGCATCCACCGCACCTTCCAGGACCTGCGTGAGCGCGGCGAGGGCTGGCAGCTGCCGCAGTTCCTCGTGGACCGGGACTGGGACGCCTGCTCCTTCCTCGACGAGGACCTGCCCGGCGGCCCCGCGGCCAGAGCCACCCGGCTCGACCAGGCCGCCTGGGACGGGCTCGGCGAACTCTTCGAGGGCCGCGACCTGCCGCGCTGCGCCTACGAGGCCTACACCTGGGCGTTCAAGGCGGCCGGCTGCACCACCCCGGTGCACGGCGGCCTGCCGGGGGAGAGCCTGCTGGAGGTGGTCCAAGATCTGGACGAGCGCCAGGGCGGCCCCGGCGGGATGCCGCTCGCCGTGCCCTTCGTACGCTTCGTCGCCGACCGGGCCGGGACGGGCGACGCGGTGTGGGCGGCCCGGCTGCGGGAGTGGGTGCGCACCACCCGGGAGCGGCTCCGCCTGCCCGCCCTGCCGCCACCGCCGGCCCCGCCGCGCAGAACGGCCCTGCACGTCCGGCTGGAGGCGCCGCCCGGCGGGGAGGACGGCTTCCTGGCCCGGATGTGGCTGCGGCGGGACGTCACCGAGCACATCTGGGAGGCCGAGGGCAGCCCGGTCGCACTGGACGCCGTACGGGAGGAACTGGTGCGCCGGCTCGCCGCGTTCGCGCGCGCCTCGGGCGGCGACCCCGAGGCGGGGCAGCCGTACGACACCGTGGAGCGGATCGAGTTCCACGTGCCGTACGAGCTGCTGGACACCGCCTTCGACCAGTGGCCGGTGCCCCGCGGCCCCGGCGGCCGGACCACCCGGACCCTGGGCCTGCTCTACCAGGTGGTGGTGCGCTGCCCGCAGGAACGGGAGGACACCCGGGCGGACTGGCGCAAGAAGTGGCGCTGGCTCGCCGCCCAGGGCGGACGGCACCCCGACGCGGTCCGCACGGTGGAGGACGCGGAGGTCACGGACGTGCTCGGGATGGAGCTGGGGGCGGGACCGGCCCCGGCCTGCGTCCTGGCGCACACCTCGGCCGGGGCGCGCACCGAGGGACTGCTGGACGCCGTACTCGAAGGAGGGGTCCCGGTGATGGTGTGGCGGCGCGGGGGCGGCGCACCGGCCGGCGGGCTCCTCGGCCTGCTCGCACCGCCCGACGGCCCGGAGGGCGGGCCGGACGGCCTCCCCGACCCGGGCGCGCTGGACGTGCTCGCCCTGCCCGCCCGGGTACGGGAGGTGCGCCGGGCCGCCGCGGGCGCCGGGGGTGCGGCGGCCGGTCCCGACCGCCAACAGGCCGAAGGGGGAGACCGGTTGGTGCTGTTGTGGGACGATCCCGACGACACCCTCACCCTCAGGTCCCTGTCCTGATGCCGATGGCCGTGCCGATGCCGCCGCCCGACGGACCCCCGCCCGAGGGACCCGCGCCCGACCGACCCACGCCCCGCGCACCCGCTCCCCACGCACCCGCTCCCGATGCCCACCCCGACCCGATGTCCGACCCGATGTCCGTCCCCGACCGACCGCGACACCCGAGCATGGAGGAAGAGGCAGTGGCGAAGGACTGGTGGCTGTACCACGGGACCGGTGAGGGCGCGGTCCGGCGCGCCCGCCTGGAGGCCGGATCCCCGCCGCCCTGGCGGGACTTCACCGGCACCCCGGACCCGGTCTACGCGCCCCCGGGCTGCACGGGACCGGCCTGGGAGCGCACCCGGCGCCGCGGGGAGGGCTACGTGCCCGACGACCCGGAGAAGGACGTCGTCAACACGGCCCTGCACCTGCGCAGGCCGCTGCTGATCACCGGCAAGCCGGGCGTCGGCAAGTCGACGCTCGCCTACAGCATCGCCTCGGACCTGGGCCTGGGACCCGTACTGCACTGGCCGATCACCAGCCGGACCGTGCTGCGGGACGGGCTGTACCTGTACGACGCGATCGGGCGCCTCCAGGAGGCCGGGCTGGAGCAGTTGCGCACCCCGGGCGCGGCGGCCGCGGTCCCCCCGGCCGCCGCCGGACCGGCCGGACCCGCCGAGCCCGCTACCGGCCCTTCGATCGCCCGTTACCTGCGCCTCGGACCGCTCGGCACCGCCCTGCTGCCGCAGGACCGCCCGCGCGTCCTGCTCGTCGACGAGATCGACAAGAGCGACATCGACCTGCCCGGCGACCTCCTCACCGTCTTCGAGGACGGCGGCTTCGACATCCCCGAACTGGCCCGGCTCGCCAAGGAGGAACCGACCGTAGCCATCGGCACCGACGACGACCCCGACGCCGCCGCACGCATCACCCAAGGCCGCGTCCAGTGCCGGTACTTCCCCATCGTGGTCCTCACCAGCAACGGCGAACGCGACTTCCCGCCCGCCTTCCTGCGCCGCTGCGTCCGGCTGCACCTGGAGCCGCCGCGCCTGGACAAGCTCGCCCGCATCGTGCAGCAGCGCCTCAAGGTGGACATCGAGGGCAGCGAGGAGTACCAGGAACTCGTCCAGAGCTTCCTCGAACGCGCGGAGGACGGGGACCTGGCCACCGACCAGCTCCTCAACGCGATCCAGCTCCGCCTCGCCGGGGCCTGGTCGGACGCCGGCGACCGCGAACGGTTCCTCGGCACGGTGATGCAGCACTTGACGGGGCCGTCCGCGTGATCGAGGAGCTGCTCGCCGCCTTCGCCGAAGGCGCCGAGGACAGCGGTCTGCGCCCCGGAGTCGGGGCGGAGGAGATCGCCGACATCCTGTGGCTGGCGGCCCGGGTGGACCCGGCGCGGGCCCGGCCGTCCGGGCGGCTGCCCGACGACGCGGCCGCCGGGCAGCCGCCGGCCGCCCAACCGGGCCCGCACGGGGACGGGGCCGACCCGGCGCCCGAGGACGGAGCCGGGGGCGAACCGGCCGTCCAGCTCTACCCCGGACCGGTGCCCGACCCCGCCGGGAAACCGGCCGACGCCGCCGGAGGGCGCCGGGGATCGGCACTGCGACTGCCCCGCGCGGCCTCCCTCGACGACCCGCTCGCCCTGATGCGCTCCCTGCGCCCCGTGGGCCGGCGCTCCATCGGCGGACCGGGGGAGGAGCTGGACGAGCAGCTCACCGTGGAACGCAGCATCGAGCGGATGGTCCCGACCCCCGTCCTGCGCCCCGCCGAGAGCCGCTGGCTGGACCTGGCGCTCGTCGTCGACACCCACCACTCGATGCTGCTCTGGTCGGACCACGTGGACGAGCTCCGGCGCGTCCTCACCCGCAGCGGGGTCTTCCGCGACGTGCGCACCTGGCAGCTGACCGGCACCGGGCCCGGCGGGGCCCCGATGCTCACCCGCGGCCGCGGCGGCCCGCCCCGCAACCCCCTGGAGCTCGCCGACCCGGCGGGCCGCCGGCTGATCCTCGTCCTCTCCGACACCGTCGCGGGCGGCTGGCGGCAGGGCCCGCTCCAGGCCGTGCTGCGGCACTGGTGCGGACACAATGCCGTGGCCGTGCTGAACGTGCTGCCCGAGCGGCTCTGGACCCGCGGCGCCGTCCGGCCCGTCACCTTCGCCGTCCGCGCGGACCGGCCCGCCGCGGCCACCCGGTCCTGGCAGCAGGTCCCCGTGGCCCGCCTCGCCCGCCCGGCCCGGACGGGCCGCCGCCGCGCGGCCCCGGCCGTGGTCCCGGTGGTCGGCATCGGCTCGGGGAGCCTGGCCCGGCTGGTGCGCGTGGTGTCGGGGGACGGGCGCTGGCGGCGACTCGCCTGCCTGCGCCTGGACGCGGAGCAGGCCGCGGCGCCAGGGGAGGAGCCCGGGGCGGCGCGGCCCGCCGGGGGCGGCGCCCGCAGCGCCCTCGAAGCCGTGGAGCGCTTCCGCGCGAGCGCCTCCCCGACCGCCCAGCAACTCGCCGCGCACCTGGCGGCCGTACCGCTGACCCTGCCCGTCATGACCCTGGTCCGGCGCTCCCTGCTGCGCGACTCGGAGCACGGCCACCTGGCGGAGGTCGCCCTCGGCGGGCTGTTCGCGCCCTGGGGGGACACCGGACAGGGCGCCGAGGAGGTCGAGTTCGAGTTCCTCCCCGGGGTACGGGAAGCCCTGCTCGGGTCGCAGCTGCGCGGGGACGTGGCCGCCGTACGGGAGCTGGTGCGCCGCCGGGTCTGGGAGTTCATGTCCCGCAACCGCGGCACCGGGCCGGACTTCTCCGCGACCGCGGTCACCACGGGCAAGGAGGAAGGCCGCCGTCACGTGCCCGCGGGGGCCCTGCCGTTCGCGGCGCGACCGCGGTCCTCGCCGGAACCGCGGCAGCAGCTTCCGGACCCGGCCCTCCCCCCGGTCCCGCCGCCTGACGCGGGTCTGCGCAACCGGGTCGTACGGGTCCGCTACGAACCGGCGCCGGAGGCGCAGGAGGTCGGCACGCTGCTGGCGCCGCGGCTGGTGCTCACGGTCGGAGACGCCCGGATCGCGGAGGGCGGCGTCGCCTGGGTCCGTGCGGGAGACCGGGAGGTCCCGTGCCAGCCGGTGTGGTGGGACGAGGCCTCGCCCCGGGTGTTCCTGCTCGCGGCGTACCAGGACCTGGTGGACCCGCGGACCTGGCCGGAGCCGCTGCGCTGGGCGCGGCCGCAGGGCGCCGGCCCGGAGCGGGTCCACGTCGACGGATGCACCGACCAGGGCCGGCCGCTGCTGCTGACCGGCGAGGTGGCCCCGGACGGGGGCGCCCGCAACGCCGAGCTCGTCCGGCTGTCCGCCGAACCGGAGACCTGGACGCACTTCCGCGGCGGCCCCGTCTCCCGCGACGGAGCGCTCGTCGGGGTGGTGCACGGGGTCTGGCCCGACCGGATGGTGTTCCTGTCGGCCCAGGCCCTGCTCGGACAGCCCGGGTTCCAGGAGGTACTGGACGCGCACACGCAGGCGGCGTCCGCTCGGACGCCCGTGGCCGAGGACCCGGGGGCGCCGGTGTGCCTGGCGGTCAGCGTCCAGGCCGGCCCCCGGGCCGGTGTGAGAGCGGAAGGGCGGCCCCCGGGGCTGGCCTCCTTCCTGCGGGTGCTCCTGCGCGACACGGCGACCACCGGCCGGGTGGTCGGGGAGGGCGGCACGGAACTGCTCGTGGTGGTGGAACCGCCGGGCGCCCTCGGCGGAGCGGGCCGGATCCTCTCGGAACTCCCCCGCAGATTCGACCGGTTCTGCGAGAGGTACCCCGAGTGGGTCATGGCCCTCGGCGTGGGAGTGAGCACCGGTGGGACCGATTCCGAAGCGGGCACGGCCGACGGGCATGCGGGCGTGGCCGACGGGCAGGCGGGGACGGAGGCCGTCCGCCTGGTCCGCCACCCCGCGATCGCGGAGCGGCGGCGATGGCCGACGGGCTCCGGCGCCCTCCGGCTCGCCGTGTCCCCACCGTTCTACGCGGAGCTGCACGAGCTCCTGGGGCCCGGCATGCTGCGCAGCCTCGTACCGCTGGGGCCCGACGTGGACGGCTGGCTGTCCACGGGCGACCCCGCGGAGCTGGGCCACGTGGTGGTCGAGGCGGAGGAGATCCGGAGCGGTGGCCTCGGCTGGCCGCGCTGCGGCCACGGTGCCTCGGGGACCGACAGGCTCGGCTGCAAGGGCATCCGGATCCCCGGACACAGCCGGTGCCTGGCCCACCTGGACCCCGGGGCGCTGGCCGCCCATCTCGCTGCTCTCGGCCCCGGCTCGCAGGTGGACTGCCGGGGCACCACCTTCGAGGACGGCCTGCTCAAGGTCCTCCTGGAGGCGCTGCGCGAGCCGGAGACGCGACGCGTGCGGCTGGGCCCGGCGGCCTTCGACCGTGCGTACTTCGTGGACGACTGGAACACGGTGGGGGCCGAGTTCGCGGGGCGTGCCTCGTTCGCCCGCGCGGTGTTCGCGGGCCGGGCCCTGTTCGACGAGGCCTCCTTCACCGGACCGGCCTCCTTCGACCGGGCCCTGTTCGAGCACGTCGCGTCCTTCGACCGGACCCGTTTCGCCGCCGAAGCCGCCTTCCGCCGCACGGTCTTCGGCGGCGCGGCGGGTTTCACCGACGCCCGCTTCGAGGACGAGGTCTCCTTCAGCCAGGCCGTGCTGGAGGCCTCGGCGGACCTCAACGGATTGCGGGTGACGGGCACCGCCGATTTCACCCGCACCGAGTTCCGGGGCCTGACCGGGATGAGCGGGGCCGCCTTCGCCGGATCCGCGGTCTTCTCGTACGCCAACTGGGAGCGCGGGCTGCTGTCCACGGGGGCGGTGTTCGAGGGGCCCGTCACCTTCGACCACGCGACGTTCAGCGGCCGGGTGCGCTTCGACGGCGTCCGCATCCTGTCCGACACCGGTGTCGAACTCCCTTCCGCAGGACGCCCGGACCGCTGGGAGGTCGAGCACCACCCGGGCCGCGTCTTCCACCTCCGCCTGCTCGACACGGAGGAGGGCCCGCAGGGGTGAACTCCGGTACGGGCCCGCGCCCCGCCCCCGTACCGGCTCAGCAGCCGGTGCGCGAGGCGGACTCCAACTGCCTCCCCGTACGGCTGTCCTTGTCGAGACCCGCCTCGATCTCGTCCAGCGCCCGGCGGGCCGTCGCGATGCGCTCCCTGACCTCGCCGGCCGGGTCGGGCCCCTTGCCGGGCGGCGGTACGCGCCCGGCTTCCTCCTCCATCTCCCGTGCCTCGTCGAGGGAGTTGAGGACGACCCCGATGAGGACGTTCACCAGGACGAAGGAGGCGAGCAGCGCGTAGGAGGCGTAGTAGATGATGCTGAGCCGGGAGATCTGCAGCCCCGCGCGGACGGCGTCGGTGAGGCCGTCGAGCGTGGTCAGCAGGAACAGGGTGAGGGCGGCGCGGCCCACGGATCCGTAGTGCTTCGGGTCGGATTCGGCGAAGCAGACCCAGCCGACCATGGCGTACACGTACAGCACCAGCGCGCCGATGAAGAGGAAGCTGGCGGTACCGGGCAGGCTGCGGCCGACGGCGACCAGCAGGATCCGCAGGTGGGGCAGGAAGCGGGCGGTGCGCAGCACGCGGGCGAGGCGCAGCAGCCGCAGCAGGGTGGTGTTCTCGCGGATCAGCGGGACGAAGGCGGAGGCCACGATCGCGAGGTCGAAGAGGTTCCAGGGATCGCGGAAGAATGCTTTCGGCCGGTCGGCGTACGCACCCAGCCGCAGCAGCATCTCGATCGTGAACAAGGCAAGGCAGCATTCCTCGGCGGCCCGCAGCACCTGTCGGTACTCGGCGGCGAGTCCGCTGTACGTCTCCACACCCATCAGGGCCGCGTTGAACAGGATCGCGCAGAAGACGACCAACCCGAAAGCCTGGGCCTCCGTGACCACCCGGCATCGGGCCGCGAGTCTCATGCGGCGGCGTCCGGCCTGCATCGGGTCCGTCATCTCACTCCTCGTGCTGGTCGTGCCCGTCTTCGACGTGGGACGGCGCCCGGCGGGGCGCGGTGATCCGTCCTTCTAACGCCCCACGCCCGTTCGGGTTTCACCTTGGCGCGGATGCCGGCGCCCGGTGGCCGGACAGGACGTCGGATCAGCCGTTCCCGCGGCTACGCTTCGCAGCTCAGGAGCAGACATCAAGCAGGAGCGTGCCCCGTGCTCGAACCGGTCCAGGAGAATCCCTTCCCCGACAGCCACACCCTCGGCGAGGGCGCCGAGCCGCACCCGCTGCTGCGGCCCGTGCTGCCGCTGCTGGGGCGCTGGCACGGCCGGGGACGCGGGGAGTACCCGACGCTGGAGCAGGACTTCCAGTACGAGCAGGAGGTCACCTTCAGCCACGACGGCCGGCCCTTCCTGCGGTACGAGGCGCGCGCGTGGCTGGTCGACGGGACCGGGGCCGCGGTGCGCCCCGCGGGGCGGGAGGCCGGCTGGTGGCGGGTGATGCCGGACGCCTCGCTGGAGGTGGTGCTCACCCATCCCACCGGAATCGTCGAGATCCTGGTGGGACGGGTGTCGGGCGAGGAGATCGAGTTGGAGAGCAAGGACGTGGCCCGCACCCCGCTGGCCAAGGAGGTCACCGGTACGCGGCGCCGGTACAGCCTGGGCGACGGCGAGCTGGCGTTCGTCCAGGAGATGGCGGCGGTGGGCCTGCCGATGCAGCACCACCTCGCGGCCCGGCTCCGCCGGTTCTGAAGGCCGGCCCGCGGGCACGGGCGGGCGGCCTGTGATGCCGCCACGCCCGCGCCCGCGGGGACGCCTCAGTTCTTGCCGAGCAGGCCCTTCATCGTGTCGATCTCGGCGGACTGCGAGGAGATGATGGCGTCCGCCATGGTCCTGGCCTCGGCGAAGGAGCCCTGGCTCTTCTCCGCCTTCGCCATCTCCACCGCGCCTTCGTGGTGCTTGATCATCAGCTCCATGAACGCGGTGTCGAACGCCTTGCCCGAGGCCTTGGACAGCTCGTCCATCTCCTCGGCGGACATCATGCCGCCACCCGAGCCGCCCGAGCCGTCAGGCTGCCCGTGCTGCGCGTGGTCCGTGGCGTCCGCGGCGGGCACCGGCTCGCCCCAGGAGGCCAGCCACCCGGACAGGGTCTTGATCTCCGGGTCCTGAGCCTTCTTGATCTCCTCGGCGAGCCTCTTCACCTGCCCCGACTCCGCCCGGCCGGGCGCGAGGTCGGCCATCTCCACGGCCTGGCGGTGGTGGGGGATCATGCCCGTGGCGAAGGCGACGTCGGCGGCGTTGTGCCGGCCCGGCGTGGCGGGGGCCGTCACGGACGGGGAGGCGGCGGGGTGCCCGTTGTGCCCGGCGGCGCCGCTGCCGCCGTTCGAGCCGCAGGCGGCCAGGACGAGGGCGGCAGCGGCCGCGGCGGCCACGGCGGAGGCGCGGCGGACGGGGGAACGGCGGAGGGACGAACGGTTCGAGGTCATGGTGGTGCAACTCCTTGAGCGAAGGGGTCAGGACGTAGCGGGGCGCCGCGCGCCGGCCACCGGAGGAACCGGGGCGAGCGGGCGCCGGGCGGCGTCCTATATCCGCAGGAGTTGAAGTTCGGACAGGTCGGGCGGAGCCCGTCCCGTACGGGTGGCCGCCGGAGCCGCGCCGAGCAGCGCCGCGCCGGGAAGGGCCTCGTCCACGGCGGCGAGCAGCGGGGGTGGGGCGTACGCCGAGCCGACTCCGGTCGCCGCACAGGTCCCGTCCGCGTGGTCGAGGTGCTCCGGGCCGTCGGCCGGATGGGAGCAGTCCGCGTCGCCGTGAAGACCGGGCGCCGGGTGCACCGCGTGGGCGGCCGGGTGGGCCGCCGCCAGGGGCACCGGCCGCGGGCCCAGCCCGTGCATCGCCAGAACCCCGGCCAGCACCGCGAGCACGAGCAGCACGAAGCCCGGCCCGGCGGGGCGGCTCGTACGCTGTGCGGCGGCACTCATGCGCTCATCGTACGAGCCGCTTCCCCGCCCGGCCCGCCCGGTCCGCCCTTCGGACCAACCCCCGCACCCGTGCGGGTCCCGCGCGCCGCCCGGGACGTCCCGGTCCGGACCACCGGGCGAAACGACCGCTTGACTTGGCGGGGTCGGCCGGCCCTGCGATATGATTTTCGGGAATCCAGTGCGCCCGCCGGTCCCTCCTCGAACAGGTCGACCGCAGCGGCCGGGAGCCGGTTCTGCCCATGAGCGCGAGCGGCGCCACGCGCCCGTCCGAACGAGTCCGTATGAGTGCGTGCCGGTGCGTGCCGGTGCGTGCCGGTGCGTACCAGTGCGTATGAGTCCGTAGAAGTCCCCAGAGGTCGGTAGACGGTCGTCCACGATGGTCGTCGTGAGGGGGATCGGTCCCCATGGATCTCAACACCATCACCGAAGTCGTCCGGCGACCGTCCGATCCGCCAGGCACGCAGTGGCGCGAAGGCGATGCCTGGCTCGCGGGCGGGACGTGGCTGTTCTCCGACGAGCAGCCGGACCTGCGCCGCCTGATCGACCTGACGGCGTTGCGCTGGGAGCCTCTGGTCCCGAGCGATGCGGGGCTCGAAATCGGCGCGACCTGCACCATCCGCGACCTGTACGCCTTCGCCCCGCCCAAGGACTGGACCGCGGCCGCCCTCTTCGCGACGAGCTGCGAGGCCTTCCTGTCCTCCTTCAAGGTCTGGAACGCCGCGACCGTAGGCGGAAACATCTGCATGTCCCTGCCCGCCGGCCCGATGATCACGCTGACCGTCGCACTCGAGGCGCGGTACGGGCTGGAGGCCACCGACGGATCCGCGCGCACCGTCGACGCCCTCGACTTCGTGACCGGCAACCACCGGAACGTGCTCGCTCCCGGGGAGATCCTGCGGCGCATCGACATCCCGGCGCGCGCCCTGCGCAAACGCACCGCGCACCGCCGGTTCAGCCTGACGCACCTCGGCCGATCGACCGTCTTCCTCATCGGTACCCAAACGCCGGGAGCGCACGACCTGCTGCTCACGGTCACCGCCGGCACCACACGGCCCGTACGCCTCGCCTTCGACAGCATGCCCGACGCTCGGACCCTCCAGCAGAGCATCGACGTCATCCCGGCCGACGCCTGGTTCGCGGATCCCAACGGGACGCCCGGCCATCGCCGCCACCTGACACAGCACTTCGCCGAAGAGATCCGTCGCGAACTCATGGCTGGGGGCCCGGAATGACGTACGTCGTGAACGGCCGGAGCTTCGCCGAGGAACCCGCCCCCGGCCAGTGCCTGCGTACCTTCCTCCGCTCGCTCGGCCACTTCGGCGTCAAGAAGGGCTGTGACGCGGGTGACTGCGGAGCGTGCACCGTGTGGCTGGACGGCGAGCCGGTCCACAGCTGCATCACCCCCGCCTTCCGCGCGGACGGCAGGGAGGTGACCACGATCGAGGGGCTCGGATCACCGGGCAGCCTGCACCCGATGCAGCGGCAGTTCCGCGACGCCCCGGGGTTCCAGTGCGGCTTCTGCACCGCAGGGATGATCATGACCTCGGCGACGTTCACCGAGGCCCAGAAGGCGGACCTGCCGCGGGCGTTGAAGGGCAACCTCTGCCGCTGCACCGGCTACCGGGGCATCGAGGACGCCGTGAAGGGCGTCACCGGCGTCGAGACGGCCGCACCGGGAAAGGCCGTCGGGACGAGCGTCAGGGCGCCGGCGGCCAACGACGTGGTGACCGGGCGCGCCGAGTTCACGATGGACACCCGCATCGAGGGCATGCTGCACCTGAAGGTGCTGCACTCACCCCACGCGCACGCCCGGATCGTCTCGATCGACAAGTCCGCGGCGCTCGCCGTTCCCGGCGTGCACCGCGTCTACACCTGGGAAGACGTACCGCGCAGGCGTTTCACCACGGCGATCCACACCGACCACCTCGTGGACCCGGACGACACCTACATCCTCGACCACACGGTCCGCTTCGCCGGCCAGCGCGTGGTCGCGGTGCTGGCCGACACGGTCGGCGCGGCGGAGGAGGGCTGCCGGAGGGTAGTCGTCGAGTACGAGGTGCTGCCGGCCGTGTTCGAGCCCGAGGAGGCGATGGCCGAGGGGGCGCCGCAACTGCACGGCGCGGAGGACGCGTTCGTCCTCGATCCCGTCCACAACGTCCTGCTCGAAATCCACTCGCACATCGGGGACGTCGACGCGGGGTTCGCCGCGGCCGACGTGATCCACGAGGGGACGTACTCCTCACCGCGCGTGCAGCACGCCCACCTGGAGACCCACGGCTCGATCGCCTGGATGGAGGACGGCCGGCTGAACGTCCGCACCAGTTCGCAGTCCCCGTCGATCGCGAAGGTCAAGCTCACGCACCTGTTCGCGCTGCGCCCCGACCAGCTGCGGGTGTTCTGCACACGCGTGGGCGGTGGTTTCGGGGGCAAGCAGGAAGTGATCTCGGAGGACCTGGTCGCGCTCGCCACCCTCGACACCGGGCGGCCCGTGTGCTTCGAGTACACGCGCCAGGAGGAGTTCACCACCGCCTCGCCACGGCATCCGATGAAGATCACGGTCAAGCTCGGCGCGAAGGCGGACGGCACGCTCACGGCGTTCCAGGTCCGCAACGTGTCGAACACGGGCGCCTACGGCAATCACGGCGGCGAAACCCTCTACGCGGGCGGAGCCGCCGTCATGATCTACCGCTGCCCCAACAAGAAGTACGACGCCTACTCCGTCTACACGAACACCGTGCCCAGCGGGGCGCTGCGCGGCTACGGGATGACGCAGCCGGCGTTCGCCGTGGAATCGGCGATGAACGAACTGGCTCTCGCGCTGCACATCGACCCGCTCGAACTGCGCCGGCGCAACATCGTGCGACCGGGTGATCCGCTCGTCGCCCTGCACGACGGCCCCGACGACGTGATGTTCACCGAGGACGGGCTCGGGAAGTGCATCGCCCTGGTCGAAGAGGCCCTGGCCCGTACGGCCGGTGAGCCGTCCCCCGGCCCCGGCTGGCTGGTCGGGACCGGCGTCGCGAGTTCCCTGCACGAGACCGCGCCCCCGACCGAGCACATCTCCGAGGCCTGGGTCACCCTCGGCGACGACCTCGTGTACGAACTGGCCGTCGGAACCGTCGAATTCGGTGAGGGCACGTCCACCGCCCACGTCCAGATCGCGGCGAGCCAGCTGGGCACGACCCCCTCGCGGATCCGCCTGGTGCAGTCCGACACCGACCGTACGGGATTCGACACCGGCGCCTTCGCGAGCGCGGGCCTCTTCGTGTCGGGCAACGCGGTACTGCGGGCGGCCAACGCCGTGCGCGACCGCATCCTGGAATTCGCCGCCGCGCACACCGGCATCCACGTGGTGATGTGCTCGATGGACGACGAGGGAGTCGTCTGCGGCGACCACCGCGTGTCGCTGGCCGAGCTCGTCGCGCTGGCGCGGGCGCGCGGGATCCGCTTCACCGCCGCCCGCAAGGCCTACGGCTCACCCCGGAGCGTCACCTCCAATACGCAGGGGTTCCGGATCGCCGTCCACCGGGTGACGGGCGAGATCCGCATCCTGTACAGCGTCCAGGCGACCGATGCCGGCCTCGTCATCAACCCCGCGCAGGTACGCGGACAGGTGGAGGGCGGTGTGGCCCAGGGGATCGGTTTCGCGTTGACCGAGAACTTCCAGGTCGACGCGGACGGCGTCATGGCCAATCCGAACTTCCGCAACTACCGCATCCCCACCTACGCCGACGTCCCCCGTACCGAGGTGCTCCTGGTGGACTCGGCGGACTCCGTCGGCCCGATGCGGTCCAAGGGGATGGCGGAATGCTGCATCAACCCGGTGGCCCCCGCCCTGGCGAACGCGCTCCACGACGCGACGGGCATCCGCTACCGCGCGCTGCCCCTGACTCCGGAACGCATCTACAGCCGGCTCGACGAAAGCCAGTCGGCTCCGACGACGGCCTGAGCCCATGAGTACCGAGAAGATCCAAGACGCCGCGGCGACGGCCATCATCGGCCAGAAGGTGGTGCCCGGGCTGGAGGTGGAGTACGAGGCGTGGCAGGAGGAGGTTCTTGCCGCTTCCGCCGAATACCCCGGATACCTAGGCGCCGAGACCTCCCCGCCGACGGCCCTGCAACCCGACTGGGTCGTCGTCTACCGGTTCGACTCGATCGCCCATCTCCAGGCGTGGATCAACAGTGCGACCAGGCAGCGTCTCCTCGACGCCGGCCGGAAGTACTGCGACGGCCCCGCGACGCAGCAGGTGGTCAGCGGTGGCACACAGCCGGCGGATCCCCTGGTGACCGTGGTGGTCAGCCACCGCGTCCACCCGGACCAGGTCGACGACTTCCTGGCGTGGCAGCACCGCATGAGCCAGGAGGAGAGCAAGTTCGAAGGTTTCCGGGGAAGCGAGCTCTTCCGTCCGGTCGAAGGGCTCCAGGACGAATGGACGACGCTGTACCGGTACGACAACGCCGCGCACCTCGATGCCTGGCTGGTGTCGGACAGGCGCCAGGAGCTCCTCGCAGAGGGAGAGAAGTTCGACGACTTCAAACTCCGTACGATCGACAACTCCTTCGGCAGCTGGTTCGCCTTCGAGGAGAACGGCAAGGAAGCACCGCCGCCCTCGGAGACCAGGACCTCCCTCGCGGTCTGGGTCGGCCTGTACCCGACCGTCGTCCTGCTGACGCTCGCCCTGCACCCGCTGGGCATGCCCTTCTGGCTCGGGCTGCTCGTGGGCAACCTGCTCTCCAGCTTCATCATGAGCTTCTTCACGATGCCCTACTACGTGAACCCGCTGCTCAGACGCTGGCTGCGGCCGTCCCCGGACGAGTCGAGGACGAAGACCAACCTCATCGGCCTCGGCATCGTCGCCGCGGTGACCGTCTTCTGGGCCGTCCTCTTCTATCTCGTCACGACCCAGATCTGGACCCTGCCCTGAGCCCGGCTGCGCGACACCGCCCCCCAGTGCACCTGGCGTGATGGGCCCGTCACCCCGCGCGCCTTCGGAAAATCTGCACAGCGTGTGCGTGATCGGGTCCTCCGCCCTTCACACTCCCTGGATATGCCCGATATGCGCCATGTATTTGATGGGGGTGTGCCCGGTTATGTTCCGTGTAAAGGCAAGGTGGCCCAGATCTGTTACTCGATCCTGTGGAGAAAGCGTCACCATTCGGTGAATGAACCTTCCCGTCGCCGTCAGAGGTGGTCATCTGCCCGCGGCGGGGGCGTCAACGGGATTGGCCGGGCCACCCGTTCGCGTGCTTTCATCTGGGCACCGCGGCAGTTGAAGGAAAGGCGGCCGAGTTCCCAGCCGCCGGGCCGCCGCGGAAATGCATACCTCCCCCCAATGAAAGGTGCGCGTCATGCGTAACGACCTTGAGACCCGTGAGATGGCCGACTCCGAGCTGGACGCCGTGTCCGGCGGCATCATCAGCGTCAACGGTGGCCTCGCCGGCGCCGTGACCAGCGACGTCAGCGACGTCGTGGGCGTCGTGGGCTCCCTCCACACCGTCCAGGCCGCGCACGGTCTCGTCTCCAACGCCCCCGGCCTGGTCTCGGGCATCACCGGCGTTTCGGTGAACACCGGTCGCGCCGGTCTCTGAGCGGGATTCCCCATGAACCCCGGAGCATCCCCCACGGCTCCGGGGTTCAGGGCTGCCCGCATGCCCCACCGATTCGAATGCAGTTGAAGGAATAGTCCGTGCAGTTTCGCCAAAAGGCGCTTTCCAAGCTGCAATCGCCCGAAGAACTCGATCTGCCCGTACGCTTCGCGCGCCCGCAGGGGCGGCTCGTACTGGTCGTCACGGTCCTCGTCATGGCCGCCGCGAGCTTCTGGGCCCTCACCGGCACCGTGGCCCCCAAACTGAGCGCACCCGGCATCCTCACCCACGCCGACGGCAGTTACGTGCTCCAGAGCCCGGTCGCGGGACAGGTGACCGCGGTCCTCGCCGAGGAGGGCCGCCTGCTGTCTCCCGGCACGCCCGTGCTCAACGTGCGTACGGAACAGGGCGACCAGCCCGTGCGCGCGGTGACCGGCGGCCTGTTGAGGACACTGGTCGCCAAGGTGGGTTCGGTCGTCACGACCGGCGCGGACGTGGCGACCCTGGAACACGTGAAGGACCCGGACGATCCCCTGGTGGCCGTGCTCTACGTACCGGGCGGCAGCGGCGCGGCGATCACCGTGGGCGCCCCGGTCGACCTGAGCGTGCAGTCGGTGCCCCAGCACCAGTTCGGCACGCTGCGCGGCCGCGTCAAGGCGATCGGCCGCGCGCCCCAGACGCAGGCGCAGATCAGCGGCTTCCTCGGCGACAGCGGGCTCGCCGCACACTTCTCCCGGCAGGGCAGCCCCGTCGCCGTGTTCGTGCAACTGGAGCGCTCCGCCGCCACGGAGTCCGGTTACCGGTGGTCCTCCACGGACGGACCCCCGTACGCCCTCGACACCGCGACGCCGGTGACCGGAGCCGTCCACCTCGCCGCGCAGCGCCCCGTCGACTGGCTGCTGCCATGACCGCGCAGCAGACGGGGACGCCTCCCGAAGCACCCCGGCTCCCTCCCGCCGGTCGCCGGCGCCACCGCCCCGAGCCCAAGGGCGGCGGCACGCGCCGCAGGCCCGCGCCCGCCCCCCGGGCCAGGACACCCCGTCCCGTACGCACCCGTACCGTGCTGCAGATGGAGGCCGTGGAGTGCGGCGCCGCCGCCCTCGCCATGGTGCTCGGCCACTACGGCCGCTTCGTCCCGCTGGAAGAGCTGCGCATCGCCTGCGGAGTCTCCCGGGACGGCTCCCGCGCCAGCAACCTCCTCAAGGCCGCCCGCGGTTACGGGCTGAAGGCCAAGGGCATGCAGATGGACCTGGCCGCGCTCGCCGAGGTGAGCGCCCCGGCCGTCCTCTTCTGGGAGTTCAACCACTACGTCGTCTACGACGGCATGGGCCACCGCCTCGGCCGCAAGGGCGTGTACGTCAACGACCCGGGGAAGGGCCGCAGGTTCGTCCCCATGGACGAGTTCGACACCAGCTTCACCGGGGTCGTGCTCACCTTCGAGCCCGGCGAGGAGTTCCGGCGCGGCGGCCGCAAGCCGGGCGTCCTGGGGGCCATGCCGGCCCGCCTGCGCGGCACTTCGGGCACCATGGCCGCCGCCGTGATCTCCAGCATCCTGCTCGTGGCCGTCGGCGCGTCGGTGCCCGCACTGAGCCGTACGTACATCGACATGTTCCTCATCGGGGAGCAGACCTCCCTGCTGGGCGTGCTGTTCGCGTCGATGGCCGTCACCCTTGTGCTCACCGCCACACTCACTGCCCTCCAGCAGGCCAACCTGCTGCGCGGGCGCATCATCTCCTCCACCCTGGGCAGCGCCCGCTTCTTCCGGCACCTGCTCCGACTCCCGGTCGCCTTCTACTCCCAGCGCAACCCGGCCGACCTGGTCCAGCGCCTCCAGTCCAACGACACCGTCGCCGAGACCCTCGCCCGGGACCTCGCCGCCGCGGGCGTGGACGCCGTGGTGGTCGTGCTCTACGCGGTGCTGCTGTGGACGTACGACCCGCAGCTCACCCTCGTCGGCGTGATGATCGCGCTGCTCAACGTCGTGGCCCTGCGGATCGTGATCCACCTGAGGGCCACGGGCACGCAGAAGCTCCGCGCCGAGAGCGCCCGGCTGACGAACACCTCCTACAGCGGTCTCCAGCTCATCGAGACGATGAAGGCCACCGGCGGCGAGGACGGCTTCTTCCGCCGCTGGGCCGGACAGCACGCCGTCACCCTCGACGTGCAGCAGCGGCTCGGCGTGCCCAGCGCGTGGCTGGCGATCGTCGCACCCACGCTGGCCGCCCTCAACAGCGCCCTGATCCTGATGATCGGCGGCCTGCGGGCGGTGGACGGGCACCTGTCCGTCGGTCTGCTCGTCGCCTTCCAAGCCCTGGTGACCAGCTTCACCGCGCCGATCTCCCGCCTGGGCGGCGTCGCCGGACGGATCCAGGACTTCGCGGCCGACGTCGCCCGCCTCAAGGACGTCGAGAACTTCCCCGCCGACCCGGTCTACTCGCGGCGCGAGCCCGCCGCGGGCACCCGCCGCCTCAAGGGCCACGTGGAACTGGACGGCATCACCTTCGGGTACAGCCCGCTGGACGCCCCGCTGCTCAAGGACTTCTCGCTCTCGGTCGGCCCCGGCCGGCAGGTCGCGCTCGTCGGCGGCTCCGGCAGCGGCAAGTCCACCGTCTCCCGGCTGATCTCCGGCCTCCACACCCCCTGGGCGGGCGCCGTCCGCATCGACGGGATGCGGCTGGAGGACATCCCGCGCGGCGTCCTGGCCGCCTCCGTCGCCTTCGTCGACCAGGACGTCTTCCTCTTCGAGGGCACCGTCCGCGACAACGTCGCGCTCTGGGACCCCTCCATCCCGGACGAGGCCGTCACCGCCGCCCTCCAGGACGCGGCCGTCCACGACGTGGTCGCCCGCCGCCCCGGTGGCATCCACAGCCGCGTCGAACAGGACGGCCGCAACTTCTCCGGCGGACAGCGCCAACGCCTGGAGATCGCCCGGGCGCTGGTGCGCCGCCCCAGCGTCACGGTCCTCGACGAGGTGACCAGCGCCCTGGACGCGGTGACCGAACAGGTCATCATCGACAACCTGCGCCGCCGCGGCTGCGCCTGCGTGGTCATCGCCCACCGGCTGAGCACGGTGCGCGACAGCGACGAGATCGTCGTGCTCGACCGGGGCACGGTCGTGGAACGCGGGCGGCACGAGCACCTGGTCGCCGCGCGGGGCCCGTACGCCGCACTGGTCAAGGAGCACTGAGGTGACGTACCCGTACGACGCCACCGTCCCGGCCGGACAGCCGGGCCCGGCCCCCGGCCAGGACTCCGACGCGGTCCTCGCCGCCCTGGGCGGACTGGGCTCCCCTGTCGACTGCACGGGCCTGCGCAGCCTGTCGCTGGAGGGCCCGCACGTCCTGTGGCTCGTCGTACACGGTGAGTTGGACCTCTTCGCCGTCGATGCCGCACAGGCCGGGCACTGGCACTTCCTGGGCCGGCTGGAGACGGGCACCCTGCTGCTGGGCCCGGCCGAAGGCGCCGAGCACACCCTGGTCGGCCGGCCCCTGCCGGGCTGCTGGCTGCGCCGCATCGAGCTGCGGGAGCTGCCCGCCGCCGAGTACGGCGTACCGTTCCACGGCGGCCAGTGGTGGGCCGACCAGGGGGAGTACGGCTACGGAGTCCCCGCCGGCCTGCCCAGCCCGCTCGAGGACGCCTTCGCGCGCGGCCTCGGCCGTGGCCTGCGCGTGCTCTACCAGGCGCCGCTGGACGGCCGCGCCGGCACCGCGCGGGGCGGGGCCGACGACGACATCCTGTGGATGCGGATCAACCCCGGCAGCGTGCAGTACGGAGCCGCGTACGAGGCGGAGGCCGTGGGCACCCTCCTCGTCGACGCGGCGCTGTGGCAGGGCATGGTCGACCAGCAGTACCGGCTGCTGTACGCCCTGGACCACTGGATCGAACAGCTCGAACGCGACCACGAGGACCGTACGGCGGCCGGCATCGCGGCCGGCCGGGCAGCCCGCACCCAGGCGGACCGGACGCTGCTGGCCTCGATCGACCGCTCCGGCAGCCGTTCCCACCGGGGCGCGAGCGTCGACGCCACCTTCGCGGTGTGCCGTCTGGTCGCCGACGAGGCCCGCATCACCCTGTCCGAACGGAGCGAGGCGAGCGCCGCGTCCGAGCGGATGGACCCCGTCGAACGCATCGCCCTCGCCTCGCGGATCCGCACGCGGGGGGTCAGGCTCAGCGGGCGCTGGTGGAAGGAGAACAGCGGTCCCCTGGTGGGCCGGCGGGAGGCGGACGGGACGCCGGTCGCCCTGCTGTGGCGGCGCGGCGGCTACGAGGCGGTCGACCCGGCCACCGGCACGCGGGAGCGCATCGGCGGGGGCGGGGGAGGGAAGGGCGGCAAGGGCAACAAGGCCGATGCGTCCGCCTTCGAACCGCGCGCCGTCATGCTCTACCGCCCGCTGCCCGACGGACGCGTGGGTCTGGCGGCGCTGCTGCGCTTCAGCGTCCGCGGCACCCTCCCGGAGCTGCGCAGCCTGCTCCTCGGCGGACTGGTCGCGGTGGTCCTGGGCGCGCTGGTGCCCATCGCCACCGGCAAGGTGCTCGGCCAGTACGTACCCAAGGCCGAGAACAGCCTCATCGTGCAGACCGCCCTGGCGCTCATCGCGACCGGAGTCGTCTCCGCCGCCTTCATGCTGCTGCAGAACATCTCCATCCTGCGCATGGAGGGCCGCATCGAGGCCACCTTGCAGCCCGCGGTGTGGGACAGGCTGCTGCGGCTGCCGACGACCTTCTTCGCGGGCCGCTCCACCGGCGAACTGGCCGGAGCGGCCATGGGCATCAGCGCCATCCGCCGCGTGCTCTCCGGCATCGGCACGGTGTCCGTGCAGGCCGCCGCGGTCGGCACGATGAACCTCGTGCTGCTGCTCGTCTACAGCGTGCCGCTGGCGCTGGCGGCGGCCGCCATGCTGCTCGTCGTCGCCGCGGTCTTCCTGGGCCTGGGGCTGTGGCAGCTGCGCTACCAGCGCCGGCTGATCAAGCTCGGCAACCAGCTGAACAACCAGGCCTTCCAGACCCTGCGCGGGCTGCCCAAGCTGCGCGTCGCCGCGGCGGAGAGCTTCGCCTACGCCGCCTGGGCGCGGGAGTTCGCCCGTACGCGCGATCTCCAGCAGCGCATCGGCCGGATCCAGAACGTCATCACGGTGCTGGGCGCGGTCTACCTGCCGCTGTGCACGCTCGTGATGTTCATGCTGCTGGCGGGACCGGCCCGCGGCGCCATGTCCGCGAGCGGGTTCCTCACGTTCAGCACCGCACTGACGATGCTGCTGTCCTCGGTCACGCAGCTGACCGGCGCGCTCATCTCGGCCGCGGCGGTGCTGCCGATGTTCGAGCAGGTGAAACCGATCCTGCGGGAGACCCCCGAGGTGGGCCGCTCCAGCACCCGACCGGGCGTGCTGACCGGCGCCGTCGAGGCCAAGGGCCTGTCGTACCGCTACGGCGACGACGGCCCCCTCGTACTCGACGACATCGACTTCCAGGTCCGGCCGGGGGAGTTCGTGGCGATCGTCGGGGCCAGCGGCTGCGGCAAGTCCACCCTGCTGCGGCTGCTCATCGGCTTCGACCAGCCCGTCTCCGGCAGCGTGCTGTACGACGGCCAGGACCTTGCCGCGCTCGACCAGGCGGCCGTGCGCCGCCAGTGCGGCGTCGTCCTGCAGAACGCCCAGCCCTTCACCGGCTCCATCCTCGACTGCATATGCGGAGCCGGGACGTTCACGCTCGAGGAGGCCTGGGAGGCCGCGGCGATGGCGGGCCTGGCCGAGGACATCAAGGCCATGCCGATGGGGATGCACACCATGCTGTCCGACGGCGGCACCACGGTCTCGGGCGGCCAGCGCCAGCGGTTGATGATCGCCCAGGCCCTCATCCGCAAGCCGCGCGTCCTGTTCTTCGACGAGGCCACCAGCGCGCTGGACAACGAGGCCCAGCGCGTGGTCATCGAATCCACCCGCAGCCTGCACGCCACCCGGATCGTGATCGCCCACCGGCTGTCCACGATCATGGACGCCGACCGGGTGATCGCCATGGCCGACGGCCGGATCGTCCAGCAGGGCCGCCCCGCCGACCTCCTCGCCGACCCGTCCGGCCTCTTCCACGACCTGGTCCGCCGCCAGCTGCAATGACCCAGTGGCGCGACCCGGCAGCGTGACCCGGCAGCGCGACCCGGCAGCGCGACCCTGCGCCGGACACGGCCGCCCTGGCCGCTGGACGGTCCGCGCGGCTCACGCGGACCCTGGGGCCCTCTAGGCGACCGAGTCGAGCAGCCGCTTCGCGGCCACCGTCGCCCCGTCGGTGCGGATCGTGCCGGCCACGACGGTCGCCCGTGCGCGGGTCTCGGGGGTCAGGGCCGTCCCGAGCGCGGCCGACAGGGACCCGGTGGTCGGGGTCGGACCGTCGTGCGCCACGCCGATGCCCAGCTCGGCCACCCGGCCGGCCCAGTACGGCTGGTCCGCCCCCTGCGGTACCACCACCTGCGGCGCGCCGACCCGGGTGGCGGTCGTCGTCGTGCCCGCGCTGCCGTGGTGCACGACGGCGGCCACCCGGCGGAACAGTGCCGGCTGGTTGACCTCGCCGACGAGGAAGCAGTCGTCCTGGTCGTCGATGAGGTCCAGGTCGGCCCAGCCGCGGGAGACGACCGCACGGCGGCCCTGCGCGCGGATCGCCTCGATGGCGACCCGGGCGAGTTCCTTCGGGGCGCTCACCGGCGTGCTGCCGAAGCCCACGTACACCGGTGGTGCACCGGCGTCCAGGAACGCCACCAACTCGTCCGGGAGCGGGCGTTCGTCGGCCACCATCCACGCGCCGGTCTGCACCACGTCGAGGTCCCTTGTCGGCTCCCACGGGTCCAGGACCGGGTCCGTGGCCAGCCACGGCTGATCGGTGAAGGCGTAGTCGCGGACGCTGTCCACCGGCGGCAGGCCGAACGACGCCCGCCGGCCGTTGAGCATCTCGCCGAACATCGTGTTCGCGATCTGGGCGTCCAGGTCCCACAGCGCCCGGTTGCCGGTCGCGTCCTGCGGCAGCGGCCGGCCCCGACGCGCGGGCGGCCGGCGGTGCGGCGACGGCAGACTGACGGGCTGGTGGCTCGCGTGCACGTAGCGGATGCCCAGCATCTCGGCCACCGACCGCGCGCCGGCCACGACCGGCAACGGGCCGGTCGCCACCAGCACATCGCACCCCCCGGCCGCCGCGGCGACCGTCTCGAACTGGGCGGCCATCAAATCGGCCGCACGCTGCGCCAGGCCCTCCGCCGAACCCGGGGTCACCGAGATCACCAACGGACGCACCGCCCGGCCGGCCGGCACCAGCGGCACACCGACCCCGGCCAGCCGCTCCGCGAACTCCTCGTCCGGAGGCGCACACACCCGCACCTCCGCGCCCAGCTCCCGCAACGCCACCGCGAGCCCGGCCATCGGTTCAACGCTCCCACGCGCCCCGTACGTCGACACCAACACACGCATTCTTCGCGACTCCAATTTCCGCAGGTACAGCCTTGGATCGGTGATTCTGCGGCACACCCAGGGTCTTGCCGCAAGCCCCCTGGTGCGCTATACGTTGAGAGTGGCAAGGAGTGAGTCCGCCTCCTGCCCGTGTCCGTCGTCGGCGTACGGACACCCCCTCGCGCAGCCTCAACACACCACGCGCAACAGTTGCGTTGCCCCAGAAGCCCCTCCCGCGCGCCATGCGCCGTCTCAGGAGCTCGTACCGCAGTGAGTCGTGCGGACGCCGCCAACAACCCAGCGCGCCTCGGGTGGGCCCGGCCCGGCGGCAGACCGCGCGGCGGGGCAGGTCACGCCTTGCGACACGACGTGGCATCACATGGCATCACGTGGCGCAGTTCGACGCCATTCGGTGCCACGCCGTGTCATTTCGGGCTTCAAGAAGCGCGGTGGTGGCCGTGGCGCCACAGGGACTCAGATCGTCCTCGTTGTATTTCCGCAGGTCAGGGCATCCATCTGTAAGTGCACCCCAGGGTTGTGTGCCATCAGGCTTGCGGTGGGCGCCACGATGGTGCCATCATGGCGTCATGGACCTGACCCCGTATGTCGACACTCTCCGCCGCGAACTCGCGGTGGCCGCCGAAGCCGGCGGGGAGGATGCCCGCAAGCTGGCCGAGAGGCTCACCGCTCCGCTGGAGTCGGCGACCCGTCTGACCATGCTCAATGTGCTCTCCGCCGCGATGGACGAGATCACCCGCGAGCTCGCCCCCGGCTCGGTCGACGTACGGCTGCGCGGGGTCGACCCCGACTTCGTGGTGACGCTGCCGCACGTCGACAGCGGCCCCGCGGAGCCGGAGGCCCCCGTCGAACCGCTGAAGGTGCAGGCGCCCGCGGACGGCGACGAGGGCGGCACTGCCCGCGTCAACCTGCGCCTGCCGGCCCACCTCAAGGCGCGCGCCGAGGAGGCCGCGACCCGTGAGGGCCTGTCGGTCAACGCGTGGCTGGTGCGCGCCGTGTCGGCCGCGGTCGAGGGCGGCACCCGGCCTCGTACGACGGAGAAGTCCCGGGCCGTCGGGCAGAGCTTCACGGGCTGGGTGCGCTAGTCGCGCCCCGCCCACACCAGTTCACCCGCACCGCTTCACCCACACCACGTCCCACCAGCGGGGACGTCCTGAAGACCCAAGAGGACGGGACAGCCATGCCTTCTTTCGACACTCCCGAACCGATCTCGGCCACGGCGCACGTGGAGGCCGGTTCCATCCAGTTCACCGCGGGGGACCGCCTCGACACGGTCGTGGAGGTGCGGCCCCGCGACCCGAAGAAGGACCTGGACGTGCGGTCGGCCGAGCAGACCGAGGTCACGTACGCGAGCGGCGCCCTGACGGTCAGGACGCCCAAGTCCAATCTGCTCGGCCTCGGCCGCACCGGCACCGTCGACGTCACGGTCGAACTGCCCACGGGCTCGCGCATCGACGTGACCGGCGCCTGGGCCCAGGTGCTCGGCGAGGGCCGGCTCGGCGAGGTCCACGTGAAGACCTCGTCCGGGGACGTCCGCCTCGACACGACCGGCCCGCTGAAGCTGACCGCCTCCCACGGCTCGATCACCGTCGACCGTGTCGTGGGCAAGGCCGAGATCAGCACCAGCTCCGGCAGTCTGCGCGTCGGCACCGTCGAGGGCCCCGCCGTCCTGAAGAACTCGCACGGCACCACGACCGTCGGCTCCGCGACCGGCGACCTGCGGGTGAGCGGCTCCAACGGCGACATCGACATCGCGCGAGCCGAGGGAACGGTCGTCGCCACCACCGCCCACGGCACCCTGCGCGTGGGTGAAATGGTCCGCGGCACCGTCCAGTTGGAGACCTCCTACGGTGCCATCGAGGTCGGCGTCCGCGAGGGCACGGCCGCCTGGCTCGACGTGAGCTCGGGCTCCGGCCAGGTGCGCAACACGCTCAGCGCGTCCGAGACCCCGCAGAAGACCGAGGACACGGTCGAGGTCCGCGCCCGGACCCGCTACGGCAACATCGACGTCCGCCGCGCGCGGGCCTGAGCTCAGCATCGGCCCAGCGAGCCTGCCCACTCCACCAGCCCCTTCAGCCTTCGAACGGAGGGCTCCATGCCTTCTTCTGTCATGCCCACGCCAAGGCGGGGCGGTTCGCAGTCCGCCGTCGCCGCTGTCTCCGCTGTCGGGCTGCGCAAGTCCTACGGCGACAAGGCCGTCCTCGACGGCATCGATCTGCACATCCCGGCCGGGTCCGTGTTCGCGTTGCTCGGCCCGAACGGTGCCGGCAAGACCACCGCCGTCAAGATCCTCTCCACGCTCATCTCCCCCGACCCCGCCTCCGGCGCGATCCACGTCGGC
>NZ_JBEZMA010000080.1:0-25908 GCF_040652415.1 Streptomyces sp. NPDC048255
CAATTCTCCCCCTCTCCCCCACCCCGCCGCTCTCCCTTCGCGGGGGGGGGGGCCCCGCCGCGGGGCCGACCTCGGTCGCCGCGGCCGCGGGCCGCCGCCAGGGCGTCGTATCCGTCACCGGGCCGCCGGCCCGTCATGGGCCGGCCGGCCCGGTGAGCTCCGCGGACCGTGCGGCACCGGGCTGCCGGACCCCGCGTCCCCCCGGGGGGGAAGGGCCCACCACGCGGCCAGGCCGATGATCACTCCGGTGAGGACGGTGGACGGGCCGCCGATGTCCGCGTAGAGGAAGTCGGTCAGCTGCCACACGAACAGCCCGGTCGCGATCAGCCCGCAGTCCCGGATCGCGGCGCCGCCGCCGGTGGCCACCCGGCGGATGCCCGCGACCAGCAGCGCCGCCCAGCCTCCCGCCAGCGCGGTCAGCCCGATCAGGCCCTGCTCGCTGAGGATCAGCAGGTACATGTTGTGCGGGGAGAGCAGCGGCTGGCGGATGTACGCCTGCCCCGCGCCGGCGGTGTCGCTGCCGGAGGACAGGCCCAGCGAGGAGTGCCCGTCGCGGTGGGCCGGGAAGCCCTTGAGGCCCACTCCGGCGGCGGGCCGCTCGCGCCACATCGATCCGGCGGCGGCCCACATCGTGTAGCGGTCGGTCACCGACTGGTCGGGGGCGCTGGAGACCTGGGTGATGGAGGTGAGCCGCTCGGCGACCATCTCGGAGCCGACCCCGAGCCCGCCCACCAGGACCACCCCGGCCGCGGCCAGCGCGAGCAGCACCTTCAGCGCGCGCCGGATCCCGGCCAGGCCCATCACCAGCACCGCCGCGCCGAGGGTGGCGATCCAGGCGCCCCGGCTGAAGGACAGCATCAGGGGCAGCACCAGCACCAGGGCCGAGACCCCGGCGATCCGCCGGATCCGGCGCGGCAGCCCCGGCGCGAGCGCAGCTGCGGTCGCGACGACCAGCCCGTAGGCCACGACCGTCGCCATGCCCATGACGTCACCGGGGCCGAAGGTGCCCACGGCCCGGATGTCCTCGCCCTGGTACGAGGCCCCGGTGCGGGTCGCGTACTGCACGACGCCCACCGCGCCCTGCACCAGCGCCAGGACCACGAAGCAGCCCGCGGCCAGCCGGAACTCCTTGGCGTCGCGCACCAGCAGCACCACGGCGGCCGGGACGAGCACGAACACCTGGAGGTAGCGCACGAAGCCCGGCAGGGCGGCGTAGGGGTCCCCGGCGGTGACCGTCGCGACGGCCAGGCCCACGGCGGGCATCCCGAGCACGAGCACGCCCAGCGGGGTCAGTTCCCGCACCCGGCCGCGCAGCGCCTGCACCGCGCAGACCAGGACGAGCAGCAGCGAGGCGGCGTCGGCGGGGCCGACCTTGCCGGAGGTGGTCGCGTCGCCCGCCGGGAGCGGGGCCAGCAGGAACAGCACGGTCGCGGCGAGCGGCAGCAGCGGCCAGTGCCGGCGCAGCAGGCCCGCCAGGTCGGGGCGGGCGGGCCGGTCGGGCCGAGCGGGCTGCGCAGGCCGGCCGGTCCGGTCGGACCGGGAGCCGTGCAGGGATACGGCGAGGCTCATCAGCTGCCCCCCAGCCGGAAGCGGAAGAAGGAGGCCGCGGTGCGGGCGAGGATCCACAGGTCCTGCCACAGCGACCAGGTGTCGATGTAGTGGTTGTCGAAGCGGGCCCGGTCCTCGATGGAGGTGTCCCCGCGCAGGCCGTTGATCTGGGCCAGGCCGGTGATGCCGACGGGCATCCGGTGGCGGGCCTCGTAGCCGGGGTGGATGCTGCTGAACTTCGCGACGAAGAAGGGCCGTTCGGGGCGCGGGCCGACCAGGCTCATGTCACCCCGTACGACGTTCCACAGCTGCGGCAGCTCGTCCAGCGAGGACTTGCGCAGGAAGGAGCCGACCGGGCTCATCCGCCGGTCGCCCGCCACCGTCCAGCGGGTGGCGGCCTCGTGCTCGTCGGCGCGCAGGGTACGGAACTTCAGCAGGGTGAAGGGGCGCCCGTACAGGCCGACCCGCTCCTGGCGGAAGATCACCCCCGGCCCGTCCCCGAGCCGGACGGCCAGGGCGCACGCGCCCATCACCGGGGCGGCGGCGACCAGCGCGAGCGCGGCGAGCACGGTGTCGATGCCCCGCTTGGCCCAGCGCTCCAGCGGCCGCGCCGGACGCGGCAGCAGGGGCTGTACGGCGTACCCCCACAGCTGGTCGGCGGGGTGGGGCACCCGCATGCCGGTGACCTTGGCGGTACCGGCCGGGTCGGCGAGCCAGAGCCGGCAGCCGTGGTCGTGGAAGAGCCGGACCAGGGAGGCGGTGCGCTCGTCGGCCTCGGCCGGGCGGGTGAACACGGCGTGCCGGACGGAGTTCTGGATGACCGCCCGCCGCACGTCCTCGTGGGTGGCGAGCACCGGCAGGCCGCCGGACCGGGCCGGCTGCGCCTCGCCGCCGGCGGCGGGGGTGTCGGCCAGGCCGACGGGGCGCAGCCCGTACTCGGGCCGGCCGTGCAGGGCGGCGGCCACCGCGGCCGCCCCGGCGCCGGGCCCGACCACGAGGGCGGAGGCGGGCCTGCGCACGGCGGCGCGGCGGCGGAGCTGGTTCACGGCCCCGCGGCCCGCGCACGCGAGGACCACCTGGGCGCAGACCGCGGTGAGCAGCACGCTCCAGCCCAGGGTCCGGCCGGGGTCGACGGCGGCCAGCACGGCCGCGACCCCGCACCACAGGGCGGCGGACCGCCCGGCCAGCGCGGGCAGTTCGAGGAGTGCGGAGGGGGCCAGGCGCGGCCGGTACAGCCCGGCCTGCGCGTTCAGCGCCGCGAACAGCACGGCGGCCGGCAGGGCGGCCGCGACCGGCAGCGCGGGTCCCTGCACGGCCGTCGCGGTGAGCACGGCGGCCAGCGTGTCGGCGGTCAGCAGCGGGAGCAGCCCGTCACGGCGACGGACCCGCCGCGGCCGTAGGGCGGTCCGGGCCTGGTCGGCCCTGGGGCCGCGCGGGGGGTGGATGGCGGCCGCGGACCTGCGGGCCGCCGGGTGGGGCGCGGGCGCGAAAGCGCTGCCGCCGGCGGGCCCCGTACCGCCCTGCCCGGTGTGCCGGGCGGGTGCGCTGTCCATCGTCATCGGCTGATGCGCTCCTGGTTCAAGGGCCGGGGCCTGCCCAGCAGTTCGTGGTACAGGCCGGTGACCGCGTCCGTGGTCCGCCGCACGTCGAAGTCCGTCCGGGCGTGCTGCCGGGCCTGCTCCCCGAGTTCGGCGAGCAGCCGCGGTTCGGTCAGCAGCCGTCCCAGGGCCTTGGCCAGCGCCGTCGGGTCCTCCGGCGGTACCAGGCACAGCCGTCCCTGGCCGGGCGGCAGGCTCTCCCGGGCACCGCTGACGTCGGAGACCAGGACCGGTCGGCCGCAGGCCATGGCTTCGAGCGGGGCGAGCGCCATGCCTTCCCACCGCGACGGCAGTACAACGAGATCGGCGGCCCGAAGCCACGGTCGGATGTCGGAGGCGGCACCGGCGAAGAGCACGCCCGGCGGGGCCGTGCGGCGCAGCCGTTCGATGTCGGGGCCGTCGCCGACGAGGGCGAGGCGCGCCCGGGGGACGGTCCCCACGAGCTCCGGCCAGGCCCGCAGCAGGATGTCCTGCCCCTTCTGCTGGCACAGCCGGCCCACGCAGACGGTCAGCGGCCCTTCGCCGCGAAATCCGTCCGGCAGGGGCAGTGCGGCCCGCGCCAGGGCCTTGTCCTGTACGGGGTCCGGTGCGCCGGGGCGGAAGTGCTCCAGGTCGACGCCGTTGCGGATCACCGACCAGTGGGCGGTGATGCCCTCGGTCTCGCCCGCGCGGCGTTCGGCCTCGCTGACGCAGAGCACCCGGTCGGCCCAGCGGGCCCCGTACCGCTCCCAGCGCAGGGCGAGCGCGGCGGTGGCCCCTCCGACGGCGTCGAAGGACCAGGCGTGGGGCTGGAAGACGGTGGGCAGGGACCCGCGCACGGCGAGCCGCCCGGCCAGTCCCGCCTTGGCGCTGTGGGCGTGCAGCAGGTCGGGCCGGACCCGGCGGACCAGCCGCCGGGCACCGATCACCTCGGCGGGCAGGGCGGGCCCCGGGGACCGGCCCGCCCGCCAGGCGAGCACCTCGGCCCCGGCGTCCCGGGCCGCGTCGGCGAGGACCCCGCCGCGCGGGCAGCCGACGACGGTGCGCAGGCCTGCGGCGGACTGGGCGCGGACGAGGTCGACGACGACCCGGGCCACACCGCCCTCCACGGGCTGGACGAGGTGAAGGACGGTCGTGGGCTGTGCGGTCAAAGGCTGTGTGGGCACGCGGAGCGATCTCCTACGTTCAGCGGCGCGCGTCTGTCTGAACGAAGAGCACGCCGAGGAAATGACCCTGACTTTCGCCCGTGAACCTGAAACTCAGGCTGCGGGCACCACCGGACAGGGCGGGACTCAGGTCGAACACGTCCGCGTCATATCCGAGATTATTCATATGTTCGGGCTGTCGCACGAACGAGTGATTCCCGAATTCCGTGATCGTGGAATTCATAACATCATTAAAAGGATTTTCTTCATCGCTGAGGCTCACCCGGCGCCCGCTGTCCGCCGTCACCGTGAGCGAGTCCCCGAGGGTGCCGCGGTCCCCGTCGTACGCGACCACCCCGGCCCGCCCCGCGGACCCGGCCGGCGCGTCCAGACCGTCGATCCCGACCGTCTCCCCGGCCGCCTCGCCACCACCTGCGGCCAGGTCCTCGAACCCGTCCCACAGCGAGATCCGGCGGACCGGCTCCTGCGGGTGCTCGTAGGCGACGACCAGGGTCCAGCCGCCCCAGGCACCCACCTCGGAGTGCCCCATGGCGATGTTGAGCTGGGCGACCGTCCACATGCCGGCGCCGCCCTTGCGGACCAGCGGGGTCACGTCGGCGGAGGCCTGGTAGGCATCGCTGCCCGCGTCCGCGTGGTGCCCGATGACCGTGTCGGCCAGCACTTCCTTGTACGCGCCGCCCGGTTCGGCGACGAGCACCCGCCCGTTGTCCTCCGGCGGCTTCTGCTCCCCCACCCGCAGGTTCCCGCCCCAGTAGAGCCGGGCGTACGAGACCTTCGCGCCCTTGGGGACCTTCAGCTCGGCCCGGGTCGAGTTGTAGGTGTCCGGGTCCTTGTCGACCTCGCTGTAGAACATCTCGAAGTCGCCGTTGACCCCGGCCGCGCCCCGCTTGACCTCGGCGCACGGCTCGGCCTGCGGCGACTCCTCCCTGCGGCAGCTGATGCCCGAGTTGGAGGCCCGGACCAGCCCGCCGTGCTGGACGGCCTGGTAACGCTGGGTGAACGGAACCCGGGGCAATTCCTTGGGCGCGGGAGCCGCGGCCGCCGCCCCCGGAAGGTTCACGGAAAGGGTGAGGCAGGACAGCAGACCGAGCGTGCCGAGGATTCTGCGGGAGGAACCCATGACCCTGTCTCCATATTCGATCAAGGGGACAAAACAGGAGTGCACTTTGTCAGAAATCGGGCTGGAAATCACGTCGGACTCGCTCGTACGGCCTTTTGGGCGATCGCGCGCACCCTTGCGGCGGGCGGGTCGTTATGCCATGCACCATCGTTCGAACGGAAAGGAAAAGCGGAGATGAAGAAGCAGCTGATGCGCGGCACCACCCTCGCCGTCGCGAGCACCGCCGCCCTGATGGGCGCCGCGAGCCTCGCGTCCGCGCACGGCGGCGCCTCCGCCGAGGGCATCGCGGCCGGCTCCCCCGGTGTGCTGAGCGGCAACCTGCTCCAGGTCCCGGTGCACATCCCGGTCAACGTCTGCGGCAACACCGTCAACGTGATCGCCCTGCTGAACCCCGCGTTCGGCAACACCTGCGTGAACGCCTGAGCGTCAACCTCGCCGTCCGAAACGGCGGCATCCGAGTGAAGCCACGCAACCGGGACCGGGGCGGGGCCGTTGATCCAGGTGCTCCAGTACCGGGCAATCCTGTCAAAAAAGGGACAACAATGATCAAGAAGATGATGGCCTCGGCAGCGGTTGCGGCCTCGGTCGTGGGCATGGGTGCCGCCATGGCTCCGCAGGCGATGGCCATCGGGAACGACCACGGCATCAACACCGTCAACGGCAACGGCGCCTCGCAGATCTACGGCAACCAGTCGACGTACGGCAACATGAGCCCGCAGATGGCGCTGATCCAGGGCTCCTTCAACAAGCCCTGCATCGCCCTGCCCGCGAAGGCCAACGTCCAGTCGCTCCTCGCGATCGTCAACGTCGGCGTCCAGGACATCCCGGTCCTGTCCAGCCCGCAGAACCAGCAGTGCACCGAGAACTCCACCCAGGCCAAGGGCGACGAGGCTCTCTCTCACATCCTCAGCAACATCCCGATCCTCTCCGGCAACGCCTCCGCCGGCAGCTGATCGCGCCCCGCGCCAGCGAGGCCGCCGCACCTTCGGGTCGCGGCGGCCTCGCCGCGTCTGGGGCACCCCGCCGGTGCGCGGGCCGCCGTTCTGTGAATAGCACGGCAAATCCACCGGCATCCCGAATTGCGGCCCAGCATCGGAGCGAATTACCGATCTGCCGCCTAAATCCTGTGGTTTCTTTTCCCGGAGCCGCTCGTTGTTATTTCTGCAGTGGATACGCCTCTGCGGGAAGGATCGAAATCAAATGAAGTACAAGAAGGCAGTGGTGCTGGCCGCCGGCGCTGTGATGGCCGCCGGTGCCGCCTCCCCCGCCATGGCCGACGCCGACGCCGCGGGCAAGGCCGTCGGCTCCCCCGGCGTCCTGTCCGGCAACCTGCTCCAGGTCCCGGTGCACATCCCGGTCAACGTCTGCGGCAACACCGTCAACGTGATCGCGCTGCTGAACCCCGCGTTCGGCAACACCTGCGTCAACTACTGACGAAGCGCTTGTGCCCGCGAGGGCAAGCCTCCTCGGGGTGGCCTCGGAGTGCACGGCGGTGCACTCCGGGGCCACCTCCGATTCAGCACCGGCGCACCGCCGGTAGACAGGGAAGGACCCATGCGACAGGTACTGAGCCGACAGGTACTGGGCAAGGGGATGCTCACGGCGGCGGCCGCGTCGAGTCTGCTGTCGATCGCGACCGGCGCTGCCTACGCACACCCCGGAGCGAGCGCCGAGGCCGCGCATTCACCGGGCGTGCTGTCCGGCAACAGCGTCTCGGTACCGCTCACCTTCGCCCCCAACGTGTGCGGCAACAGCGTGGACGGGGGTGCGGCGCTGAACCCCTCGATGGGCAACACCTGCGCCACCACGACCGGTTCCGACGCCGAGCGCTCCCACCACGAGTACGAGCGCTACCTCAGCCCCGAGCAGGCGGAGGCGCTTGAGCGCTACCTCGACGAGCGCGAGGCACGGCGCGCGGTGCCGCAACAGCGCCACGAGGAGCCGCAGTACGAGGCCCCGCGTCCCCAGGGGCCACGCCACGCGGCCCCGCGGCACGCAGCCCCGCGCCACGAGGAGCCGCGCCACGAGGGCGGCTACGGCAACTCCGGTGAGGAGAAGGGCGAGGAGGAGTGCGACGACCACCCCGAGTCCGCCCCGCCCCCGGCGCACCACGCTCCCCCGGCGCCCCCGCGTCCCGAGCCGCTCCCGGCGCCCGCGCCCCCACCGGAGCCCGTACAGGAGGCCCCGGAGCCCGCTCCGGCACCCGCCCCCGAGCCGCTCCCGGCACCCGAGCCGCCGGCCCCGGAAGCCCCCGCCCCGCTCCCCGCCCCGGCCGACGAGGCGCCCGCGCCGCTGCCGGCCCCGGTGGAGGAGGCTCCGGCCCCGCTGCCGGCCCCGGCCCCGGTCGAGGAGGCTCCCGCACCGCGGCCGCCGCACGGGAGCCAGCCCGTCGAGCAGCAGGCCCCGGCGCCCCTGCCCGCGCCGGAAGCCGTAACTCCGGCGGACCAGCCGCCGACCGCCCCCGGCGGTGACGCCCCCGTGCACCTGCCCCCGGCACCGGAGCCCGCACCCGCGCCCGGTCCCGCCCCCACCGCCCCCGCGCCGGCTCCCGCGCACGTGAGTGCACCGGTGCTCGCCGAGACCGGCGCGGGTCAGCCCGCGGCCGCGGCGGCCCTCGCCTCGGCCCTGATCCTGGGCGGCGCGATTCTGTACCGGCGGTCGCGGATCGCCTGACCGGCAATACGGTTAATCAGAAGAAATTTCGGCCGGAGAATCCTTTGTCGGATTCTCCGGCCGCTGTCATGACCCCGATCGGAACCGTGTGCGTAACGGCGTTTCCGCAGCGGCCGGTAATCGTTACCCAAGGCGAAAGCGGCGCGACGGTCGCCGCCGATGCCTCTGCCCACGAAAAGAATGAGGATTTCCACAATGAAGCTTTCGAAGGTCGCCGCTGTCCTGGCCGGCTCCGTCGCCGCCCTCGGCGCCTCCGCCCCCGCCTTCGCGGCCGACGCACCGGCCGCCGTGCCGATGAGCCTGACCAGCGGGGTGACGGCGGTGACGGAAGCGGTGAACCCGGTCTCCGAGCGGTCCCCCGAGATCGTCGGTGCCGCGCTGGCCGAGCAGGGCGCGGGCATCGACAAGGTCCTGGGCACCGTCCAGAAGGTCAACCAGGTCCGCAACAACGTGCCGGGCGAGGTGCTCAGCCTCGCGAACGGAGCCACCCAGGCGTCCCCGGAGCTCCTCGGCGGCGTGAAGCTCAACGGCGGCGCGCACTGAGCGTCCCGGAAACACGACTGTGGGCGCCACCGGCGAGGCCGGGGCGCCCACAGTCGGTTGTGCGCTGACGTCAGTCGTTGACGCAGATGTTGCCGAACGCGGGGTTCAGCGCGCCGATGATGCTGACGGAGTTACCGCAGACGTTCACCGGGATGTGGACCGGGACCTGGAGCAGGTTGCCCGAGAGGACACCGGGGGAACCCACGGCCGCGCCCTCGGCCGACGAGTCGGCGACAGCGGAGCCGGCGGCACCGGCCGCAGCGAGACCAGCGGTGGCCAGGACCAGGGCGGCCTTCTTGGCAGAGTTCATGGGAAGTGCACCTTCTGTTCGATGTTCTGCCCCGATTCGGGGCGCACACCGAGCGAAACGGTCCACCTTCCCAGACGACACGGTTACGCACACGATCAGACCTGTTCAGCTCAATAGTCGTAACCACTGTGCGGTGCCCGACCGTTAAGGAAGGCCGCCGGCCCCGGCCGGGAGGGCAGGGAGTTCGGGGATGTCAGGGATGTCGGGGATGTCGGGGATCTCCGGCACCAGCTCCACCGGCGCGGCCGGGACCGGCAGCGTCGGCGGCGTGAGCGGCGGCAGTGCGGGGAGCTCGATGCCCGGGATCTGCGGGAGCGTCACTCCCGGGATCTCCGGCAGCTGGATCTCGGGGAGCTCGATCTCCGGGAGGTCGAGGTCGGGCAGGCTGACGCCCGGCGGCAGCAGGCCCCTGATCGCGTCGAGGATGCCGTTCACGAGGTCGTCGATGGGGCCGGCGGCAGCGGCCCGGGGGGCGGCCGTACGGTCCGCGTCGCCGAGGGCGCTCGCCGGGGCAGCCGCGGCGAAGAGTATGGCCGCCGCGAGGGCCGACGGGACGAGGATGCGGGCGCGGGACGGCTTCGTGCGGTGCATGGGTGTTCCTTCTCGGGTCGCACGGAAGCGGATCTGAGCGATCCGCTTTCTCACCCACCGTGCGAACACCTTCCACGGAGCGCAACCGGAGAGCTCGCCGATGCGGGCTTCGTACGGGCTTCGCGCAGGCGTCCGGAGGCCTCTCACCCGGGCCGGGGAAAACCGCGCCCCCCACAGGCCGTTTGAGTGAAGCAGCGGAACCAACCCCCTGGCAGGGCAGTTGACCAGGGCGCTCCATCAGCGGGCACTCGTGCGACAGAAGGATCAAGATGTTCAAGAAGTTCATGACCGCCGCCGCGGTCTCCGCCGTTGCGGTCGGCGCGGGCGCTGCTGCCGCGGCCCCGGCCATGGCGATCGGCAACGACCACGGGATCAACACCGTCAACGGCAACGGTTCCCAGCAGATCTACGGCAACCAGAAGACCCACGGTGACCTGAGCCCGCAGCTCGGTCTCGTCCAGGGCACCCTGAACAAGCCCTGCATCGGTCTGCCGGCGAAGGTCAACGCCCAGTCGATCCTTGCGTTCGTCAACGTGGGCGTCCAGGACATCAACGTCCTGTCGAACCCGCAGAACCAGCAGTGCACCGAGAACTCCACCCAGGCCAAGGGCGACGAGCCGCTCTCGCACATCCTCAGCAACATCCCGGTCCTGTCGGGCAACGGCTCCATCGGCAGCTGATCGCCGCTCACCGCGGAGCGATGTGACGAGGGCCCCGGCAGCCTCCAGCTGCCGGGGCCCTCGCGCGTGGCCGTACGCCCCCGGTTCAGGAGGTCCAGAACTCCCACCACCGGGTGAGGACCAGCATCCCGATCACCCCGGTGTGCAGCACGGGCGGGACCCAGGCGAACTCGGCGAAGAAGCCCCGCAGCGGTGCGGGCGCGGGAAGGATGCCCGTACGGACGTTGTGCGCGGTGACCGCCCAGAACATCAGCAGCGTCGCCACCCAGGCCAGGCAGCACCACAGGCAGAGCGCGTTGATCTCGTAGAGCGACTGCGCCATCAGCCAGGAGCAGAAGCCGACGCCGAAGAGCGTGCCCGCGTGCAGGCCCAGCCAGAACCAGCCACGGTAGGCGGCGCCCGCCAGCAGGCCCGCGCCCACGCACACCACGACGGCGTACGCGACCAGGCCCAGCATGGGGTTGGGGAAGCCGAAGGCCGCCGCCTGCTCGCTCTGCATCACGCTGCCGCAGGAGACGACGGGGTTCAGACTGCAGGCGGGCTTGAAGTCCGGGTCCTCCAGCAGCAGGAACTTGTCGAGGGTGATCACCCAGGAGGCCAGCACCCCGGCGGCTCCGGTGAGGGCCAGCAGCCAGGCCAACCCCCGGGGGGCGGCGGTTCGTTCACCCTCGTGTCTCGTGCCGGGCCGCCCCTGCTGGCGCGGGACGCCCACTGTTTTCGTTGCCATGCCGCCCATATTCCCGCGCTCCCCCACAGAGCGGGCCGAACCGTGCTCATCCCTACGCAAGTTGACCTGAAGGTGTGGCGGGAACCCCCGTTGCTTCCCGGACGTTTTACCGAAGCCCGGACGTGATGTCAGAACCAGGGGCTACGTTGTGCTTCCGCGAAGTGACAAGCTGCGACGGCCTGGAGACCCACCTTGAGCGATCCGTACGAGACAACCGAGGCCCACCTCGATCGACTCCTGGGCCGCGCCCTCAACTCCTTCGACCTGCCGGACCGGTTGGTCGAGCGCCTCGCCACGGCGCTCGCCCACAGCTCTTCGCTCCACACCACCCACCACAGCCCGGCGACCGGGATCTGGCGGGAGACCCACCAGCACACCTACCTGCTGGCCGACGGCGGTTCGGCCTCGCTGTGGGAGCTGGCGTACCGACAGGAGGGGGACCGGACCGTGCGGCACGAGATCTTCGTGAGCAAGGCGGAGACCTGCCTGGCCGTGGCCCGCCTCTTCGGTGAGATCCCCGCCGAGGCGGCCCTGGACCCGGCGCTGCTGCCGGGCGACGACGAGCACGACGACGACATGGCGGCGCTCAGCGCCCTGTTGGCGGCCTCGGCTCCGGCGCGGCGGCACCGGGAGTATGCGGTGGAGCAGTCCGCCGACCACGCCCGCCGGGTGCTGCGCCGCGCGGAGAACGAGGACCGCCCCGGCGAGCGGACGGCGGAGCGGCTGCGCTCGGCGTACGCCCACCAGATCACCCAGGCGTTCGGCGGGCGCCAGTGCCTGACGGACGGACGCGACGCCGGCTTCAGCCTGTACGAGCACGCCTTCGTCCTGCTGGACGGGGCCGAGGTCAGCCTGTGGGAGGTCGAGCACACGGCGACGCCGGACGGGCGGCACATGTGCGAGGTGTACGAGAGCGAGGCGGCCGCGCGGGGAGCCATGGAACTGCGCGCGCGGGTGCGCTGACGCGGCCGCCCGAGCGGTACGGGTCAGAGGGCGGTACGGGTCAGAGGGCGGTACGGGTCAGAGGGCGGCCGATTCGGGCAGCGGGAGGTCCAGGGGCAGGTCCTGGGTGACGTGGACCGTGTCGGGGCGCAGGTCCGAGGGGGTCGGCACGGCGCTGCCGGGGAGCTGGACCGCGGCCGCGCCGTAGGCCAGCGCCGAGGCCAGGGCGGGTGCGCCGGCGCCTCCCGCGATCAGGAAGCCGGCCAGGGAGGCGTCGCCCGCGCCGACGTTGCTGCGGACCGTGTCCACGGGCGCGGTCCCGTAGAAGGTGCCCTCGGCGGAGACCAGCAGCTGGCCGTCCGCGCCGAGGGAGGCCAGTACGGCGCCCGCGCCCAGCGAGCGGAGCTCCTCCGCGGCCTTGACCGCGTCGGCCAGGGTGGGCAGGGGGCGGCCGACGGCCTCCGCGAGCTCCGCGGCGTTCGGCTTGATCACGTCGGGCCGGGCGGGGAGCGCTGCCAGCAGCGCGGGCCCGGAGGTGTCCAGGGCGACGCGGGCTCCGGCCTCGTGGGCGCGGGCGACCAGTTCGGCGTACCACCCGGGCGCGAGGCCGCGGGGAAGGCTGCCGCAGCAGGCGATCCAGGCGGGGCTGCCGGCGCAGGTGCGGACCGTCTCCAGCAGGAGCGCCGACTCCTCCGGCGAGAGCTCCGGGCCGGGCGAGTTGACCTTGGTGAGGGTTCCGTCCGGTTCGGCGAGGGAGACGTTCGAGCGGGTCCGGCCGGAGATCGAGACCGCGGTGACGTCCACGCCCTGGGAGCCCAGGAGTTCGGCGAGCACCGTGCCCGGGGCGCCGCCCAGCGGGAGGACCGCCGTCGTGCGGAAGCCGGCGGCCGCCACCGCGCGGGAGACGTTGACGCCCTTGCCTCCGGGGTCGACCCGGTCGGCGTGGGCACGCAGCACCTCGCCGCGGTCCAGCGAGGGGACCTCGTAGGTCCGGTCGAGGGAGGGGTTGGGGGTGACGGTGAGGATCATACGAGCACGACTTCCGTACCGGCGGCCTCGATCGCCGCCTTGTGAGCGGGGGCGAGCCCCGTGTCCGTGATGAGCAGGTCTACCTCCGTGAAGGAGGCGAAGCGGGCGAAGTGCTCCTGTCCGGCCTTCGCGGAGTCGGCGAGGAGCACGACCCGGCGGGCCGCGGCGATCGCGGCCCGTTTGACGGCCGCCTCCGCCAGGTCGGGGGTGGTCAGGCCGCGTCCGGCCGCGAAGCCGTTCGTGGCGAGGAAGAGGACGTCGGCGCGGATCTCGGCGTAGGCGCGCAGGGCCCACGCGTCGACGGCGGCGCGGGTACGGTGCCGGACGCGGCCGCCGACGAGGTGGAGGTCGATGCCGGTGTGGCCGGCGAGCCGGGCGGCGACGGGCAGCGCGTGGGTGACGACGGTGAGCGCGGACTCCAGGGGGATCGCGGCCGCGAGGCGGGCCACGGTGCTGCCGGCGTCGAGGACGATGCTGCCGCCGTCGGGGAGTTCGGCCAGGGCGGCCGCCGCGATGCGGTCCTTCTCGTCGGCGGCGGTGCCCTCGCGCTCCGTGAGGTCCGGCTCGAAGTCGAGACGGCCGGCCGGTATGGCCCCGCCGTGCACGCGGCGGACCAGGCCGGCCCGGTCGAGGGTGGTGAGGTCGCGGCGTACGGTCTCGGCCGTGACCTGGAACCGGTCGGCGAGCGAGAGCACCTCGACCCGGCCCGCCTCGCGGGCGAGGCGGAGGATCTCCTGCTGGCGTTCCGGTGCGTACATGGGTGGTTCAGGTCCGCTCGGTGGGGGTTTCGGGCGAGGGGTCGGTATGCCCGAGTTTGTGGGTTGTCCCCTACCGTACGCCGCCGACCGGCCAAAGCCAAGCAAACGGGCATGTCCGCCAACAAAAGCGGACATGCCCGTTCGGGGTGACGCGGCCGGACCACATGGCAGGACTACAGGGCGGGGACCTTCTCCGGGGCGAGGCCGACGGCCTCGGAGCCGCCTTCGCGCTGCTCCGCCGGGAGCTGCCTGCGCGGCAGCATGAACATCACCGCGAAGATCACGACCAGGACGGCCACCACCCACCACAGCGCGCCGCGGAAGGCCTCGACGTAGGGCGACCCGAGCACCATGTCGTCCTCGATCAGCCCGAAGAAGACCACGGAGGTCAGGCCGAGGCCCAGCGCGTTGCCCATCTGGCCCGTGGTGTTGATCAGGCCGGAGGCGGAACCGGCGTGCTCGCGCGGCACCTCGGACAGGACGGTGTCGGTGAGCGGGGCCACGATCAGGCCCATGCCGATGCCGAGGATGACCAGCGGGGCGGCCATCTGCCAGGAGGCGATGTCCATCCCGTAGTGCTCGGACTCCCAGATGTAGAGGATCAGGCCCGCGGCCATGGTCAGCGCGCCGGCCTGGAGCACCTTGCGGCCGAACCGGGGCACGAGCTTCTGGACGGACAGGCCGGCGGAGGCCGAGACGGCCAGGGAGAAGGGGATGCCGGTCGCGCCCGCGCGCAGCGCGCTCCAGCCGAGGCCGTACTGCATGTACAGCGTCCAGACCAGGAAGAAGATGCCGGTCGCGATGCCGAAGGTCAGCTGGACGGCGATGCCGCCCGCGAAGCTCTTGACCTTGAAGAGGGAGAGCTCCACGAGCGGGGAGCCGTCCTTCTTGATCTTGTACTTCTCGTAGGAGAGGAACGCGGCGAAGACGAACGGCGCCGCGCCCATGCACACGAAGCCCCACAGCGGCCAGTCGTTCTCACGGCCCTGGGTGAGCGGGAAGATCAGCATGACCAGGGCGAGGGTCGCGAGGACCACGCCGACCAGGTCGAGGCGCAGGGCCTGGGGGGCCTTGGACTCGGTGATGAACTTGCGGCCCAGGATCACGCCGGCGATGCCGACCGGCAGGTTGATCAGGAAGATCGGGCGCCATTCGAGGCCGAACAGGTTCCACTCGGTGAGCAGCGCGCCGAGCATCGGACCCGAGACGGCGCCGAGGCCGACGATCGCACCGAACATGCCGAACACCTTGCCGCGCTCGTGGGGCGGGAAGGTCACGTGGATGATCGCCAGCACCTGCGGGACCATCATGGCGGCCATGGCGCCCTGGAGGAGGCGGGAGGCGACGAGCATGCCCGGATCGGCGGCAATGCCGCAGAGCAGCGAGGCGGCGGTGAATCCGGCGATGCCGATCAGGAAGAGGCGCTTGCGCCCGTAGATGTCACCGAGACGGCCGCCGGTGATCAGGCCGGCGGCGAAGGCGAGGGCGTAGCCGGCGGTGATCCACTGGATCGCGCTCGTGGAGGCGCCGAGGTTCTGGCGCATGCTGGGTATCGCGATGTTGACGATCGTGACGTCGACCAGGTCCATGAAGGCCGCGGTCATCACGATGGCGAGCGCCAGCCAGCGGCGGCGGTCGGCGGTCGAGCTGCTGCTCGTTTCGTCGTTGAGGGTGTCGTTCCGCTCTTCTTGTACGGGCCCGTTCTTTCTTTCGGGCGATGCCTTGGACGTCTCGGTGCTCATGGAGAGAAACCTAGACGGCATGTAGGTCGGTCCGTGTCCTATTTCGCTGGCAACCTGGATCTCATGACCGACACCCCGGCACGGCTGCTCTCCCTGCTGTCCCTCCTCCAGACCCCCCGCGAATGGCCCGGGAGCGAACTGGCGGAACGGCTGCGGGTGAGCGCCCGCACGATCCGGCGCGACATCGAACGGCTCCGCGAGTACGGGTACCCGGTGGAGGCCACGCTGGGCGCGGAGGGGGGGTACCGGCTGGTGGCGGGGGCCGCGATGCCGCCGCTGCTCCTCGACGACGAGGAGGCGGTGGCGATCGCGGTGGGGCTGCGGGCCGGGGCCGGGCATGCGATCGAGGGGGTCGAGGAGGCCTCCGTACGGGCCCTGGCGAAGCTGGAACAGGTCCTGCCCGCGCGGCTGCGGCACCGGGTGAGCGCGCTCCAGTCGGCCACGGTCGCGCTGACGCGGGGGGACGGGGCGAGCGTGGACCCCCGGACGCTGACGACGATGGCCTCGGCGGTGGCGGGGCGGGAGCGGCTGAGGTTCGCGTACCGGGCGCGGGACGGGGCGGACTCCAAGCGGCTGGTGGAGCCGTACCGGCTGGTCAGCACGGGGAGCCGGTGGTACCTCATGGCCTACGACCTGGAGCGGGAGGACTGGCGCACCTTCCGGGTGGACCGGGTGAGCGAGCCGTTCGCCACGGGGGCCCGGTTCGCGCCGCGGGAGCTGCCGATGGATGCGGAGGCGTTCGTGCGGAAGGGGCTGCGGGGTGGCTTGACGTACCCGGTGGACGTCACGGTCGCGGCTGGGGTGGCGGAGCTGCCGGCTTGGTTGCGGGACGGGGCGGGTGCCCTGGCCGGGCGGGCGGCGGGGTCGGGGTCGGCGTCCGGCTCGGCGGGGGGCTTGGCGGCGGCTTCCGGCTCGGCGGCGGTGGCGGGCTCGGAGTCGGTGCGGCTTCGGTTCGAGACCGGGGATCCGCCGGAGTGGCTGGCGGCACGTCTGGCCCTGACCGGGCTGGCCTTCACGGTCCACTCCCCGGCGGCCCTGGCGGAGGCGGCGGCGGTGCTGGGGGCGCGGCTGTCGGCTGCCGTGTCGGCTGCGCCGGGCTCGGCGGTTCCTGGGGCCTCGGCTGCGGCGCCGTAGCTCGTGGCTGGTGGCCGCCCTTCCCCCTGCGGGGGGCTTGGCCGGGTGCGGGGGTGGGGTGGGGACGCTCCGGAGCGTCTCCTCGGCTCGCGCACTTGGCCCCGGCTTCGAGAGTCCGGCCTGGGTTGCGCGCTCGTCCTGCGGGGACTCTCCTGCGCGTCCCCACCCCACGGCCCGGCTGCGGAAGCGGGCCCCGGCGGGAGCGTCCGGCCTGAGTTGCGCGCTCGTCCTGCGGGGACTCTCCTGCGCGGCCCCACCCCACGGCCCGGCTTCGGAAGCTGGCCCTGCGGGGAAAAGGGGGAGCCCCGGCGCCTGGGGGGGATAGGCGCCGGGGCTCGTATTTGGGGGGTCAGGCTACGGCGTCGAAGCCTGTGTCGCGGGCCATCCGCTTGAGTTCGAGGAGGGCGTGCTTCTCGATCTGGCGGATCCGCTCGCGGGTCAGGCCGTGCTGCTTGCCGACCTCCGTGAGGGTGCGCTCGCGGCCGTCGTCGATGCCGTACCGCATCTTGATGATCGACGCGGTGCGCTGGTCGAGCTTGCCCAGCAGGTCTTCCAGCTCCTCGCTGCGCAGCAGCGAGAGGACGGACTGCTCGGGCGAGATCGCGGAGGTGTCCTCCAGGAGGTCGCCGAACTGCGTGTCGCCGTCTTCGTCCACCGACATGTTGAGGCTGACCGGGTCGCGCGCCCAGTCCAGTACGTCGCCCACGCGCTTCTCCGTCGAGTCGAGCTCGGCGGCGATCTCCGCGTGCTCCGGGTCCCGGCCGTGCTCGCGGTTGAACTCGCGCTGGATGCGGCGGATCCGGCCGAGCTCCTCGACCAGATGGACGGGGAGGCGGATGGTGCGGGACTGGTCGGCGATGGAACGGGTGATGGCCTGGCGGATCCACCACGTGGCGTACGTGGAGAACTTGAAGCCCTTCGCGTAGTCGAACTTCTCGACGGCGCGGACCAGGCCGGCGTTGCCCTCCTGGATGAGGTCGAGGAGCGGCAGGCCGCTGCGCGGGTAGCGGCGGGCGACGGCCACGACGAGGCGGAGGTTGGAGCGGATGAAGATCTCCTTGGCGCGCTCGCCTTCGGCGGCCAGCGCCTCCAGCTCCTCGCCGGCCAGGGTGTCCCCGTCGCGCTCTATGGCGCCGTCGAGGATCTGCTGGGCGTACACGCCCGCCTCGATGATCTGGGAGAGCTCCACTTCCTTGGCCGCGTCGAGCAGCGGGGTGCGCGCGATCTCGTCCAGGTACATGCCGACCAGGTCGCGGTCTGCGATCTCCCCGCCCACAGCGCGGGCGCTGCTCGTGGACTGACGACGGGCGACGGCGCGGGTTGCCATGCGTGCTCCCTTGCGATGAGTTCGGTCGCGGTGCGGCTGCCGGACGGCCACCGTGGTGGGGTGGTGCGTCCCCGGACACTCTCCCGAGTGCCCGCTTCCGAAGGAAACAACGACTGGAAACGGGACAGAATTCCCACGTCGCTCCCTCTTTTTCGAGATCTTGCAGTATCCTGCCCCGCCATACCCGGCAACGGAGGGGGCCCAATGCCGCAAGAACCCGAAGGTGTGCAGGTCAGGCCCGGGACGGAGGCCGATCTGGAGGGCCTCACGGAGGTGTACAACCACTACGTCCGTGAGACCGCCGTCACATTCGACACGGCGCCCTGCAGTCCGGAACAGCGCCGCCCGTGGCTGCACTCCCACCCTGAAGACGGGCCGCACCGGCTTCTGGTTGCCTGGACTGGCGATCGAATGACCGGATACGCCACAAGCAGCCCATTCCGCCCGAAGCCGGCGTACGCGAGTTCGGTGGAGGTCAGCGTCTACCTGGCCCCGCACGCGGTGGGCCGCGGCATCGGGGCCCTGCTCTACGACCGCCTCTTCGCGGCGCTCGCCGACGAGCCCGTGCACCGGGCGTTCGCGGGCATCGCCCTGCCGAACGAGGCCTCGGTACGCCTGCACGAGCGCTTCGGCTTCCGCCGGGTCGGGGAGTTCACGGAAGCGGGGTGGAAGTTCGGCCGCTTCTGGGACGTGCGGTGGTACGAGAAGAGCCTGGGTCACCACCCGTCCGGGTGAGCCGAAGGCATATTCCTTCGGCATGGGACAGAACCTTCCTAGGGTCGGGGAGTCGCTTGTGCCGCCCGGTCGGCGACGCCCACACTTATGAGGAGGTGCCGCACATGACCGCTCTCGCCCACGAGACGCTGGAGGCCGTAATGCCGAAGGTCACGACTCCCCCGTCGGACCTGGACGACGTCCTGTGGCAGGCATGGAAGGCCATGGAACTCCCCGAGGGCTACCACGCCGAGATCGTCGAGGGGTTCATCGAGGTGTCACCCACGGGTCGCTTGTCGCACAGCCAGATCGCCAACCGCCTACGTCGCGCATTGGACAAGTTCCTGGATCGGGGCGAGTCCGCAGCGTTCCAGGACACGAACGTCATCCACGCACGGAAGGTTTGGATCCCCGGCATCCTGGTCGCACCCGAGGAGGTGGAAGAGCACGGCAGCGAGGACGGGATCGGCATCGAAGCCTCTGCCGTCCAGCTGATCGTCGAAGTCGTCTCCCCCGGCAGCGACAGCATCACGCGCGACCGCACCCGCAAGCGGCGCGAGTACGCGCGTGCAGGCATCCCCGTCTACGTCCTCATCGACGACTTCGACGAGGGCGGCACCATCACCGTGCTGAGCGCTCCCGACCCCGAGGCCGCCGTCTACGACGACGAGGTCAGGGCTGCCTACGGATCCGGCGCCACCGTCCCCGAGGGTCCCGCCAAGGGATTCACCATCGGCGAGGACATCACCGGGCCCGGGCGGACCCCCTGAGAGCTGTCCGGGCGGACAGGTCCTAGCCGAACTGGAGGGAACGCTTCGAGAGGCCCATCCAGAAGCCGTCCACCGTGTCGCGGCGGGCGTCGAGGTCGCCGGCGGCCTCGGCCGCGCCGAGGGTGACGAAGAGCGGGGCGAAGTGTTCCGTACGGGGGTGCGCGAGGCGGCCCGAGGGGGATTTGGCCTCGAAGTCGAGCAGGGAGTCCAGGTCGCCGGCCGCGAGGGCCTCGTGGCCCCAGGCGTCGAACTCCGCCGACCAGGCGGGCACGCCCGCGTGCCGCAGCGCGGCCAGGTTGTGGGTGAAGAAACCGCTGCCGACGATCAGGACCCCCTCGTCGCGCAGGGGCGCCAGCTTGCGGCCGAGGTCCATCAGGCGGCGCGGGTCCAGGCTCGGCAGGGATATCTGGAGTACCGGTATGTCGGCCTCGGGGAACATCTCCACCAGCGGGACGTACGCGCCGTGGTCCAGGCCGCGGTCGGGGATGTCCTGGACCGGGGTGCCGGGGGCCTGGAGGAGCCCTCGGACCGAGGCGGCCAGGCCGGGGGCGCCCGGGGCGCCGTAGCGGACCCGGTAGTAGTGCTCGGGGAAGCCCCAGAAGTCGTACACGAGCGGGACGGGTTCGGTGGCGCCGAGGGCGAGCGGGGCCTCCTCCCAGTGGGCGGAGACCATCAGGATCGCGGTGGGGCGGGGCAGGGACGCCGACCAGGCGACCAGCTCGCCCGGCCAGACCGGGTCGTCCGCGAGCGGTGGCGCTCCGTGGCTGAGGTAGAGCGCCGGCATGCGGGTCCCGTGCGGGGTCGCGCCCGTCGGGGTCAGGGGTGCGGGGGCCGGGATCATGGGGGCGCTCCTCCGTCATCGGTGCAGGGCTGCCTCAAAAAGACTAACCCCATCTGGTTCAAATTTGAACCAGATGGGGTCATCAGTCATTCCGCTGCGCGCGCCGCCGTCAGTGGGCGATCACCGGGACCTTGAGTTCGGCCTCCTCGGAGCCCGTGGCGACCGGCCCGCCGGCGCCCGGCCGGCCCGTGGTGATCAGGGTCAGGGCGATGGCCGAGCTGGCGACCAGGATGCCGACGGCCCACCAGATGGCAGAGGCGTAGCCCTCGACCATGGCCTGGGCCTGGATGAGCTGCGCGGCCGCGCCGCCCCCGGCGGCCCCGGCCGCGTGGTCGGCCAGGTACGCGGTGGTCGCCGAGGCGGCGATGGTGTTCAGCAGCGCGGTGCCGATGGCGCCGCCGACCTGCTGCGAGGTGTTGACCATGGCGGAGGCGACTCCGGCGTCGGCCGGGTCCACCCCGTGCGTGGCCAGGGACATGGCCGGCATGAACGCCGTACCCATGCCGAGGCCGAGGAGCAGCTGCGCGGGCAGGATCAGCGCCGGGTACGAGGACCCGACCTCGAGCTGGGTCAGCAGCAGCATGCCGAGGGCGGCGACCAGGAAGCCCGGGCCCATCAGCAGCCGCGGGGCGACCCGGGTCATCAGTCGGGCGCCGATCTGGGTGGAGCCCGCGATCATGCCCGCGATCATCGGGAGGAACGCGAAACCGGTCATGACGGGCGAGTAGCCCTTCACGATCTGGAGGTAGTAGGTGAGGAAGAGGAACAGGCCGAACATCGAGATGACGGCCAGGCCGAGCGAGAGGTAGACACCGCCGCGGTTGCGCTCCAGCAGGACGCGCAGCGGCAGCAGCGGGGACTTCACCTTGGACTCGACGAAGACGAAGGACGCCAGCAGCGCCGCCGAGGCGATGAACATGGCCATGGTCACGCTGTCCGACCAGCCCGCGGACTCGGCGCGGGTGAACCCGTAGACCAGGGCGACGAGACCGAGCGTGGACAGGACCACGCCGGGGATGTCGAGCGGCGCGCGGTTGCGGCCGCCGGAGGGCTCGCGGATGACCATCCAGGCGCCCACGGCCGCGACGATCGCGAAGGGGATGTTGACGAAGAAGGTCCAGCGCCAGTTGAGGTATTCGGTGAGGAAGCCGCCGAGGATCAGGCCGACGGCGCCGCCGCCGCCCGCGATCGCACCGTAGATACCGAAGGCCTTGGCGCGCTCCTTGGCGTCGGTGAACATGACCGCCAGCAGGGAGAGGGCCGCCGGGGCGAGCAGTGCGCCGAAGGCACCCTGGAGGGCGCGGGCGCCCAGCATCATGGCCTCGCCGTTCGCGGCGCCGCCGAGCGCGGAGGCCAGGGCGAAGCCGATGAGCCCGACGACGAAGGCGTTCTTACGGCCCCACTTGTCGGCGATGCGGCCGCCGAAGAGGAGCAGTCCGCCGAAGGCCAGCGCGTACGCGGTGATGACCCACTGGCGGTTGCCGTCGGAGATGCCGAGGTCGGTCTGGGCGGAGGGGAGGGCGATGTTCACGATGGTGGCGTCGAGGACGACCATCAGCTGGGCCAGGGCTATGAAGACGAGTGCCTTCCAGCGACTGGGATCCGCAGCCGGCGGCGCTGTCGCGGCTGTTTTTGACATGGGGGTACCCACTTCACTGTGCGGAATGACTGGATTAACCGGAAAAGAAGATATGTAAGACGCTTGCGTGAGTCATGTGGTTTTACGCCGCAACCCGTCGAGGGTGGCGGCCGAACCGGGCAGCACCGAGCGGGCCGGGGCCCTCAACCCGTCGAGGAACAGCTGGAGATGGCGGTGGACGAAGCGGTCGGCGTCGAGGCAGTCGGTGCCGGGGAGGGGGCGGCTGAGCTGGGACAGGGCGACCATCAGATCGCCGACGCCGATGTCCGCGCGGACCAGTCCGGCGGCCTGGCCGGAGGTCACCATGGTCCCGACGGCCTCCTCCAAGGCCTCCCGTGCGTCCAGGAGTTCGGGGTGGTCGCGGTCGAAGCCGTCGCCGAGCATCGGGCACAGGGCGCCGATGCGCTCGTCCGCGGCGGTGTGCGTGAAGCGGCACAGCGCGGCGAAGGCGTCGGGCTCCTCGGCGAGGGCCGCCTCGGCCGTGGCGGTGACCCGGTCCATGACGAACAGCACCACGTGGTGGACGAGGGTGCTCCGGTCGGGGAAATGGCGGTAGAGGGTGGCGTTGCCGATTCCGGCCCGGCGTGCGACCTCGTCGAACGGGGCTCCGGGGCCCAACTCCACGAGCACCTCGCGCGCCGCCGTCAGGATGCGCTCGCGGTTGCGCACGGCGTCGGCGCGCGGCCGCGGGACGCGCGTCGGCGCGCTCAGGTCCACGGCCTGCGCCGGGGCGGGCGCGGCCGCCGGGGCGGTACTGGCGGAGCTCTTCATTCCCGGGGCCTCCTCGGCGGCACGTGCGGCCCGCCCAAACGGGGAGCCGGTCCCCACTTCGCGGGACTCCCATGCAAACGGGGATCAGGTCCCCGGTTATTTCACTCCTCCGTGTGACCTGAGTCACGGCGGTGCGCACGTTCGGCCTCTCCCGGCGCGCGGGCGCGCCGCGGCCGTCGGAGGGTGGGCGGACAGAGCGCAGACCGGGCCCGGCCGGCTGCCGCGGACTCGAGGGCGATCTCCATGCCGCAGACCCGCCACCGGATACGCAATCCCCGCCGCACCAGCGCGTACATCGGTCTGACCGCGCTGGCCCTCGGCGTCACGGCGACCGCGAGCACGGGGATATCCAGCCGCGGCCACTCGGCGGCGGGGCCCGTCGCCACGACAGCCGAATCGGCGCTCGCACCCTGCCGGATCGCCGGCACGATGGGCGTGCAGATGTCCGAGGGCCTGCCGACCCCGCCCGGGTACTCCCGCTCGACCGGCGAGGTCCGCGCACTGAACCTGATGATCGACTTCCCCGACGCCAAGGGCGAGGGCACGGCCCTGGACCGGATGGCGGAGTTCTTCCCCCAGACCTCCGACTGGTTCCGGACCAGCTCCTACGGCCGGCTCAGCTACCGGGCCGAGGCCCCGATAAAGACCTGGCTGCGGATGCCGATGCCGTTCGCGGCGTACGGCATCGAGCGCGGGTCCCCGTACGAGCCCGGCTACCGGCAGCTCGTCGAGCACATCGCGAAGGCCGCCGACTCCGAGGTGGACTTCAGCCGGTACGACCTGATCAACATCCTGGTCACGCCCAACGCCGGGCCGTCCGCCCTGGACACCGTCCTGTCGGTGACCTTCTCGGGCAACAGCGAGGCACCCGTCGCCGACGGGGCTCCCCTGGCCAACACGTCCTTCGTCTACAGCCGGCAGGACGACGGCTCCGGCACCTACCGGGAGACCGGCTACCGGGTGCTCCCGCACGAGAACGGGCACGTCTTCGGCCTGCCCGACCTGTACACCTCCGAAGGCGGGGGCGCGGTCGGGCACTGGGACATCATGAGCGAGGACTGGGGCTCCAACAACGACCTGCTGGGCTGGCACAAGTGGAAGCTGGGCTGGCTGGAGAGCACGCAGATCAGCTGCGCGTCGAAGCCCGGGGCCAGCGACCACGTCCTGTCGCCGCTGGCCGTCCGCGGCGGCACGAAACTGGCCTTCGTCCCGCTGTCGGAGAGCGCCGGCTACGCGGTGGAGGTACGCACCCAGGCCGGGAACGACGAGGCCGTCTGCAAACCCGGTGTCCTCATCTACAGGGTGGACTCCGACGTGGACACCGGGCAGGGCCCGGTGACGGTGTCGGACAGCGCGGGCGCGAGCGGAGGCTGCACCCGGCGGCCCAATGTCCACGCGGAGCTGTCGGACGCCCCGTTCCGGCCGGGCGAGACCTTCACCGACGAGAAGACGGGCGTCAGCGTCTCGGTGGTGGGCGAGCTGCGCAACGGCAGCTTCCAGGTGCGCATCATCCGTCCCTGACGCCGTTCGCCGCCGCCAGGGATTCGGCGAGCGCGCGCCACGCCTCGGCCGAGACCTCGACGTTCCCGGACTCGCGCGCCTCCTTGGCGATGCGTTCCATGGCGGCCTGGGCGGCGATCCGGTCGCCGTCGATGATGGCCATCTCACCTCCTACCTGCTGGACGACGAGACGCTGGCGCAGCAGGTGGTCTGGCTCGGCGGCACGGCAGCCGAGCTGCTCGAACATCCCGAGATGCGCTCCCTGCTGCTGCCGCTGATCCGCGGCGACTACCGGGCCAGCGAGACCTACCGCCCCCGCGGCGACGCGCCGCTGAACTGCGCCCTCGTCGCGCTGGGCGGCGATGTGGACCCGGTGGCCCTGCCGGACGACCTGCGCGCCTGGTCGGAGCACACCACGGGCCCGTTCCGGCTGGAGACGCTCAGCGGCGACCACTTCTACCTCCAGAACCACTGGCCGGAAGTCGCCGGCCTCGTCCGCTCCCTGGCCCTCGTACCGGAATGCTGAGGACGGATGAAATAGGATGACCGGCATGATTCTTTCAGATGAAACCGATCCGTTCCGGATCAGCATTCCCCCATCCGATCTGGACGATCTCCACGAACGACTGGACCGGACCCGGTGGCCTGACGAAATCCCCGGAGTGGGATGGGCTTACGGAGTTCCGGGGGATTACCTGAAGGAATTGGCGCGGTATTGGCGGCACGAGTACGACTGGCGGGCCGCCGAGGCGAAGCTGAACGAATGGCCGCAGTTCACCACGGTGATCGACGGGGCGAACATCCACTTCGCGCACGTACGGTCTCCGGAGCCGGGCGCTACGCCGCTCCTCATGACGCACGGCTGGCCGGGCTCGATCGTGGAGTTCACCGAGGTCGTGGGCCCGCTCACGGACCCGGCCGCCCACGGCGGCGACCCGGCGGACGCCTTCCACGTGGTCCTGCCGAGCATTCCCGGCTTCGGGCTCTCCGGGCCGACGCGGGAAACGGGCTGGGAGTTCCGCCGGGTCGCGGCCGCTTTCGCCGAGCTGATGAACCGGCTGGGCTACGAGCGCTACGGCGTCCAGGGAGGCGACTGGGGCGCGGCCATTTCGCGCGAGATCGGACGCATAAGGCCCGAGGTCATCGGCGTACACCTGAACCTGATTCCGAATTCCTATATGACGGAGGAACCGGACGACCTCTCGGAACTGTCCCCGGAGCAGGCCGAACGCACCCGGGAATCCTGGGAACGGTTCAAGGAATGGACCCGCGACAAGCAGGGGTACGCGGACATCCAGTCCACCCGCCCCCAGACCCTCGCCTACGGGCTGACGGACTCCCCCGTCGGACAACTCGCCTGGATCTCCGAGAAGTTCCACGAGTGGACGGATGCGCCCGTCGACCGCGATCTCCTGCTCACGAACGTGATGCTGTACTGGCTCACGGGCACGGCCGGCTCCTCGGCCCGCCTCTACTACGAGCGGGCGCACGCCGACTACTGGGGCACGCCCCCCGAACCGTCGAAGGCACCCACCGCCCTGGCCCACTTCCCCCAGGAGAACTTCGTCCTGCTGCGGCACCTCGCCGAACGGACCAACAACATCGTCCAGTGGACCGACTACGACCGGGGCGGCCACTTCGCCGCCATGGAACAGCCGGACCTCCTGGTCGGCGACATCCGCACCTTCTTCCGCACCCTGCGGGCCGAGCCCTAGGCCGTGTCTGATGGCTCTTGCCCGGGTGGTGGATCTGCTGCCGTTCCGGGCATGAGTCGGTCATGGTGCGTCGGCATGAACTGACGAATGC
>NZ_JBEZMA010000081.1:0-25541 GCF_040652415.1 Streptomyces sp. NPDC048255
GGGCCGCGGCTCGTACTGGACGTACCGGCGCGGTCCGACAACGCGGCGAGGTGCCGTGCCGGGCGGCGCGACCCGGTGAACCTTTCCGGTCACAGGGCTAGGCGGGCGTGGTGATCCGGCGGACGGACTCCACCACCGCCGCCCGGTGGCGGGCCAGCCGCTCGGGTGTCCAGCCGGTGCCCGTCCCCGTGCCCGTACCGCCCGTGCCCGTACCGTCCGCGGCCGGGCCGCCCACCGCGCCGAACCATGCCTGCGACAGGCTCACGACCAGCGTCAGCACATCGGCGGCATCCGCCCCCGCGTCGATCCGGCCCGATTCCTGCGCCTGCCGCACCGCGCCGATCTTGCGCTCGTAGGACGCGGCTTCCGCTTCCGTGGATCCCGGGCGCTCCAACTGCTTCCACAGGACCAGCCGCATCAGCGACGGCCGCTCGACCAGGTGGTCGAAGACGGCGCCCGCGTAGCCGGCCAGATCGTCGGCGTCGAACGGCACGGACTCCGAGCCCGTCTCCAGCGCCCGCTGGAGCACCGCGTCGAAGAGCTGCTCCTTGTTGCCGTAGTAGACGTAGATGAGCCGCTTGTTCGCCTGCGCCGCCTCGGCGATGCGGTCGACGCGCGCGCCGGCGATGCCGTACGCCGCGAACTCGGCGAAGGCCGCGTCGAGCAGGCGGGCCTTGGTCGCGCTGGAATCCCTTGCCATGGTGGGCAGCCTAGCAAGTAACTATCTGGTTATTGACATCGCGGCGAAGCGTCATGCATGGTCTATCTATCCAGTTAGTTACTTACCTCGAGGAGAACACCATGGAGATCCGCGCACTGGGCGGCCAAGGGCTGGAGGTCGGCGCCGAGGGGCTCGGCCTGATGGGCATGAGCGCCCACTACGGAGCCACCGACGAGACCGAGTCGCTCGCCACGATCGACCGCGCCCTGGAACTGGGCGTGACCCTGCTCGACACCGCAGAGGGTTACGGCCCCTTCCGTAACGAGCAGCTCCTCGGCAAGGCTCTGACCGGCCGCCGCGAGGCCGCCGTGATCGCCACGAAGACCGGCGTCGAGTTCACCGACGAGGGTGCCTTCCGCGGTCACAACGCGACCCCCGAGTACATCCGCCGCTCGGCCGACCGTTCCCTGCGCCACCTCGGCGCCGACCACATCGACCTCTACTACCTGCACCGCGTCGACCCGGCCGTGCCGGTCGAGGAGAGCGTCGGCGCCATGGCCGAGCTGGTCGCGGCCGGCAAGGTCCGCCACATCGGCCTGTGCGAGGTCGCGCCCGCCACCATCGAGCGCGCCCATGCCGTGCACCCGCTGGCCGCCGTGCAGACCGAGTACAGCCTCTTCGAGCGCGGCATCGAGCAGGACGGGGTCCTGGAGACCCTGCGGCGGCTCGGCATCGGGCTCGTCGCCTACTCCCCGCTCGGGCGGGGCTTCCTCTCCGGCGCCATCACCAGCCCGGACGACTTCGCGGCCGACGACTTCCGCCGTACCGACCCCCGCTTCCAGGGGAAGAACTTCCACCGCAACCTCGCCGTCGTCGACCAGGTGCGCCGCCTCGCCGCCGAGAAGGGCGTCACGCCCTCGCAGCTGGCCCTGGCCTGGACCCTGCACCAGGGGGCGGTACCCATCCCGGGCACGAAGCGCCGCCGCTACCTGGAGGAGAACGTCGCCGCCACCGGCGTGACGATCACCGACGCGGACCTGGCGGCCATCGATGCCGTGGCGCCGCTCGGGGTGGCCTCGGGCGACCGCTACGCCCCCGAGCTGATGGGGTCGCTCAACGGCTGATCCGCTGCCCGGCCGGCCCGCAGTCCGGCTGACCGGCGGCGCTCAGCCGAAGGCCCCCGCGCGGGCCGCGGCGACCGCGGCATGCGCGGCCCGCTCCGCGGCGGCCTCGTCGAGGGGGGCGCCGGAGGTCAGGAGCCGGTAGTAGAGGGGGGCCGATACGGCGCGGACCACCTCGGCGGCGTCGGTGCCCTCGGGGAGTTCGCCCCGGTCGACGGCCTGCTGGACGCAGGGCGCCCATTCGGCGACGCGGACCTCGTAGAAGCGGTGCAGGGCCTCGGCCGTGCGCTCGTCGCTCGTGGCCGCGGCGATCACCGCCTTGAACAGCGGCCCCTGGCGGGGGTCGGCCAGCGTGCGCTGCACCAGGCCGGCGTTGGCCCGCAGGTCCTCGACGAGCGAGCCCGTCTCGGTGCGCGGCGAGGACTGCTCGGCCATGTCCGACAGCAGGTCCGCGACCAGGCCGGCCACGGTTCCCCAGCGGCGGTACACGGTCGTCTTCCCGACGTCGGCGCGGCGGGCGACCTCCGCCAGGTCCAGCCGGTGGAACCCGGACTCGGCCAGCATGTCCCCGGCCGCCTGGAGCACCGCGGCCCGGACCCGGGCCGTGCGGCCCCCGGGGCGTACGGTGCCCGGCTCGACGGCATCACCAGACGTCATAACGGGTCTCCGGTTCCATTAGTGAGGATCTCCTGATACGTTGGCAGCAGCTTAACGGGTCTGCGGTGCCATTACGTTCACTGGAGGGATTCATCATGGAATACAGGCAGCTCGGTACGTCCGGTCTCGAGGTCCCCGCCCTGAGCTTCGGGGCCGGCACCTTCGGCGGCCAGGGGCCGCTCTTCGGCGCCTGGGGCACCACGGACGCGCAGGAGGCGCGCCGGCTGGTCGACATCTGCATCGAGGCCGGCATCACCATGTTCGACACCGCCGACGTGTACTCGGCGGGAGCCTCGGAGGAGGTACTGGGCCAGGCGGTCAAGGGCCGGCGGGACCAGGTCCTGCTGTCCACCAAGGCCGGTCTGCCGATGGGCGACGGGCCCGGCGACGCCGGAACCTCCGGCTCCCGCCTGATCAGGGCGACCGAGGACGCCCTGCGCCGGCTCGGCACCGACTACATCGACCTCTTCCAGCTGCACGCCTTCGACGCCGCCACCCCCGTCGAGGAGGTGCTGTCCACCCTCGACCAGCTGGTCCGGTCGGGGAAGATCCGCCACATCGGCGTCTCCAACTTCGCGGGCTGGCAGCTGATGAAGTCCCTCTCCGCCTCCGAGCGGCTCGGCTTCCCCCGGTACGCGGCCCACCAGGTCTACTACTCCCTCATCGGCCGCGACTACGAATGGGAGCTGATGCCCCTCGGCCACGACCAGGGCGTCGGCGCCATGGTCTGGAGCCCGCTGGGCTGGGGCCGCCTGACCGGCAAGCTGCGTCGCGGCCGCCCGCTGCCGGCGGAGAGCCGGCTGCACCAGACCGCCGACTTCGGCCCGCCCGTGGAGGACGCGTACCTCTACGACGTGGTCGACGCCCTCGACGAGGTGGCCCGGGAGACCGGCCGGACCATCCCCCAAGTGGCCATCAACTGGCTCCTGGGGCGGCCCACGGTGTCCACCGTCATCGTCGGCGCGCGCAACGAGGCCCAACTGCGCCAGAACATCGGCGCGGTCGGCTGGACCCTGGCACCCGAGCAGGTGGCCCGCCTCGACGCCGCGAGCCACCGGCCGGCTCCGTACCCGTACTTCCCCTACGAACGCCAGGAGGGCTTCGCCCGCCTCAACCCCCCGCTCGTCCAGAGCGGTCCGCCGCGGCCGTGACCGTCGGAACGTTCCAGCCGGAGATCCGCAGCCGCGGCGCGGAGCCGCGCAGATCGGCGGTCCGGTAGGTCGCCGTCAGCGTCACCGACTCACCCGGCCAGAGGCTGACCTGGTTGTCGCTCCACCGGACCGGCAGCACCGGCTCGTCCCGCGCTCCCACGAGGTGGACGTCGGTGAGCAGAGCCGGGGTGCTGCCGCTGCCGGAGTGCCGTACGGTCACCGTCGTCGTGGACGTCCCCGCCCCGTCCCGCGTCGTCGAGGCGGCAGCGGTGACCTCCGCCCGCCGCATCGAGTTCAGCCCGCTGAGGTCGGCGTAGGAGGTGGTGGGCGTGTGGTACCAGGTGGTGTTCGCGTAGTCGAGCACGTCCGCCCGGGTGGAGAGCCAGTACACGTTGCGGCTCACCTCGCGCCCGGAGCCGTCGGTCAGCAGGAGCCGGGCCAGGTACGTGGTGGACAGCCCCGTGACCGACGCGGGCACCGTCAGCGCCGTGCTGCTCGCGCCGCCGCCGGCGACGTCCAGGCCGGTCACGGTCCGGTCGTACCGCTGCGTGCCGTCGGTGCTGAAGAGCGTCACCCGCGCCGTCAGCCCGGAGGCAGCGGAGGTCCGGTTGTTGACGACCGACACCGAGCGGTCGTCGTACCCGTACTGGATGTGCAGGGGCTCGTTCGCCTTCTTCGCGCCGAAGTAGGCCCCGCCCTGGTCGAGATGGCGGTCCACCAGCTGCCACTGCAACGAGGTCCAGCCGCTGTTGAACATCCAGTAGATGACGCCGGTCGACGGCGCCGAGGCGTCCTTCGCGTTGCGCCCGTAGGCCTCGAACTGCGCGCGTACGTTCTCGTACTGGGCCAGCTGCGCCTTGCGCACGTAGTCGTCGAGGCCGGACGGGGCGCCGTAGCGGCCCGCCAGCGCCGCGTTGTACAGCTTCAGCGTGGCGAAGGTGGCCGAGGGGGAGCGGTGGTACTGGGCCGCGGAGGGGTTCTTCCACAACGACTCCAGCTCGGCGGGGGACATCATGCGGCGCAGCGTGTCGAGGGTCGGGACGTCCGGGCCGGCACTGGTCTCGGAGTTGAAGCCGGTGGCGCCGCCCTCCCGCTTCTCGTACCAGTAGCCGGGCGGGACCCAGTCGTAGGGTCCGGTCATCTTCATCCCGGACCTGCCGGTGACCGGTGCGGAGGCCTCGGAGGCGGCGGGCACCACCGGAGCCGTCCAGTCGGCGGCCCGCAGCGCGTCGAGGTAGCCCCGCTCGATCTCCTAGTCCGGTGCGAAGTCACTGCCGATCAGGAAGGAGATGACGCTGGGGTGGTGGCGCAGACGGGCCGCCTCGGCGGCCATGGAGGCCCTGGCGACGGCGTAGTCGGGGGTGTCCCATCTCTCCCCGGCCTCGGTGCCGTTGACCTCTCCCTCCCACTTGTCGCAGCACTCCCAGCCGGGAAGCGTCAGGATCCCGTACCGGTCGGCGAGGTCGAAGAACTCGTCGGGTTCGAGGTGCCCTTCCAGGCGCAGGGTGTTCAGGCCGAGGTCGAGGGCGTACTTCAGCCGGTCCTCGACGTAGGTGAGGTCCCAGCGCAGGAACTCGTCGGGGGACCAGCCGGCGCCCTTGATCAGCAGCGGGCGGCCGTTGACCTGGTACTGGCGGGCGCCGTCGGCGTTCAGCGGCGCCCGCACCTCGCGGATGCCGAAGGACTCGTGGGCGGTGTCGGAGGGCGTCCCGTTCACCGTCGCGGTCAGGTCGAGGCCGTAGAGCGGCTGCTCGCCCATCGCGGCGGGCCACCACACGCGGGGTGCGGCCAGCCGGAGCGCGGGGTGGTCGGCGGGGGAGAAGACCACGGTCTTCGTCTCGTGCGGGGCCAGGGTGACCTCCCGGCTCACGGCGGCCGGACCCGCGGTGCCGGACACCGTGACGGTGACGGCGGCGGCCGAGTCGTTGCGTACCCGAGCCTTGACGGTCAGGTCGGCGGAGGCCATCGACGGCATGGCCAGGGCGGTCACCACGTGCGCGTCGCGCAGGGCGACCGGACCGCCGCGGCGGACCGTGACGTCGCGGACGATGCCCATGTTCTCGTCGGGCGGCGGCTGGAGCCAGTCCAGCCAGCCCATGGTCAGCTGCTCGCGCGGGTTGTTGGGCTGGATCCGGAAGGCGACCGTATTGGTGCCCGCCCTGACCAGGCCGGTGACGTCGAGCTCGTGCCGGGTGTACGCGCCGGCGACGGTGTCCGCGGTGGCGATCCGGTGGCCGTTGACGAAGACGTCGGCGGCGGAGATCACTCCGCTGAAGTCCAGGTACGTACGGGCCGCCGTGTCGGCGACGGTGAAATCGGACCGGTACCACCAGGGGACGGCGAAGTCGGCGGCCGGGATCTGGCGCTGCTGGGTGGAGTAGAAGGGATCGGGGTACACGCCCGCGGCGAGGAGCGCCGCGAGGACGGTGGAGCGGGAGCCGGCCGGATACCAGCCGGCCGCCGGATAGCCGGGGCTGGACACGGCGGCCGCCGTGTCCGTGACCTTCGCCGTCGACTGGATCGCGTACCCGGCCAGGGCGGTCACGCTGCCCGGCTCCGCGGCGACCGCGGTCACCCGCGTTCCCGGGGCCGCCCCCGGCGCCGGCTGCGTGGCGGGAGCCGCGCGGGAGGTCCCCGCCGCGAGGGCGAGGACCAGTCCGACGGCGGCGAGGGCGAGGCGGTGGAACACGGGGCCTCCCGCGGGTCGGGGCGCCCTGGAGAGCCGCCCCTCGATGGCCAGTGACCTGGTGGGACGGGCGGCAGGACCGGCACTCGGTCCACGGACGCCCCCTGGGGTATATCGGTTTCCGGGGCGGCGAGCGTGGATGCCACGCCAGGGCGGGCCCGAGTTCGCGCAGGTTCCCCGCTACGCGTGCACGCCCCGGCCGGTGGCGAAGGGGCCGCCGGGGCCGAAGGCCAGGGCGGCGAAGCGTTCGCCCATGCGGTGGTGGGTCGCGGCGTCCGGGTGGAGCCGGTCGGGCAGCGGCAGTTCGGCGCAGTCCGCGTCGCCGTAGAGGGCGCGGCCGTCCAGGTGGTGCAGGTTCGGGTCCTGGGGCGCCCGCTGGCGCACGATGCGGGCGAGTTCGTCGCGGATGACGCCCAGGGTCAGCTTGCCCGCGGCCCGTTCCGCGGGGTCGCCCGTGGCGCGGAAGCGGATCCTGCCCGCGCTCAGCTCGTCGAGGTCCGGGGCGCTGGGGCCGGGGGTGTCCTCGTGGATGGGGCAGAGGATGGGCGAGACGACCAGCAGCGGGATGGTCGGGTGGCCCTCGCGGACGGTGTCGAGGAAGCCGTGGACCGCCGGTCCGAAGGCGCGCAGCCGCATCAGGTCGGTGTTGACGAGGTTGATGCCGATCTTGACGCTGATCAGGTCGGCGGGGGTGTCGCGCAGCGCGCGGGCCGTGAACGGGTCGAGCAGGGCGCTGCCGCCCAGGCCGAGGTTGGTCAGTTCCGCGCCCCCGAGGGCGCCGGCCACGGCGGGCCAGGTCGCGCTCGGGCTCGCGGCGTCGGAGCCGTGGCTGATCGAGCTGCCGTGGTGGACCCACCGGGGACGGCCCCGGTCGGGCAGGGGCTCGACGGGGGCGTCGGTGCGCAGGGCGACCAGCTCGGTCGTCTCGTTGTACGGCAGCCAGATCTCGACGTCCTTGAGGCGGTCGGGGAGCCCGGAGAACCGGGCGGTGCCGACCGGGCCGGGCCGGGACTCCACGGCCCCGGTGGTCATGTCCACCGTCAGGACGTTGCCGCCGGTCACCCCCGCCTGCCCGGCCAGCCGGCCGTCGACGAGCAGGTCGTAGACGCCGTCGGGGCGGGGCGGGGCGCCCACGTACGCCCTCTTGGTGCGCAGCGCGTCCAGCTCGATGACGGTGGCCCGGGTGCGCAGGACCAGCCGTACGCCGGAGGGCTGGGCCTCCGCCATGGCCAGCTGGCCGTCGGCGCACTGGGCGCGGGCCCGGGCGGGCAGCCGGTGCGGAAGCACGCCGTGGGCGGTGCGCTCCAGGTCGAGGGCGCCGCGCAGGAGGTCGGGGGTGATGGGTGTGGTGATCCAGCGGTGCGGGGTGTTCATGGTTCCAGCCTGTGATCAGTGTGGTCGGAGGCGGTCAGGGAGCGGGCCAGTTCCGCAGCGTGGCGTCGAGGGCGTCCAGTACGCGCGACCAGGATTCCTGCGAATCGGGGGCGCTGTGGCTGAAGCTGCCGCCCATTTCCAGGCTGACGTAACCGTGGAAGACGCTGCCCAGGAGCCGGACGGCGTGGGTCTGGTCCGGTTCGGTCAGGTCGTAGCCGCGCAGGATCGCCCGCGTCATCCGGGCGTGCCTGCCTCCGGCGCTGGCGGCCGCTTCCTCCGGGGTGAGCCGCAGCTGGGCCGCGGCGTAGCGGCCGGGGTGCTCCCGCGCGTAGTCGCGGTAGACGTCTCCGAAGGCGGTCAGGGCGTCCTTGCCGGCCCGCCCCGCGAGCGCCGCGGCGACCCGGTCGGCGAGTTCCTCCAGGGCGAGCAGGGCGATCCGGGTCTTGAGGTCCCGGGAGTTCTTCACGTGCGAGTACAGGCTCGCCACCTTGACGTCGAAGCGCCGGGCGAGCGCCGAGACGGTCACCTGCTCGAAGCCGACCTCATCGGCGAGCTCCGCGCCCGCCCGCGCCAAACGCTCCGCGGTCAGCCCTACGCGCACCATGTCCGTCCTCCCGCTCGCGCCCCTTCGGTGAAAGCCATTATGGGTTTGCCTAATACTTTTAGGCAAACCCATAAGGCTCATAGGCCCGATGGGTCGGCTCGTCCGTACGGATACGAACCGGCCCGCACGCTGGTCGCCACCATGAACGCGCCGGCGGGCCGCGCCCTGCTCACCACCGTCCTGTCGGACGCCGTACGCATCCCCGGGCTCGCCGAGGTCAAGCGCGCGCTCCTCCACGACCGCTTCAGCCGGGCGTCCGCCGTCGTCACCCGCGAGCTGTCGAACGCGGCGAACTGCCCGCGGACACCGACCCGGCCGAGCTCCTCAAGGCCCTTGCCGCCCCGCTCTACTTCCGGCTCGTGTTCACCGACGAGCCGGTGGACGAGGTCACCGCGGAGCGTGCCGTGCGGGTCGCGCTGGCCGCGGCGCGGGCTCATCTGCTGGCGTCCGCCTGAACGGCGGGCGGCGGTCCTCGGTGCGGGGCGAGGCCGCCAGGGTCGCGAGGAGTACGACCACCCCGCAGCCGGCGACCAGGAGCCAGCCCGGGCGGGACGCCTCGGCCAGCTGCGCGGGCGCGGCGTCCGCGATGACGCTGCCCGCGAGGGCGATGCCGAGGGCCGAACCGACCTGGCGGGCGGTCGACGTGATCCCTCCGGCGACCCCGGCGCGTTCCGGCGGCAGGGCGCTGACCGCGACGTTGGTGATCGGCGCGTTCGCGAAGCCGAACCCGGTGCCGACGAGCAGGTAGGCCAGTGACAGCAGCCGCACGTCGGTGTCGTCGCCGATGCCTACGAGGCAGAGCCCGCCGGCCGTGATGAACGCCCCGGCGAGCAGCAGCGGCGGGCGGGGGCCGAAACGCCCGACGAGCACCCCGGAAACCGGCGCGCACACGGTGGCCGCGAGGGCCATCGGGAGCGTGACGAGCCCTGCGGCCAGCGGACTCGTGCCCCGCGCCTGCTGGAGGTACAGGGTGTTCAGCAGCAGGGTCGCGCTGAGGGCGATGAACACCACGACCGCGCCGACGACTGCGGCGGCGAACGGCGGCCTGCGGAACAGCCGGGGGTCCACCAGTGGTTCGGCCCGTCGCGCCTCAACCCGTACGAAGGCCCCCGCCGCGGCGACGACCAGGACGTAGCCGAGGATCGCCGCGGGCGAACCCCACCCGATGTGCGGCCCCTCGATCAGTACGGCGACCGAACAGGCGACCACCACGGTCAGCAGCAGCTGGCCCGGCCCGTCGAGGCGGCGCGGCCGCTCCGCCCGGGACTCCGGCAGGTGGAGGGCGGTCAGCACCAGTGCCACCGCGATCACCGGCAGGTTGATCCAGAAGAGCGACCGCCAGCCGAAGGCCGAGACGAGCGCGCCGCCCACGAGGGGGCCGGCGGCCATGCTGACGCCGAAGACGGCAGCCCAGATCCCGATCGCGCGCGCCCGCTCCTTGGGCTCGGTCATCACGTTGACGACGATCGCCAGCGCCACCGGGCTGAGCATCGAGCCGCCGATGCCCTGTACCGCGCGGGCGGCGATCAGCACGCCGGCGTTCGGCGCGAGCGCGCACGCCACGGACGCGGCGCCGAAGACGACCAGCCCGAGCCGGAACACGCGTCGGCGTCCGATGCGGTCGGCCAGCGCGCCGGACGAGATCAGCAGGCTCGCCAGGACGAGCGTGTAGGCGTCGACCGTCCACTCCAGGCCGCGGGTTCCGACGTGCAGGCCGGCGCCGATCGCCGGCAGCCCGACGTTCACGACGGTCGTGTCCAGCCCGACGACGAACAGGCTCAGGCAGCAGATCGCCAGGACCGTCCAGCGGTTGGGCGGGTCCGATCTCGCGTCCATGGGTGCTCCTTCGTGGTGCTTCGTAGGTCCGGGGGCACCAAGGTCCTTCCGGCGCTAGCGGACCGGGTAGGAAATTTGCGAAGACCGCAAAGAGACCGGACTGAGGCCCCGGCGGGAAGTCCGCCGCCGTGCCCGCAGACTGGGAGGCATGGACGCCGAAATGGAGCAGATGCTCGCCGCCATCGGGCCCCGGCTGCGCTCACTGCGCCGCGACCGCGGCATGACCCTCGAAGCGCTGTCGGCCGCGACCGGCATCTCGGTCAGCGGCCTGTCGCGGCTCGAGTCCGGCAAGCGCCGCCCTACCCTCGAACTCCTGGTCCCGCTCGCCCGGGTGCACCGCATCGCGCTCGACCAGCTCATCGCCACCCCGGCCACCGGCGACCCGAGGGTGCACCTGACCCCGCTGCGGCACCGCAGGAACGGCAGCGTCCTGGTGCCGCTGACGCAATACCCGGGCCGGCTGCGGGTGTTCAAGCAGGTGATCGCCCCCGGCCCCCGCAAACTCGTCACCCACGCCGGCTACGAGTGGCTCTTCGTCCTCGCCGGGGAGCTGCTGCTCGTACTGGGGGACCGCGAACTCACCCTCCGACCCGGCGAGGTGGCCGAGTTCGACACCGCCGAGCCGCACTGGTTCGGCCCGAGCGGCGACCGGTCCGTCGAGATCCTCCACATCTTCGGCCCCCAGGGCGACAAGGCCCGGGTCCGTGCCACGACGTGAGCCTCAGCGGGGCTGCTCCCGCAGGGCCCGGGCGCCCGCGGCGATGACCTCGGCGAGCCGGCCGGCGAGGGCCGCGTTGCAGCCGCCGAGGTGGACGAAGCCGTGGCCGCCCACGGGCCCGTCGTTGCGCAGCGACGGGAGGGAGACCCCGGCGCATACGAGTGCTGCCGCCAGGCGGGCGACGGCGTCCTCGCCCTCCTGGTAGGCGGCGTCCTGGCGCTTGGTGTACTCGATGCGCTCGGTGCGGGTGAGCTCGTTCGTCATGACGCTGCCCTCTCGTGGTCGGTGCAGGTGGGTGGTGCGCGATGGCGCGACGGCGCGTCCCGAAGCGGGCGCGGGCGGCCCGGACCGCTGCTTCCGGCGACCAGCGCAAGAACACCCTCCGCGAGGCGTCCGTGGGTAAAGAGCGGTGCAACTGGGGCCCCTTGAGGGTGAACAAGTGCCAAGTGTGCGGCGTGACCTGCCCGGGAGCAGTACGATCACCGACCCCGCGCCGCGCCGCAGGCCGCCCGGCCCGTGCCCGAGGGGCGGGCCCGGAGGCGCAACCGTCGGGTCGTGCGGAGCGGTGGCGCGGGCTGGCGGGTGGTGGCGCAGGGCATCTCGCCCGCGGCGACTTGCCGGGGTTTGTCCCATTGGCGGGGCGTAGTCGAGGGTTCGTGGGTCAGGGCGTTGCTGGCCACGATTGGTGACATCGCGCTCGTCGTTCGTCGTTCTGGCGCATCATCGGACCACCTTGTTTCGGAGTCGATCGCCGATGTCCGGAACCAGGCTGAACGGGAGTGTTGCGGGGGAGAACAAGGGTTTGTGTGCGGCCTTGGGCGCATCGGGCCATAACCCTCCGTGCGCGTGGCGCTGCGGACAGGCGGCAAGTTACTGTCCCGCTCACCGGTGAAGTTGCCGGGAAAGGCAAGGACCCTGGCGGGGGCGTGCAAACCACAGCCAGGGCCTTGTCGAACCACCGTGACATCGATCGCACGCCGGCGCGAAACACGCCGAGATCGGAGTACTTCATGCCTTACGACCGGTATCACCGCCAGCGCCCTTTATGGGTGCTGGGATCAGGTGCCGAAACTATCATGGCCCCGTCTTCTGACGGAGAAACACATAGCGCCGATGACTTGGCGGTCACGGCGCGCGGGAGCCTCTTCCTGGCCGTCCTGGTGCTGCCGATCGTCCTCATCACGGGTGTGCGTGACTCCGTCACCCTCGCAGCTCTGGCCATGGCTATTTCCACGGTGGCAGCGGGGACGCGCGTCGCGTACCGGCGAGTTCGCAGAATCTGAATTCGCCACCCCCATCCCTCCCGTGCGAGCCGGCCGGCCGGCGGACATCGTCCGCGGACCGCGCCCGTGTCCGGTCGCGCCGCGCGAGTTTCTCGCGCGGCGCGCCATCCGCGACCGGCCCGTGCCCCCTAATTCCGTCCGTGCTTCCCCTGAAAGAGACACCGGCATGCCTTCCGCCCTCCCGCGGCAGCTCACCAGGCAATGCATCCGCTGCGGAAACGACTTCCTCCACACCGTCCGGCCCGGGCGCCCGAGCACCTTCTGCTCCCCGCGCTGCAAGTCCGCCGCCCGCAGCCGGCCCGCCGAACCCCCGGACCTCTCCGAGTACGAGAGGGACCTGACGGAGGCCGGCGAGGACTTCCACCTCGCCGCCGGCGACCTGCTGGCCACCATCCACGACGCGGCCGACTCCGGGACGCTGATGCACCAGATCACCGACCTGTACCGGCTGCTCGCCGACGTGGAGGCGGCCGCCGTCCACCGCGGCCGGGCACGCGGCGACTCCTGGGAGACCATCGTCGCCTCCACCGGCCACAGCGCCGACCGGCTCCGCAAGAAGTGGACGCAGGACAAGCTCCGGCGCCGCCTCGACCACCTGCGCACCGCCCGCCGGGAACGGGACATGCCCGCCAGGTTCCCCCACGCCGGCCCGCCCGGCGTGAGCGGCGCCGGCGGTCACGCTCCCGCAGCCCCGGACGAGGGCTCCGCCCGGCCGCCGAGCCAGACTCCGGCCCAGCAACTGGCCGCGGCACTGGCCTTCCTCCACCGGGGCACGGGCCGGGCCCTGAAGGACACCGCCGAGGAGATCGGCGTATCCGCCTCCCACGTCTCCCGGATCCTGGCCGGCCACCGACGGCCGTCCTGGCCCGTCGTGGAGAACTTCGCGGCCGCCTGCGGAGGCAACGTCGCCGAACTGCGGGACCTGTGGGAAGCCGCCCAGCGCCCGCCCGCCCCCGACACCCCGAACCGCGAACCCGCCCCCGACGATCCCGCCGAGGCCCGCACCAAGTTCCACATCGCCCTCAGCGCCCTCTACCTCGCCGCGGACCGCCCCGACCTCTGGGCGATCCAGCGCATGACCTCCAAGAAGCTCACGATCAGCGAGATCGCCCGCGCCCTCAACGGCGGACACATCCTCGACTGGGACGCCACCGCCCGCATCGTCTTCGCCCTGCGCGGCCGCCCCGCCGATCTCCGCCCCCTGTGGCAGGCGGCCACCCAGCCCCCCGCGCCCCCGCCACCCCCCGAATACCGGCCCCGCTACCCCGCCGCCGCATTCGGCTGACCCAGCCACCGACCGCCGCCCCGGGAGGAGCCATGAACCCGACCCCGCACACCGCGTCCCCGGCCGACCTCCCGGGCGTCGCCCTGCCCCCGGCCTTCGAGGCCTTCTACACCCTCCACCAGGCCCGCTACCTCAGCTACGCCCGGGCCCAGCTCCCGCCCCACCTCGCCGTGGAAGCCGTCCGCTCCGCCTTCGGCTCCCTGGTCGTCGGCTGGAGCGCCGTCGTCGGCTCGCCCAACCCCACCGCCCGCGCCTGGGACTTCGTCTCGTACGAGGTCCGCAGCCGCACCGCGCCGCACCCCGCGGCCTCCTGCGTGCTGCACGAGGACGTACGGGTACTCGCCGCCCTCGGCTTCACCCCGGAAGCCAGCGCCGACATCACCGGCCGCGACCCCAGCAAGATCCGCTACCTCGCCCGCAGCACCACCTGCACCCATCCCGCCTCCTGCGCGCGGGGCTGCGACACCGCGCTGTGAGGCGAGACGCCCGGCCCGCCCCGGCCGCCGAGGAGGGACCGTCAGGTGTGCGGCACCTCCAGCTGCGGGCCGGAGTCCGTGACGGGTGAGCGCCGCCTCCAGACGTACACGGCCGCTGCCATGGTGATGATCAGCCCCGTCAGGATGACCAGCTCGACCCCCTGCACCCGCCACTGGAAGGTCTTCTCCGACTCCGCGGTGATGATGAGGAGCTTGCGGACGCCCGCGATCATCCCGACCACCAGGAAGGGCTCGGCGTCCAGGACCTGCGTACGGATGGTCAGCCGCACCGTGTGCAGCAGCTCGGCCACGATGAACAGCACCAGGCTGTTGTCCAGCGCCGACAGGGCGATCGCCTGCTCGTTGTAGGGCCCCCGGACCGCGGCCACGATGTCGCCGATGACGCCGATCGTCAGCAGGACGGCGAGCAGCACGAGCAGCGCCGCGACGACCAGGTGGATGCAGTCCTCCGCCCACTCGAGGACGTGCTGCGCCCTCTGGCGGATGACCTTCTCGGTAGGGGCAGACATGGTTCGCATGCTAGGAGTGCCGCCCGGTGCCCGCGACGTGCCGTAGCCCGCCCGGGCGCGCCCTGTGGCCGATCGGGCGACAATGGGCCCATGACCGGCCCAGGGCGACCGTCGGACGGCGCAGGCTCCCCGGATGCGGGGCGCTACGGGGAACGGGTCTTCCGTCCCGACGAGGGAGGCGAGGGCGACCGTATCGACCTCGGAGCCCTCACCTACGACGAGACGACCATGGCCCGACTGCGGCTGCTGGGCGCGGGGCCCGGCTGGACCTGCCTGGAAGTGGGCGCGGGCACCGGCACGGTGGCGCGGAAGCTGCTCGACGAGGCGGGCGTCGCGGAGGTCCTCGCGGTGGACCGCGACGTACGGTTCCTCGCGGCGCACCCCGTGCCGGGCCTGACGGTGCGGCAGGCGGACATCACCTCCGACGACTTCGCCCCGGGGCTCTTCCAACTGGTGCACGCCCGGTTCGTCCTCATGCACCTGCCGTCCCCGCAGCGCATGGTCGCCAGGCTGGGCGGGCTGCTCGCCCCCGGCGGAGTACTGGTCATCAGCGACGCGGTCGACCTGACGACGGGCTCCGCGCCCGTCACGCCGTACACCCGCGCCATGCGGGCCATGTGGCAGGGGCTGCGCGACACCATCGGCACCGACGTCTCCCGGGTTCCCCGCCACCCCGAGCTGCTGCGCGCGGCGGGCCTGGAGTCCGTGGCGGCCGAGATCCACGTACCGCCGCTCGAACCGGGCAGCGCGATCAGCGCGTTCTGGACCGAGACCTGGGAGCGGGCCCGGGAGGCCATGGTCGGAACGGGGCTCGTCGACGACGCGCAGATCGACGAGGCCGTGCGCTACCTGGACTCTCCCCGGTGCACCGGACTGTCACCGGGCATGCTCACGGCCTGGGGCCGCAAGGGCGGGCCGTAGACCGGCGATCAGGGCTCAGCCCTCCGGCATCCCCGGGGCCTCGCGCAGTGCCGTGCGGACCGACCAGATCACCGACACCAGAGGCACCGCCACCACGGCCCCCACGACGCCCGCCGCGATGGCTCCCGCGATCACCGAGATCGCCACCACCAGTGGGTGCAGCCGCACCGCCCAGCTCATGACGAGCGGGTGCAGCAGATGGCCCTCGATCTGGCCGATGACCACGATCAGGGCGACCACGACCGCCGCCACCAGCGGGCCCTGCGACGCGAGCGCGACCACGGCGGCGACCGCGAGTGCCACCGGGGAGCCGATCAGCGGGATGAACGCGGCCATGAACTCCAGCAGCGCCAGCGGCACGGCCAGCGGGACCCCGAGCAGCCAGAGCGCGAGACCGACGAGGACCGCGTTCGTCGCCGCCACGAGGACGATGCCGTGCGTGTAGCCGGTGAAGGTGCGCCAGGCCGCCCGTCCGCCGATCGCGGTGCGCTCGCGTACGGAGACCGGCAGCTGCGCGCGGAACCACGCCCACTGCCGGTCTCCCGAGTGGATGAAGAACACCGAGCAGAACAGAGCCAGGGCCAGGGTGGTGAGGACCGCCACCAGTTGGCTCGCACCGCTCAGCGCCGTACTCAGCAGGGTCGAGCGGTGGCTGGACAGGTACTGCCCGACCCTGGACTGGACGTCGGACAGCGCCTCCGGGTCCAGCCGGAACGGCGGCTGTTCCAGCCAGTCCTCGATCCGGCCGATGCCCTCGTGGAACTCGCGTACCAGCGTCGTCCGCTCACCCGCCACCGCCTCGCCCACCAGCGCGAGCACGCCGAGGACGAGCGCGGCGCCGCCGACGAGGGTGACGGCCACCGCCAGCGGGCGCGGCAGACCCCGCGCGGCCACATCCGCGACCGGCCGCAGCAGCGCGGTGACCACCAGGCCGAGGAACACGGCCACGGCGATCTCGTGGAAGCGCCCGAGCACGGCGAACAGCGCGTACACGACGGCCCCGACCACGAGCAGGCGCCACGCGTACGCGGCGGCCGTACGAAGGAACGGAATCACCGGCGGCGGTGTGCCTGGCTGCATGGCCAACGAGGTACCACCGCGGGCGCGCAGGGCCACGCCTGAGCTCCGACATTCCCCCGGCATCCGCCCGACCGGGGGACCGTACGGGCGAACGCCCGGTCATCGCCCCGCTCACGGCCTCGTCTCCTGCACGCGAGGGAGGAGACGACGGCGCCCCGCCCGGGCGCTCAGCCCGCGGCCGCCGGTACGACCGCCACGCCCGTCAGACGCCTGAAGTCCCCGCCCGAGGCGAGCACCTGCTGCGCCCCGGTCGCGGGGTCCACCCGGAACAGGGTGCCCACGCCGTCCAGGGCCTCGTTGTCGGTGACCAGGATGCTGCCGTCGGCCTCGACCGCCAGCGCCTGAGGGGCGACGAACCCGCCGCCGGAGGCCACGGTGGTCTGCGCCCCGCTCACCGGATCCACACTGATCACCCCACCGCCGAAGCCGGCGAAGGCGTTGGCGTCGGCCACCAGGATGCCGCCGTCACCGTCGACCGCCACCCCGATCGGGCTGCGCAGCTCACCGCCCGAGGTGACCGTCGTACGGGCGCCGGTGGCCGGGTCGACGCGGACCACGCGGGCCGAGTGGTCCCCACCGCCCGCCATGGCCTGCTCGACGACGAGGATGGTGCCGTCGGGAGCGGTGCACAGCTTCACGGGCCTGGGCGGGGGATCGCCCTGCCCCTCGCCGGGGGACACCACGCTCTGGTCACCCGTGGCGGGATGGATCCGGATCACGGCGCCGGACCCGAGGGCGAAGCTGTCGGCGACCAGGATCTGCCCGTCGGCCTCGACGGCCACGTCGCCCGGGGTGGCGAACTTCTGGCCGGACGACACCTCGGTCTGCGTCCCGGTCCCCGCGGGCAGCCGCAGCAGTGCGCCGGTCCCGGGGAAGAACCGGTCCTTGCTGATCAGGAGGCTTCCGTCGGCCTCGAAGGCGAGACCGGTCGCCCCTTGGAGGTCGCCGCCCACGGCGAGCGTCCGCGGCTCACCGGTCTCCGGGTCCACGCGGAACACCGCACCGGCGCAGCCGAAGGCCTGGGAGTCGCAGAGCAGGATCGTGCCGGCGGGAAGACGTTCCTGGACGGCCATGGCAGCTCCTCGGGAGTAGGGAAGGCCCGGCCACTCAACCCCACCGCCCACTGCCGCTGCGCGGACCGACACCCGCCACGCCGCCGACGCGGGCGGCGAACCGCCCGTTCGAAGCACCGGCCCCGTGCAAGTCCCCCCGGCGCGACGCGCCCGTCCAGGGGGTCTCCCAGCTGGACCGGCGCCCACCGGGCCGGAGTTCCCTCCCGGGCCTCCACGCACAGGTAGAGGCGGCAGGTCGCATCGGCATCGCTCAGGGCGACGAGCTGACCGAGCCGCCCCGCCCCGGGCAGCCGTGGCGCGGAGTCCGCGAACCGGGTGTCGGCCGGCCGGGGGGTGAGCTCGACCTGCGCGGCCTCCCGGGAGAAGAAGACGCCGCCCACTTCCTTGTGGGAGGTCGCCATGAGCCCGGCATCGGTCTCGCTCTCCGCGCGCATGCCGTTGCCGTCCTTGCTCGTCCCCATCACACCCACACCGGTCGCCTTCGACACCCCGAGGACCCCTTCGTCGAAGAGGGACTCGCCCCGCACCCCCGTCTGCTGGCTGCGGCCGCGCACACCGCACTCGGACCCGAAACCGTCCACGCCGATCTCACCGACGCCGGCCACGCCGGGGGAGTGCGTGTTCTGGTCCCCGATGCCGAGCACGCCGGCCCGTACCTCCCGCTCCTTGGCCAGGTCCCGGGCCGCCGGCCGGGCGTACCCGGCGACCCCGGTCACCCCCAGGCCGACCACCCCGGTGCTGTCCTTGGAGGCCGTCTCGGCAATCGCGTCAGTGTCCGCCATGGTGAGGTCTCTTTGCTGAGTCTTCCGGTTCCGGCGAAGGTGCCCCGCCCACGCTACGAGCGGGCCCGTACCCCGCCCACCGGAGCTGCTCCAAGAGGCCGCAGGCCGCCGTCGTGCCCCGTCAGGTGCTCAGCCAGATGGGATTGGTGAAGGCGGCCAGGGCGCCGGGCAGGGGCCCGGCCTGGGGCGGATGGCGTACCTCCGCCCGGACGTACGCGCTCCGGGCCGCCGTCGTACGCCACTCCAGGGAAGCCGCCCCAGCAGCCGTGAAGGCGAGGCCCTGGTCGGTGACCAGCCGGAGGTCGCAGCCCTCGGCGCCGGTCACCGCCAGCCGTACGAGGACCTCCGCGGCCGGATCGGCGACCCGCAGCCGTTCCCCGATGCCCGCGTGGGCGCCGCGCCCGGTGACGGCGCTGAACTCGAGGGAGACGGCGGAGGACTCCGCGGCGTAGGCACGGCCGGCGCGCAGGCCCGCGAGGATCGCCGTACGCGACAGGTCGTCGGCCAGGACCACGGTCTGCGGGCCGCCGACGCGGTCCGGGTCGCGGTGGTAGTCGCTGTGGGCCAGGGCCGGGAGCCAGCGGTCGCCGTCCGCGCCGCGCAGCGTGGCGTCCCAGGAGGCCAGGGACACCTCGTCGTCGGGGGTCCACGCGCCGTTCCACACCTCCACCGCGTCCGCCTCGCCGTAGCCGAACTTCCAGGCGCAGCCGATGCAGGGGGCGTGCGGGTGGGCGGGTACGACGAGGCCGCCGGCCTGCCGGACGGCGCGGGCGAAGCGCCCGAACCGGCCGTCGCGGGCCCGGTAGCGCCAGTCGACGAAGGTGCCCGGATCGGTGCCGACGGCCAGGACGTGGCCGGTACGGGTGGTGACCTCCTCCCCGGTGAGCACGAGCAGGCCCTCGCCGGCGGCGCCCGCCCAGGCGGTGTGGGAGCTGTGGGTGTTGTGCTCGGAGGTGTTGACGAAGTCCAGCCCGGCGGCGCGGGCGAGGCCGATGATCTCGGCCGGGGTGCGACGGCCGTCGGAGTGCACGGAATGGACGTGGCAGTCCCCCCGGTACCAGGCGCGGCCGCGGCCCGGAACCCGCTCGGGCGGGTAGGCCGCGGGGGCGGTCGGGCCCGCCTCGCCTTGCACGAAGGTGGCGGTGATCTCGTACGGCAGGCCCTGCGGGGCGACGGTGTACGGGCCGAGCGCGAGGTGCCAGCGGCCGGGCTCCAGCGGGCCGGGCAGATAGCCCGGGGTGGCGTCGTCGCCGCGGAGGAAGAACTCGCTGCGGGCGCCGCCCGACCAGCCGCGGAAGCCCCGGCCGCCGAGCGCGGTGCCGCGCCGGTCGAACAGGCCTATGTCGAGGGCGTTGCCCGGGGTGCCGGCCGGCGTGGGCGGCTTCTCGTAACGGTAGGAGACACGTAACTCGCGTATGCCCGGGGGGACGTCCAGCGGGACGTACACGAAGTCCGGGGCGCCCGGCGGGATCGTGCCGCGCAGCGTCGTGGTGGTGGTCGGCTCCGAGGCGGCGGCCGGGGCCGCGACGGAGGGGGTGGCGGCGGCGGTGGCCGCTCCGGTTGCCTGTGCGAGCAGTGCTCGTCGACTGAGGACCATGCTGCCGAGGATGACGCCGCCAGGTTAAGCGGGCGTGAATCCCCGGGCCGCCGCGAGGGCCCGTCCCTGCCGGGCGGTGGCGTCTCCGGCGAACGCGCTGGTCAGCGCGGTCCGCAATCGTTAGGGTCGGCGTCTGATCCACACGGTCCGGGGGGACCTTCACGCAAAGGGGGTCCGGGCATGCTGTGGAGCGGTTGGAATCGCCTGCGGCGCGAGCGGAGAGCGCGGGCGGCGGCCCGCACGGTGCAGTCGTTCCGGAATCCGCCGCAGGAACTCTGGGACGTGCTCGCGGTGGCGGCCACCGACACCTGCCCGCACGTGTGCTGGGAGGCGGGCGGGGCCGTGGCCGAGGCCGGCCCGGCCGTCGCCGCACATGCCGACCGGTTCGCCGCGTTCGTCGCCGGCCCGCCGGCCGACGTCGGCCACCTGCACGTCCAGCACACCCTGCTCGCCCTGGCCGGACTCGGCGACGTGCGTGCCGCCGGTCCGCTGGGCGCCGTGCTGGAGCGCGGATCGCTCCCGCTCGTCCACGACCGCCGGCACGTGCCGACCCTTGCCACGCTGCCCGCAGCCGCGCTGCTCCCGGCGGTCCGCCGCGGGCTGCGCCTCGATCCGGAGCGGTACGCCCATCAGACGGCCATCGACGTGCTCGCGGCGTGGGGCGCCGACTCCGCGCCCGCGACGCCCGAGCTGATCGCCCACCTGCACGGCCCGCATGCCCGGGACGCGGCCAGGGCGCTCGGCCGCATCGGACCGGGCGCCGCGGCCGCGGCGGACCTGCTGGCGGACTTCGCCCTCGGCCGCAGCCGCCCGCAGCGCCCTGGCGGGGAACCGGGCCCGCGCCGCTGGAACGGGGCCCAGACGGCCGCCTGGGCGCACTGGCGGATCACCGGGGACGACTCGCTGGCCCTCGCCGTGTGCGGCGCCGCCGTGCGGGCCGGGGCCGGCCGGCCCGTACTGGGCCACCTGGCCGACCTCGGACCGGCAGCCGCCGAGCACGCCGACGCGGTACGCGCGCTGCTCGGCTCGCCGGGCGCCTGGACCCGCGCGGGGGCGGCGCACGCCTGGTGGCGGATCACCGGGGAGAGCGCCGAAGCCGTTCCCGTACTGCTGGGGGCCCTGCAGCCGGACCGGGCCGGCCATCCGGCCTTCCCGACGCTGGACCTCGTACGCCACCTCGGGGCGATCGGGGCCCCGGCGGCGCAGGCCCGCCCGGTGCTCCAGGCGATGCTGGCCGCCGGGGAGCGCATCACCTGCACCTACGGAACGGGCCGGAACATCCTCGAGGACGAGGCGCTGTGCCGCGCCCTGGCCGAAGCGCTGGAACGCATCGACGGCTGACGGCTGACGACCGACGGCTGACGACCGACGGCTGACGGCAGCGGTCCCGGTCGCCGTCGCGCGCGGTGAGCGCTAAAGGGCCGGATTGCCCATCGGCAGGCGGATTGTCAGTGGCGTGGGTCACAGTTGAGAGGAATGTCGGAGGTTCCCGGGCGGATACGAGGTGATCCCATGAAGCACGCGATCCAAGCCGAAGGGCTGGCCAAGCGGTTCAAGGAGACGCGCGCGCTGGCCGGGGTGGATCTTCAGGTTCCGGCTGGGACCGTGTGCGGCCTGCTGGGTCCCAACGGCGCCGGGAAGACGACCGCAGTCCGGATCTTCGCCACTCTCCTGCGTCCGGACGGAGGGCGGGCGGAGGTCGGCGGGTACGACGTCGTGCGGGAAGCGGGGCGGGTCCGCTCGCTGATCGGGCTGACGGGGCAGTACGCCGCCGTGGACGAGAACCTGACCGGCACGGAGAACCTGCTGATGATCGGCCGGCTGCTCGGCATGCCGCGCGGCGACGCCCGGGCCCGGGCGGCCGACCTGCTCGACCGCTTCCATCTGACCGACGCGGCCGGTCGGGCCGCCAAGGCCTACTCGGGAGGCATGAGGCGACGCCTCGACCTCGCGGCCAGCCTGGTCGGGCGGCCGCAGATCCTCTTCCTCGACGAGCCGACCACCGGGCTCGATCCGCACAGCCGCGGCGAGGTGTGGGACATGCTGCGCGTCCTGGTCTCGGAGGGCATGACCACCCTGCTGACCACCCAATACCTGGACGAGGCCGACCGGCTCGCCGACAACATCGTCGTGATCGACAAGGGCACGGTGATCGCCGACGGCACCCCGGACAAGCTGAAGTCGCAGGTCGGCGGGCAGGTGCTGGAACTGCGCCCCGCCCACCCGGCCGATCTCGGCGCGGCGCACGCGCTGATCACCGAGGCTGCCGGGCCGCAGACCAAGATCGAGGGCGAGGGGATCACCGCCCCCGTCAACGATCCGGCGCTCATGCCGAGCGTCGTGCGCCGACTGGACCAGGCGGGCATCGAGGTCGGCGAACTCACTCTGCGGCGCTCGTCCCTCGACGAGGTGTTCATGGTCCTCACCGGGCACCACGCGGAGCCGGAAAGCCCCCCGGTGGCCGAGGAAACCGAGGACCAGCACGTGAACGCGGGGAGCCCGTCATGACGACAGCGACGATCACCGAAGAGATGGGCAGCGGCGGCAGGGTGCACCCCCTCGCGGCCATGCGGCAAACGGCCACCATGGCGTGGCGCAGCCTGGTCTCGGTGAAACACAACCCACTGGAACTCGTCGACTACAGCATCACGCCCATCATGTTCGTGTTCCTGTTCACCTACGTGTTCGGCGGGCAGATGTCGGGTTCTCCCCGCGAGTACCTCCAGTACGCCCTCGCGGGGATCATCGTCCAGAACACCCTCTTCATGAGCACGTACACCGCCATGTCGCTGAACTCCGACCTCACCAAGGGGGTCTTCGACCGGCTGCGCAGCCTGCCCATCGCCCGTTCGGCGCCGCTCTTCGGACGCATCGCGGCAGACCTGGCCAAACAGCTCTGGGCCATGATCCTGATGGTCGCGCTGGGCATGCTGCTGGGCTTCAGGGTCACCGGAGGCATCGGAGGCTTCCTCGGTGCGACCGTGCTGCTGCTGACCTTCGCGGCCGCCGTCTCGTGGACGGCCGTGCTGATCGGAATGGTGGCCGGGGACCCGGAGAAGGTACAGGTCTACGCCTTCACGTTCATCTTCCCGATCACCTTCACGAGCAGTGCGTTCGCCCAGGTCGACACCATGCCCGGCTGGCTCCAGGCATGGGTGGAGATCAACCCCGTCACGCACCTGTCGGACGCCGTCCGCGGACTCCTGCTCGGCACCCCCACGGGCGGGCCGATCCTCTGGTCCCTGGTCTGGGCGGCGGGCATAGCGGCCGTCTTCATGCCGCTGGCGATGCGCGCGTACCGGTCCCAGGACCGCTGAACGCGAGGACCGCTGAACGCGAGGACCGCGGAACGAGGCCGCCGGGCGTGATCCTCGGGCAGGATACGCAGGTGCGCAAGACGACGGAACCGATGGAGAAGACGACGGAACCGATGGCCAGGGCGAGCGCACTGGCCACCCCGGGCAGCAGGCGGATCCTCGGCATCGCCGGGCCGCCGGGGGCCGGAAAGTCCACGCTGGCCGCCCGGCTCGCCGACGCGCTCGGCCCGGAGAAGGCCGTGGTGGTCCCGATGGACGGGTTCCACCTCGCCCAGGCCGAGCTGGCCCGGCTGGGGCTGGCCGACCGCAAGGGCGCCCCGGACACCTTCGACGCCGCCGGGTACGTCTGCCTGCTGCGCCGACTGCGCGCGCCCGGCCCGGCCACGGTCTACGCGCCCGCCTTCGACCGCTCCCTGGAGGAGCCGGTGGCGGGCAGCATCCCCGTCGCCCCGGCCGTACCGCTGGTGATCACCGAGGGGAACTACGTGCTGCACGACGCGGGGGAGTGGGCCGCGGTACGACCCCTGCTGGACGAGGCCTGGTACCTCGCCCCCGACGAGGCCCTGCGCATCGGCCGCCTGCTCGACCGGCACGTACGCCACGGCAAGGATCCGGCCTGCGCACGCGCGTGGGTGGCCCGCTCGGACGAGGCGAACGCCCGCCTCGTCGCCCCGGGCCGCGACCGCGCCGACCTCGTCCTCGACACCGGCTGACCGTGTCCCTGCCCCCGCCCGAACTGCCCCACCGCCTCCGGGCCGCAGCCGTCGGCTCGGCACGGTGTCCGTTCTGCGCGACCATGGATCTGTGGCGGCGGTCCTCGACCGGGCGGCGAAGGGTCTGAGACGTGCGGGAAACGGCGGTCATCGAAGCACCCTCCGTACTGGGGCTGCGCCCTTCCGGCGTCCAGGACCTGCCGACGGCCCTGCTCGACGCCGGCCTGCTGGACCACCCCGGGGCGGTGCGCGCCGGCCGGGTCGAAGCGCCCGCGTACGACCCGCACCGGGACGCCGATACCGGGATCCTCAACCCCGTCGCCATCGCGGGGTACTCGGTCCGGCTGGCCGATGCGGTCGGCGCCGCTCTCGACGCCGGCCGTTTCCCCGTGGTCCTCGGCGGCGACTGCAGCATCCTGCTCGGCAACCTGCTCGCCCTGCGCCGCCGGGGACGCCACGGCCTGTTGTTCCTCGACGGCCACACCGACTTCTACCAGCCGTCGGCGGAGCCGACCGGCGAGGCGGCCTCGATGGAGCTCGCCCTGGCCACGGGCCGCGGCCCGCGATTGCTCACCGACCTGGAAGGCCGCGGACCCCTGCTCCGCGACGAGGACGTCGTCGCCTTCGGCTTCCGCGACACCGCCGAGTCAGACGAGGCCGGGATGCAACCGCTGCCGCCGCGACTCCATGCGATCGACCTCGACGGCGTGCGTGCGGCCGGCGCCGCCACGGCCGCACGCGAGGCGGTCCGCCGCCTGACGGACGGCGAGGCCGCCGGCTACTGGGTCCACCTCGACGTCGACGTCCTGGACGACGCGATCATGCCCGCCGTCGACTACCGCATCCCCGGCGGGCTGACCTGGGAGGAACTGGAGGGCGTGCTGGCGACGGCACTGGCCGACGAACGGGCCATCGGCCTCGACATCACGATCTTCAACCCCCGCCTGGACCCCGACGGAACCATCGCGGCCCGCCTCACCGCGTGCCTCCGCCGAGGGCTGTCGGCGCGGACCGGCCAGGACGGCCGATGAGTCCCGCCGCCCGCTCCGGTCCGCCCTCCGTCACGCCGGAGGCCTGAGCCGGCCTGCGGAGGGCGCCGGGGAGAGCACGGCCGATGCCGTGGTCCGCCAGCCGGCGTCGGTCCTGGCCACGAGGTACAGCACACGGACGCGCTGGAACTCGCGTCCGCCGGTGTCGTTGCGCGCCCAGGTCACCTCGATGAGCACGCACCGCTCGTTCAGGGCCCGTACCTCAGGATCGAGCGCCGTGCTGCCTCCGTACCCGGCGTCCCGCAGGGTCCGCAACTCCTGACTGAGGCCCGCGACGAGCGCGTCGGCGGAGGTGAGCACCACATGGGCGGCATCGGTGGTCATGGAGATCGGTACGGCGAAGTAGTCGAGCAGCGGGGCCGGGTCGCTCTCGCCGGCGGCCGCCAGGCCGACGAACGTGGACACGTACTGGTCGAACCAGGCGCGGGCTTCCGCCTCGACCGCGGAAAGGCCGGTGTCCGGCAGCATGGGCTTCCTCGCTCTCGTACGTGCGTGCACCGGCGTGCGTGCACGGCTAGTGCTGTGACCGGAGAGGTTCACCGGGTCGCGCCGCCCGGCACGGCACCTCGCCGCGTTGTCGGACCGCGCCGGTACGTCCAGTACGAGCCGCGGCCCTCCGCCTTGCGA
>NZ_JBEZMA010000082.1:0-24754 GCF_040652415.1 Streptomyces sp. NPDC048255
AGCTCGTACTCGGCCGTACTCGCGCGGTCCGACAACGCGGCGAGGCGCCGTACCAGGCGGCGCGGGCCCGCGAAGATCGCCCGGACAGGGCCTAGTGCTGTGACCGGAAAGGTTCACCGGGTCGCGCCGCCCGGCACGGCACTAGGGCGCATCCTTCGGATCTTGCCGGCCCGCGGTCGGCCCGTGTACTGCGCCGTGGTGTCGGTAGGGCGCTTCAGGGGGCACGGCGCCCTCGTCCACAGTGACCTTTCGACGGGTGAATCCCCGCGCCCACGGGGGTGATCACGCCGCGTCCCGCCTGCCGGCCGAGGGCGCGTTCCGGTACAACCACGACCGTGACCGCACCTGAGATCGACCACCACGCCGCCGGCTACAGCCCCGCCCACGCCTACCACCTGGCCCGGGCGGCAGCCCTGGCCTACAAGGACGAGCCCGAGATCGAGCGGCAGACCGCCGCGTGGGGCTTCGACCGGGTCCGTCACCACCGGACCCGCTTCACCCCGCCGTTCCCCCTGCAGCACACCCAGGCCTACACCGCCGCCAGCGACCACATGATCATCACCGCGTTCCGCGGCACCGAACCGGCGGAGATCCGCGACTGGCTCTCCGACGCCACCACCCCGCCGTGGCCCGGACCGGCGAAGACCGGATACGTCCACTACGGCTTCGGCGAAGCCCTGGAATCGGTGTACCCCGCCGTGAACGACACGATCGCCGAGCTGCGCACCAACGGCCAGAGCATCTGGTTCACCGGCCACAGCCTCGGCGGCGCCCTCGCCATGCTCGCCGGTACGCGCATGCACCTGGAAGCCCCGAACCTCACCGCCGACGGCATCTACACCTTCGGCCAGCCCCGCACCTGCGACCGCGTCCTGGCCGCGGCCTGCAACGAGGCCCTGGGCAAGCGTCTCTACCGGTTCGTGAACAACAACGACATCGTGCCGCAGCTGCCGCCCGAGCCCGCGTACACCCACGTGGACTCCCTGCGCTACATCGACGGCTCGGGCAAGGTCCGCGAGTCCATGACCCTGCTCGGCGGCCTCGCCGACCGCGCCAAGGGCCTGACGGCCGACCCGTTCGCCCCGGCCACCGACGGCATCCGCGACCACTCCATCAGCAAGTACGTTTCAGCACTGGGGAAGAACCTCACCTGACGCACAGCCAGTCACGATCGGCCGGTGCGCGCGGGCAGCATGGAACCGACTGAGGGACGAACGAAGAAATGACGCTGAGAGAAGGCCAGCGAGTACAGCTGGCAGCGGACACCCGGCTGTTCGACACGGCGGCTGTGACGGACGAGCCCTCGGCGCCGGCGGGAGCTCTCGCAGGGTCCCTCTCCCTTGCGGCGGGCACCGAGGGCACCGTCGCGCGGGTGGTCGAGCACCAGCACCAGAGCGACGGGGTCCGCGAGTACGAGCGCCTCAAGTCGCTCCTCGACTCCTTCGGCCGCGACATGCCCGCGGAAAGCAAGAAGCAACTCGAAGCCCAGGTCGGCGCCCTGGAGCCCGAGTGGCTCGACTACCAGAAGCAGGGGCCCCTCGTGACGGTCCGCGTCCGCTTCGACAACGGGTTCATCCTCGATGACGTACGGGAAGACCTCTTCGTCCCCAGCTGACGAGAAGACCCCGCGGGCCGTGACGCGGCGCTATCTTGCCGGTGTGGATCTCTTCTCACGCTCGTGGACGGCGTTGCGCACGGCGGTCGCCGAGCTCCCGGACGAGGATTTCGCACAGCCGTCCGGCTGCGCGGGCTGGCTCGTCCGGGACCTGGTCTGCCACCTGGTCATCGACGCACAGGACGTCCTGATCACGCTCGTGACCCCCGCCCACACGGAACCGACCCGCGACGCGGTGACCTACTGGAACGTCTCCGGGGCGCCGCCGACCGGTGACGACCCGCTCGACGCGCTGATCGTCCGGCTGGCGGCCGCGTACCAGCAGCCGGGGCTGCTCAAGTTCCACCTCGACGACGTCGGCGCGGCGGCCGGCCGCGCCGCCGGACTCGCCGATCCGGGCCTGTGGGTCGGCACCCGGGACGAGGTGCTCACCGCGGGCGACTACCTCAGCGCGTACGTCCTGGAGTGGACGCTGCACCACCTCGACCTGGTCGCGCACCTCCCGGCCGTGCCGGGACCGCCCGCGGAGGGGCTGGCCCGGTCACGCGAGATGCTGGAGGAGATCGCCGGGGCCTCGTTTCCCGCCTCGTTCTCCGACGAGGACGCGCTGCTGGTCGGCACCGGGCGGCGCGTTCCGACCGCCACGGAGAAGGCACGACTGGGCGAGCTGGCCGCGAGGCTTCCGCTCGTCCTCGGATGACCCCCGTCAGGCGGCACGCATGCCGGTACGCGGGTCGGTGCGCGTGCCGTCCGTGCACAGGGCCCAGACGACGAACACGGCGATGGCGATCGAGACGATGGCCCAGATCGGCGTGTAGGGCAGCCACATGAAGTTCACGACCACGCTGAAGGCGGCCAGCGCCACGCCCATCGCCCGGGCCCAGAGGGCGCCCTTGAGGAGACCGGCACCGACGACGACCAGGACGATGCCGAGGACGAGGTGGATCCAGCCCCATGCCGTCGCGTCGAACTTGAAGACGTAGTCGCCCAGGCTGGCGTAGACGTCGTCATCGGCGATGCCGACGATCCCCTTGATCACGCCGAGGACTCCGTCGACGAGGAGGAGTACGGCGGCGAACATCGTTCCGCCGGCCGCCCAGGCGCTCCGGCTGTCGTAGGACCGGCCGGGGGCCGGATCGGGAGGCTGGGGCGTCGTGTGCTGGGCCACGGGGGCTCCTTGATCTGAGGGAACGCCGGTTCGGGCGGAACTTCAGCTTCGGGGGCGGGGCCGGGAGGGGACACCCGGACGCGGCTGTTCGGGTGACGCCCCGTAGGACCCGCCCCGCGGAGACCGAGACCTGAGCGGCGGCGACCGCCGGCGCCGGCATCGGTGACCGTCGACCACGCCGCCGAGGCGGCCCGGATCGCCCGCACCGGCCGGTGCGGGCGGTCAGGTCGTGGCGCATGGTCCCGGCCGGGGTCAGGCTCCGCAGAACGACATCGTCCGCAGATATCCGCCGAGGTTCTCGTCGTCGGTGCCGAGGACGGTCTCGGCGGACCCGGGCAGACACTCCACTGCCTCGATCTTGTACTGCGGGAAGGTCCCGAGCAGGGACGGCGAGGCCGCGAGCGTGACCCGTACCCGGCCCGCCGCCGACACGTTCACCCGGCCCGCATCGGTCACCGCGGAGTCGAACGGGCCGTCGTCGCCGGCGTCCGCCGCCGAACTCACGATGATCCGGCCGGAGTCGGTCACCGAGATGTCGGAGATGTGCCGCGTGCCGTCGGCGGCGGGGTACGGCGCCCGGTAGGCCCGGCGCGTCACCGACCCGAACAGCGGCTGGCCCCACGAGGCGAACGTCAAGGGCGCGGCGTACAGCGTGGCGGGACGGTCCGCGCCGGCTCCCCGGTCCGCCCACAGGGCGGCGAGGTTCCCGTTCTGGGCGACGATGGCGAAGCTCTCGAAGTCGTCGCCCTCACCGATCGCCGGCAGTGGCGTGTAGTCGACCACCTTCGCTGTCGAGCCGGTGACCTGGAGGCGGTAGACGATGCCGCGGCCGGTGAGGGCCAGGTACTCCCCCGGCATGCCGGGGATGGCTTCGATGGCCTCCAGGTCTACCGGTTCCGGCCCGTCCCAGGTGATCGGGGAGACGCCGTCGGAGCCCTCCCAGTGGGTGATCCGGGACAGGCGCTGCTGTCCGGTCCGCTTGTTGTCGTGCACGACCAGCGCGTGCACTCCGGCTCCGTCTCCGGTACGGCCCTCGTAGGCGAGGCCGCTGACACCGCTGCGGGCGTCGCCGCCGACCTTCTGCCATGCGCCGTCCGCACCGGCCGGTGCGGCGGCGAGGACCGTCAGCAGCACGGTCGCCGCGGTGAGCCAGGCCGTGCGCTGCAACTTGGGGAGTTCCACTGGGGTCGCTCGCCTTCTCTGTCCGACGGACGCGAGGTCACGCGCCGGACGCCACGCTATTGATCATGGTGAGCGTGTCCCAGTACCGCTTGCACCGTTCGGCGGGGCGTGAAGGGGCACTCGGAGGGCGCGCGCCGCACGCCGAATGCCGCAACCCCCGTCCGGGTCAGTGGGCCGGCGACCAGAAGGCCGTCAGGCGCCCCTCGCCCGGGGTCAGGCCGTCCCACCCGCCCGGCAGGTCCACCACCACGACGCCCGACGTCGGGAACCCCGCCCTGAGCCGGTCCAGCAGGTCCCCGGGGCCGGTGCCGCACAAGGCCGAAGCCAGCTCGTGGATGCCGGAGTTGTGGCCGACCAGCAGCAGGCAGTCGAGCCCTGCTCCTCGCTCGGTCAGTACGGCGACCAGCGCGTTCGGGGCCGCGTTGTAGAGCCTGTCGTCGTACACGGCGGGCGGCGGGTCCGTCAGGGCCGGGGTGATCAGCTGCCAGGTCTGGCGTGTCCTTCGGGCCGGGGAGCAGAGCGCCAGGTTCGGCTCGTAGCCGGACTCCGCGAGCCAACGGCCCGTCTCGTGCGCGTCAGCGCGTCCCCGCTCGCTCAGGGAGCGCTCGAAGTCCTCGGCCGTGTCCTTCGGCATGGCCTTCGCATGCCGGACCAGCAGCAGCCGGGATCCGGCCGCCCCTTCGGAGGCCGAGGACGTCACGTGTGGCGCGGGACCCGAGGACATGACCATCTCCTTCGCCGCGGGGCGGGCTGCGGGTGCGGGGTACACGGTCATCGTGCGGTGGGTCCGGGCGGTACGCACCCTCGCCTGGGCCGGTCGGCCCAGGGCAGCGCGCCGGTGTCCCAGCTCAGGGGAAATAGGATTCCAGGGTTCCGCGGCGGCGGACGTCGAGCGTCGCGCAGTGGAACGAGCCCCCGAACGGCGCGTAGTGCCGCAGGTCGCACGGTATCGGCTCGAAGCCCCATCCCTCGAGCGCACGGAGCATGCCCGTGTGATGGCGCTCCGCGATCACCCTCCTCTCGTCGATCATGAGGACGTTCATGCTGAGCCATTTGCCGCACATCGAGGTGATCTTGAGCAACGGCTCGTCGAGGGGGTCGGGCTCGGGGGCGATCAGGACGTCCCACGAGCTGAGTACCTCGGGCAGCCGGTCGACGTCGATGTACTCGGGATTCACCAGTACCCGGCCGGGCGCGAGCGGCATGAAGGTCGTGTCGATGTGCATGGGCGTCCGGCAGCGGCTCTCGATCTCGTGGATGCGGTAGCCGGGTCCGAGATGACGGCGCAGCCATTCGATGCCCATGCGGTTGGTGACGTTGCTCCGGGTGACGAACAGGTCGCGCCCCGCCCGTACGAAATCGGCGGCATCGAAGACCGGCTCGAATTCGGTGAGGATGTACCGCATGGGCGCGCCGGCCTCGGGGATGCGGAAGTCCCTGTCGAACAGGGCGTCGGTGAGCTGCGGCTTCGGCGCCGCCGTCCAGCGCGCGCCGCGCCGGAAGTAGTCCTTGAGGAGCGTGCGGTAGGCCTCGGTCTCGAAGTACCGGCACGGCCATGCCATCGGGGTTTCGATGATCTCTTCACCGACCACGAGCAGGCTGTCGCGCGGGCAGGTGTTGCAGAAGCCCCGTGACGACCAGTCGGGGGTGGCGAAGCGCCGGCTGTGGTCGACCACGTCCGGACGCGTGACGGTGACGCCCATGGACTGGAGGAGAGTGACGAACTGGTCGAGCTCCCGCTGCGCCGATTCGATCAGGATGCGCGGATACCTGCGGCCGGCGGCGAGGCCCTGCAGCCGCGCCGCCCACCTCGGGATGTTGCAGGCCACGACCGGATGGCTGGAGGGGATCGTCGCGCCGTCGAGGCGCCCCACGACGATCTCCTCCAGGGGGTCCCATTCGTTGTGGGAACTGACCGGGGAGACGAGAGGCTCGACGGCGTCACCGGGCGTGACGGATGACTCCTGCATCACGGTCCCACCGCGGCCCGCGGGTACGCCGGGGCCTCGTCTTCTGCTGCCACTCTCCGGACGCCTGGCCGCTGCGCTGCCGCCATGCTCGACCTCCTTCGCTCGCAGGAGTCGGTGACTGATTATATCCAGCGCGTCACCTTGCGCACGGTCGCGTCGGACCAGCTCCCCACCTGCGGGGCTACGCTCCGCAGGATGGAACGCGCAGAAGTACTGAAGCGAGTGATCGGCATCCTCACCGAGGCCCAGGAGATCCGCCGGGCCGCCGAGGCCGGCGAGGACGACGGCGGTACGACGGCGGCGGACTCGGTGGCCACGCAGCTCCTGAACGAGATGCTGCCGTCCATCAGCGTGCCGGCCGACGCGTCGCCGCAGCAGGTGGCAACCCTGGTGGCCCAGGCGCTCGGCCCGGCCCTGCACACGATGGTCTCCGGATTCAGCCTGGCCTTCACCAGCCTCGCGATGGCGCACGACGGCGGGCGGACGGACGTCTCCTCGATCGAGGTCCTCCAGGAACTCGCCCTCGAAATCGAGGCGGGGACCTACGACGAGGGTCCGTAGGCCTCGGCCGAGGGCGGCCGGGGCGTAGCCGTCAGCCCAGGGCGTCGGCGGCGGCGGTGATGCGCGCCGACATGTTGGTCTCCATCAAGCGCAGCGCGGCGTCTGCGAGGTCCGGGTGGATGTGGGCGACGGCGTCCCTGGCGACGGTGACCGACAGGTGACGGATGTGGGCGTCGAGGGCGGAGTACAGCACGCACTGCTCGGTGACCTGTCCGCACAGGACGAGGTGGGAGACGTCCAGGGTGCCGAGCAGGTAGGCGAGCGGCGTCTCGTAGAAGATGGAATGGCGCGCCTTGACGACGAAGTACGCGCTCCCGTCCGGCCGCACGGGCTCGACCAGGTCGGCGTGCGGCCCGGCGAGAGCGGCTTCGAGGATCTCCCCGTGGTGGGAGCGCCACTTCCCGAAGTTGTCGTTGGCGTAGATCACCGGCAGTTCGCGTTCCCGGGCCTGCTCCAGCAGGTCCACCACGGCGGGCAGGGCCCGTGCGACGGAGGGGATGAGCCGGTCGGCGTCCTCGTGCTCGTACGTGTTGAGCATGTCGATGATGACGAGAGCGGTCGTCGTCATGGTTTTCGACCTCGCACGGACGGAGCACGCGGGAACGGGAGCACGATGATCTCTCGGCTCGCCGGCCACCGCCGTCCGACACGCGGCGGCCTGCGCCACCGGGCCCGGCAGCCGCGCCTCACGGTCCGCCCCCGCCGTCGGGACTACCGTGGGAAGGGTCCCGTCCCCGCGAGCGGCAGATGAGGCTGGCAGCTGTGTCGACGTCGAGCCACGAGATCTTCGGTGCACCGTGCTGGGTCAGTCTGATGGCCCGGGACCTCACCACGGCGCAGCGGTTCTACGGCGCCGTGCTCGGCTGGGAGTTCCGGCGTACCCGGCTCGGGGACGGCTTCAGCGTGGCGTTGCACGACGGTACTCCGGTGGCCGGCCTCGGGGCACTGGCCGCGAGTTTCCCCGTGCCGGTGGCCTGGACTCCGTACTTCGCCGTCGACGACGCCGATGTCGTCGCCGCACGGGTCCGGGAGCGCGGCGCCACCATGGCGGTCGGCCCCCTCGCCTTCGGTACGGGACGCGCCGCCCTGGCCGCGGATCCCGCGGGAGCGGTCTTCGGGTTCTGGCAGGGCGAGGTCGTTCCGGACTGGTCTGTGGGACGCGGTAGCGCCCCGGCCTGGCTGGAGCTGCGCACGCGCGACGCGTTCGCGGCCGCGATCTTCTACGGGGAGGTCCTCGACTGGGCCGGCGAGCGGCGCGGATGCTGCTCGGTCTCCTACGAGCACGACCACGTCGTACTGCGCCACGGCCACGACACCGTGGCACGGATCTCGGGCGGCGCCGTCGAGGAGGACCCGGACCCCTCGGTCCGCCCCCGCTGGCACGTCCACTTCCGGGTGGCCGACCTGGAGGAGACGGTGCACGCCGCCACGAGCATGGGCGGCAAGGTCGTCTCGCCGGTCGCCACGTCCAGCGTCAGCCGGTCGGTCGTCCTGGCCGATTCCGACGGGGCGCTGTTCACCGTGGTCGCGTCTCAGGAGCCTTCCGCCTGAGGCGGGGGCGCCGCGGGAAGGTGCACGGCCAGGACGCAGACGTCGTCGCGGCGGTCGGGCCGTGTCGCGGCCAGGCTGCGGGCCAGCGTGTCCGGCTCCCCCGCTGTCACGAGCCGCAGAGCCGTTGCGGCGAGCCGGGCCAGCCCGGTGTCGATGTCCTCCCCCGGCTCCTCCACGAGGCCGTCGGTGTACAGGACCAGATGATCGCCGGGTTTCAGGTCCAGGATCTCCTGGGCGTAGACGGCGTGGAAGGCCGCGCCGAGGAGAGCGCCCTCCGGCAGGGGCAGGAACCGCGCCGTGCCGTCGCGGAGCAGGAGGGGCGGCAGGTGTCCGGCCCGCACCCAGGTCAGGCGATGGTTCCAGGGCCGGTAGCGGGCCATCACCATGGTGGCGGTGGCTCCCGAGCCGTCCGAGGCCGTGTGGAGCAACAGGGCGTTGAGCCTGGCCAGTACATCGGGCAGGGCCGAGCCGGTGACCGCCATTCCCTTGGCGGTGAACCGCAGTTGGGCCATGGTGGCCACCGCGTCCAGACCGTGCCCGGCGACGTCTCCGACGACGAAGAGGGCGCTGGCGTCCGGCAGTTCGATGGCGCTGTACCAGTCGCCGCCGACGTTCAGGCCGCTGACGGAGGGGACGTAGGCGACGTCGATCCGCAGGCCGGCGATGTCGAGGGACTGCGCGGGGATCGGCAGCAGCGCGTCCTGGAGCCGGGCGGCCAGCTCCCGCTCGGCCTGGAGCATGCCCCGCTGGACGAGGACCGCCCGCTCGCTGTCGCGCAGGGCCAGTTCGGTGTCGCGCTGGGCGGTGAGGTCCTGGAAGAAGCCGTGCACCTCCACGGGAGTGCCGTCCGCGTCGGTGCGGGTCTCCGCGACGATCCGCAGGTGCCGCTCCCCTCCGCCGACCGTGACGCGGAAGGGCTGGTCGATGGCCCTGCCCTCGCTCAGGAGGCGCTGGACCGCGGCCGCGAGCGGGGGCAGGTCGTCCGGGACCAGGTGGAGGGGAAGCTCCTCCAGCGTCATGGGCCCTTCGGCGGGGTCCCGGCCGAAGATCTCGTAGACCTGGTCGGACCAGGTGATCGTGTTCGTCACCAGGTCCCAGCCCGCCCAGCCGAGATTGCCCAGCCGCTGCATGTCGGCGAGCCTGCGCGCTTCGCGGTCGTCCGCGTCCAGGCGCACCCAGGACACGATCAGGCGGCCGTCTACGCGCGCGACGCGGACCGAGTAGGAGGATTCCCCGGGTACTCCGGCGATGACCTCCTGGTAGGTGAACGGGTTGCTCTCGAAGACCGTTCCCGTGGTCAGCGTGTCCTGGTAGCCGTCCCAGAGCGCGGTCCCCGCCACCGTCGGATAGGTCTCCAGGACACACCTGCCGACGAGCTCCTTGCCGGTGCGCCCGGCCACGTCCGCCGCCTCCGGGGAGGCCGCGTCGATCCGGTAGTCCTCGACCTCACCGTGCCGGTCGCGCAGGGGTGTCAGGAGGATCACCGAAGCGGGCAGCACGTCCAGGATCCGCTGGACGGCCTCCACTTCCTCGTCGGCGGCTCGGACGGCGGAGCGCGCACCGTCCCGCAGATGGCCGGCGCACAGCCGTACGGCGCGCCGCCACAGCGCCCGCGTCTGCGGGGTGAAGGAGGTGCCGGAGGATCGGAAGAGCCCGACGACGGCCCTCGGGCGTCCCACGCGGGGCACGGGGATCCAGGCACGCGACGGCCAGCGTTCCGGCGGGTCCCCGATGAGCTCGTAGCGCACGCGGTCGCGGGCCAGGTCCTCCAGCCACACGGGCCTGCCCTCGGCGACGGCTTCCAGGGCGGCGATGCGGCTCAGCGGCGGAACGTGGCTCCACTGCCTGGCCAGCTCCGCGTCGATCCCCGCCGACGCGCGGAGGTCCAGGCTTCCGGAGGGGTCGACGCCGTAGATCATCACGCCGTCCAGCCCTCCGCCTCCTCCCAGGAGCGTCAGCAGGAGTTCCGCGACGTCCTGCGGACCGCGGGCATCGGCGAGACCCTGCGCCAGCCGGGATAGGACCGCGGGTCCCCCGGCGGCGCAGTCGGCCGGGGCCGTCGCGTCAGCGGTGGAGGTGAGGTACCGGCCGGAACTGAAGACCGGCGTCCGGAGCGGCGTGCCGGGGATTCCGGGGTTCCCGGGGATTCCGGGGTTTCCTGCGTCGCCGGGGACTGCTGCGTTCCCGCGGTTTCCTGCGTTCCCGCGGTTTCCTGCGTTCCCGGCGTCCGCCGAGGCCCCCGGGGCCCCGTCCGCCGCCGCCGGGGCGGGTACGGGGGTGACCCTGCCCAGGGTGATCCAGCACTCCTCCATGAGGGTCCGCCGCCGCTGCGCGGCGCGCCCGACGAGCATCTCGTACGCGGATTCGGCCGAGACCCCCGCTTCGGCCATGAGGGCGCCCTTGGCCCGCTCCAGTACGGCCGAGGCCGCCGCGATCCCTTCCATGGCCGCGATCTCGGACCGCAGCCTGGCCACCACCTTCGCCAGAGCCAGCACGTCGGAGCCGGCGGACGCGGACTCGCCGGGGAGCGCCGAATCCCTGTTCATGCTTCGAGCATCCCACGTCTGCCACGGGGGACACCGCCTGCGGGCGGTGACGGGCCCCGCATCGTGGACTGCGGTCCCGGTCTGCGCGAGGGTGGGGGCATGGTGCACGTACTGGGCAGCAGGGTTCTGCTGCGTCCCACGGACCCCGAGCGCTCCCGCGCCTTCTACGGCGACACCCTGGGGCTCGCCGTCTACCGCGAGTTCGGCACCGGCCCCGAGCGCGGCACGGTCTATTTCCTCGGCGGCGGCTTCCTCGAGGTGTCGGGGCGCGCCGAGACGCCGCCCGCGCCGGGTCTGCAACTGTGGCTCCAGGTCGCGGACGTACAGGCGGCGTACGAGGAGCTGCGCGGCCGGGACACCGAGGTGCTGCGGCCCCCGCTGCGCGAGCCCTGGGGCCTGATCGAGATGTGGATCGCCGACCCCGACGGCGTGCGGATCGCCGTCGTGGAGGTACCGGCGGACCACCCGTTGCGCTATCGCCCCTGATCCGGGCGGAGGGTACCGCGCCGTGCCGGGCCGGACCTCACCCGGCGCGTGGAGGAGCGCCCGCGCGGGGCACGGCTTGCGCGGCGTGGGCGGCGGTCTCATAGTCCGAGGTATGGACGCGCGCGAGGCGGCGCTGCGACAAGCACACGGCCATGCCGTGCGCTGGCTGGCGAGTCTGTCCGACCGGCGGGTTCCCGCGCGGGCTTCGGTCGACGAGATCGTGCGCGCGCTCGGTGTCGACCTGCCCGACGGTCCCGGGGTGCCCGCCGATGTCGTCGACCTGCTGGCCACGGCCTGTGAGCCCGGGCTCACCGCGTTCCCCAGCGGCCGCTTCTACGGCTTCGTGGTCGGTGGGACCGAACCCGCCGCGCTGGCCGCGGACTGGCTGGTCAGCGCCTGGGACCAGAACTCCGTGATGCGTGCCGCCTCGCCCGCGTACAGCGCGGTGGAGGACATCGCCGGCGCCTGGCTGCTGGATCTGCTCGGCCTGCCGGGCGACAGCGCGGTCGGCTTCACCACGGGCGCCACGATGGCGAACTTCACCTGCCTCGCCGCAGGGCGCGACGCGGTGCTGCGGCGCGCCGGCTGGAACGTCGCCCATGACGGTCTGCAGGGTGGGCCGGCCGTACGCGTCCTCGCCGGCGAGGACCGCCACATGGCCGTCGACCTGGCTCTGCGCTACCTGGGGCTCGGCACGCCGGAACTGGTGGAGGCGGACGGCCAAGGACGCATCGAGCCCGCGGGACTGCGGCGCGCCCTGGCGGCCGGCGGCCAGGGCCCGACGCTCGTGGTCCTCCAGGCCGGGGACATCCACTCCGGCGGCTTCGACCCGTTCCCCGAGGCGATCCGTGCCGCGCGGGAGGCGGACGCCTGGGTGCACGTCGACGGGGCCTTCGGACTGTGGGCGGCCGCCTCCCCCGCGTACGCACACCTGACGGCGGGCAGCGCCGACGCCGACTCCTGGGCGACGGACGCGCACAAGACCCTGAACGTGCCCTACGACTGCGGCCTCGCCCTCGTGCGCGACCCGTCCGCGCTCCGGGCGGCGATGGGCCTGCACGGTGACTACCTCATCCAGCACGAACAGGGCGACCCCATCGACAAGGTCCCCGAACTCTCCCGGCGCGGCCGGGCCTTCCCCGTGTGGGCCGCACTCCGGTGCCTCGGCCGGTCGGGGGTGGCCGACCTCGTCGAGCGGCTCTGCCGGCACGCCTCCGCCTTCGCCGCAGGTATCGCCGGGATCGAAGGTGCGACGGTCCTCAACGACGTGGTGTTCACCCAGGTCTGCGCCGAGTTCGGCGACGACGCCCGCACCGAACAGGTCCTCACGCGGCTCCTCGACGACGGCACCGCGTGGATCAGCGGTTCCACGTGGCACGGCCGCCGCGTCATGCGGATCTCGGTGAGCAACTGGTCGACCACCGACGAGGACGTGACGCGCGCGCTCGGTGCCATCCGGCGCGCGGCCGGCTGACCGGCCACGTCGGTGAACTCGGGCCTCGCCTGCGCCGCTTCGGGCCGTGCGCGTCAGTCATGGCGGGTCAGGGCCGCGGGAGCGCCGGCCGACTGGGCTCCTTCCGTCTCCAGGGTCAGCCGGCCGGACTCCGCCAGGGTGAGTACGTAGAGGTTGCCCCGGGGGCAGTCGAAGGTGGCCGCACGGTCCGTCGGGTGGCTGGTCACCGCCGCGAAGACCGCGGTGTCCTGCTGGACCTGCCGCAGCTCGAGGGCCTCCGTGCATCCCAGGTTCCGGCCGCTGGAAAGCTCCTTCAGGTTGCTGACCTGCCGGCCGACGATGTCGCCGACGGCCCCCGCGTTCAGCGTGACGGTCACGTCGAACGCGGCCGTCCTCGCCCGGGTGATGCCGTCCGCGTCCGGCGTCCCGGGGCCGACGCCGGACCACGTACCGACCCACGCCGCCGGCAGCGAAGGCGCGGAGGACGGCTGGGCGGAGGGGGACGGGCTGGGCGAGGCGCCGGGGGACGAAGCCCTGTCGCGGTTGCCGTCACCGTCGCCGTCGCCGGGAAGGCGGATCGCGAGGGTGACGGCCGCGGCGAGGACGGCGGCGCCGGCGGCCGCTCCGATCACCTGGGGCCGACGGGACGCCCACCCGCTCCCGCGCCCGGTCGGAGCCGGGTAGGCGGGGGTCGGAGGCGGGGTCCCGGGGGCCGTGGACGGCGGGACCGGCAGGGCGGCCGTCCCCCCGGGAGCCGATACGGGCGCCTGCGGTGCGGCGAGGAGTCCCCGGAGCTCGGCCTCCCGCCGGCCGACCTCCGCGGCCAGGGCCGGTGGCACCGCCCCGCTCCACTCGCCCTCCTCGGCGGCGCCGAGCCGCGCCCGGAGCTGCTCGGCGGCCGGGCGCCGCTCCGGGTCCTTGGCGAGGCACTCCCGTACCAGCGGAAGCAGCGGTTCTGGCACGCCGTCGAGGAGCGGCTCGTCGTGGACGATCCGGTACAGGAGGCCCGGCAGCTGCAGTTCCTCGCCGGCTGCCAGGAAGGGGCTGCGGCCGGTGGCCGCGTACACGAGGACCGCGGCGAGGGAGAACACGTCCGCCGGTGCGTCGGCCACGGCGCCGTTCGCCTGCTCCGGCGCGAGGAAGCCGGGCGTGCCGATGACGGCGCCCGTCCGGGTGTGGCGCGGGTCGCGCACCGCGCGGGCGATTCCGAAGTCGATGAGGTAAGGCCGCTCCAGGCCCAGCAGCACGTTCGCCGGTTTGATGTCGCGGTGGACCACCCCCGCCTCCCGTACGGTGACGAGCGCGGCGGACAGCTCCCGGGCCAGGCACCACAGGGCCGGTTCCGGCAGGGGCCCGTAGCGGTGCACCCAGTCGCCGAGCGAAGGCGCGGCGACGTACTCCGTGGCCAGCCACTGCGGTGACGCGCCCGGCGGGCTGAAGTCCACCACCGAGACCGTCCACGCACAGCGCACGCGGTCGTTGGTGCGTATCTCCCTGGCGAACCGTTCGGCGAAGTCCGGCTCCAGGCTCAGGTCCCGGTGCACGGTCTTCAGGGCCAGCGGCCGGCCGGACGCCGTCCGCGCCAGGAACACCTCGCCCATGCCGCCCTCGCCGAGCCGCGCCAGAAGGCGGTACCCGCCGATGTCCGCCGGGTCACCGGGCCGCAGTGACTCCACCGACTCCCCCTGTCCTCAGGACCGTTGCTGCCCCGCAGTGTACGGACGTCCGCCGGGCCGGCCGTCTCCGGTGGGACCGCCGGGCGGGGCGGGCCGCCTTGCCACCGGGGCGGTCCCGTCGCCACTGATCGAGCGGGCCGGGGGCGGGAAGTGACAAATGTAACGGCCTGTCAAGGTGCTTCTCCTTCTGGAGGTTGATGCCTGTTTCGTCCTGGCGGAGGAAGAGGCGTCGCGGGCCGGCGGCGAGACTCGAGGTGTCCCAGATCGCCGGGCCCCACCGGGCCACCGACGAGGAGTCGCCTTGCCCCGCACCCGTCCTGCCGACCACCCCGCCGACCGATCCGCCGACCGTTCCCGACGGCGGCTGCGCCGCGCCGCCGCGGCGAGTGCCGTGACCGTGGCCCTGCTGGCCGGCCTCGCCCCGGCCGCGAACGCGGCCGGGCAGGGCCCGCTCCCCGCTTCCGCCCCGGCGACGGACCGGCACCTCGACCGGGCCCAGCTCCAGGCAAAGCTGAAGGCGTTCCAGGAGGCGGGCGTGTACGGCGCCTTCTCCGCGGTCCGCGACGGCCGCGAGCGCTTCGACGGGGCCGCCGGTCTCGCCGACGTCTCGACCGGACGCCCGGCCCGGCCCGACCTCCAGCACCGCGTCGGCAGCGTCACCAAGACGTTCACCGCCGTCGCCGTACTCCAGCAGTCCGCGAAAGGCCGGATAGACCTGGACCGCCCGGCCGGCGACTACGTACCAGAACTGCTGCCCGGCGAGCGCGGCCGCAAGGTGACCGTACGCATGCTCCTCAACCACACCAGCGGCATCAACGACTACATCCTGGACGCCTTCCCCTCCCTCCAGAAGGGGACCACGGACAGCCTGGACGACCAGCGGCTGCGCACGGTGGAGCCCGCCGAACTGATCGGCTACGGGGTCGCCCGGCCGCAGCTGTTCGAACCCGGCACCGACTGGAGCTACTCGAACACCAACTACCTGCTGCTGGGCGAGGTGCTCCGCAAGGTGACCGGCCAGGACCCGGAGCGGCTGATCACCCAGGACGTGATCCGGCGGGCGGGCCTGCGGAACACCTACTTCCCCGGCACCGACCCGTACATCCGCGGCGCTCACCCCCGGATGTACGAGAACTTCTACGGGCTCATCGACCCGCCGCGCGACTACAGCGTCTACAACATGACCTGGGTCGGCACCGCGGGCGCGCTCGTCTCCACCCCGCAGGACCTCAACACCTTCTACCGCGCCCTGCTGACCGGCGACCTCCTGCCGCAGCGCCAGCTGGACCAGATGCGCACCACCGTCGATGTCAAGAACAAGGAGGGAGCGGTGGTCATGGGCTACGGCCTCGGCATCTACACCCTGGACACGCCGTGCGGCCCGGCCTGGGGCCACGACGGGGCCGTCTGGGGCGCCGGCACCTGGGCCCTGTCCAGCCCGGACGGCACCCGGCAGTTCGCGGTCGGCCACAACCTGATGAAGTACCAGCGTCCGAACGCCGACGGCACCGCCTTCGACCCGCACCCGGCGGACGCCGCCCTGGTGGAGTACCGCGACCAGGCCCTCTGCGGCACCACCGCGCCGCGTACGCCGGACCCGGCCGGGAAGGACCGTGGCGCGGACCGTGGCGTCGAGGCACCGGCCCCCGCGATCCCGGCCGCGCCGCGCGCGCTGCCCCCGGCCGGCCCGGCGCTCCCCGTCCCGCTCGCGGCCCCCGTTCGCTGAGCCGGACGGGGCGTCAGCAGCGACGCCCCCTGGGTGGTGGCGGCGGTAGCGCCCCGGTTTCCCCCTCACGCCTGACCAGGGCGACGAGGAAGGTCAGGACGATTCCCGCCGCCACCACGAACAGGGTGGTGCTGATCCCGTGCGCCGTCCCGCTGCGCAGCTGCTCCCCCGTCAGGCCGTCGAGGCCGGCCGTCGCCACGAGTACCAGGACGGCGAGCCCCATGGCGGCGCCCATCCCCGAGCCGGTCGAGGCGATCCCGGAAGCGATGCCCTGATCCGCGTCGGGCACACCGATTCCGGCGGCGATGAACATGGCGGTGAAGACGATGCCGTCGCCGATGCTGAGGGCGACGAGCCCGGGGAGCAGCGCGGTGTAGGAGCCGTCCGGGGAGATCGCGAAGCCGAGCAGGACGGCGCCGAGCGCGCCGACGGCGAGGGCGCCGAGGAGGGTGCGCCGCAGGCCGCATCGCGTCACCAGCTGGCCGGCGGTCGTCGACCCGGCGACGACGACCGCCGTCGGGACCAGGAATCCGGCGCCGGTCTGCAAGGCGTCGTAGCCGAGGACCTCTTGGAAGTAGATCGAGAGGAAGTACAGCACCGAGCCGAACGTCGCCATGAACATGAAGGCGATGACGAGGCTGGTGATGAGGCTGCGGTTGGCGAGCAGCCGCGGGGGCACGAGCGGGTCGCTGCTGCGCCGCTCGACGAGCGCGAAGACCGCCAGCAGGAGCAGCCCGGCCGCCGCGCTGACGAGGATGCCGGGCGAGAGCCAGCCCAGTGCCGGTCCCTGCACCAGTGCGAACACGATCGAGGTGACCCCGAGGGTGACGCTGAGCGCACCGGGCAGGTCGAACCTGCGTCCCCTGTCGCGCTGTCGGTCCTTCGGGATCAGCACGAAGGCGAGGAGCAGGGCGGGAAGGGCCAGTACGACATTGACGAAGAACACCGCTTCCCAGCCGAAGGCGTGGGTCAGCACTCCCCCGAGGAGTACGCCGATCACGAGCCCGGCAGCGCCGGCGCCGCCCCAGATCCCCAGCGCCCGGTTGCGTGCGCGGCCTTCGGCGAACGTGATGTTGATCAGGGCCAGGGTGGTGGGGAAGACCAGTGCGCCACCGAGGCCTTGTACCGCGCGTGCGACCAGGAGCATCGCAGGCCCGGTCGCCAGGCCGCCCACCAGCGCCGCACCGGCGTACAGGCCGAGGCCGGCGGCCAGTACGCGGCGTCGTCCGACGAGGTCCGCGGCGCGTCCGCCGAACAGCAGGAAGCCCGCGGAGGCGACGGCGTAGGCGCTGATCACGGACTGCAGCGTCCGTGCGGAGTAGCCGAGGTCGTGGGCGATGTCGGGGAGCGCCACGACGACGATGTACTGGTCGAGCGAGACGGTGAACATGGCGAACGACAGCAGCGCGAGGGTCGCCGTCTCACGGTTCCAGCCGAGCCCGCTCGGCCGGGAAGCCCCGACAGATGCCACAGCAGCACTCCTCGACGGGAACCGTTCGAGTCGGATGGTTGCGGAATGTGCCAGTGTGTCACGAGGTGGCTGATCCACCGGTTCACCGACTCACCGGTTCAGCGACTCACCGGCTCGGCGACTCACCGGCTCGGCGGGCTTCCGGGCGGGCCTTGCGGGCGTCCGGCGGTGAGCTGGTCGCCGAGGGGGCTCCGCCGGTACAGGACCTGCCTGCCGTGGCGGGCGCGGGTGACCAGTCCGGCGGCGTACAGCACGCGCAGGTGCTGGGACACGGCGCTGGGAGTGACCCGCAGGCGGCGGGCAAGCTCGATCGTGGCCAGCGGCTCCGCCAGCAGGCCGAGCAGCCGCGCCCTGGGCGCGCCGAGGAGCGCTCCCAGGGCCGCCGGTCCGCCCGCCGCTCCGGAGGGGTCCTGCGCGGGTACGGGTGCCCAGAGCGTGGCCACCGCACGGCTGGGGTAGAGCAGCGACGGCGGTTCCTCCGGGCCGACCGGGGGCGCGGGCTTGTGGGCGAACACGGAGGGCACCAGCAGCAGACCCCGGCCGGAGGCCTTCGTGTGGTACCCGAGGATGGTCCGGTCGATGCGCAGGACGCCCCGGGTCCCGTCGTCCTCCCAGCTCAGCTGGGGGTGCATGTCGGCGAAGAGCAGCCGGGCGCCGCCCCGGGCCAGTTGCCGTGCGCGGTAGGTCATGTCGGCCTCGGCGACCAGCCTGATCTGCGGCCAGACCGGCTGGACGGCGAGCTCCCAGTACCGGTGCAGGAGCGCGCAGATGGTGTCGCGGAGCGCGGTGACGGGTGCGTCCTCGGCGGCGGTCGCCACGTGCAGGGGCGCGGGCAGCGGGTCCGGCGCGTGCGCGGCCAGCAGATCGCGGCGGACCAGGCCGGGCGGGGTCCGGCGTACGACGGCCAGTTCCTCCTCGAAGGCGGGCTCGAAGCCCGCGGGCCTGGGGGTCAGGAAGTCCGGGAGGGTCAGCCGGTCCGCGACCAGGGACATCAGCAGGCCGGTGTCCAGGTCGCCGAGCCGGCTGAGAACGGACCTGCGCCAGGGCAGGTGGAGTGCGGACAGGCCCGGGTCGCGCAGCACCCGCAGGCTCAGCACGGTCTCGCCCAGCGGCGAGACGGCGAACCGCGTGTGCGCGAGGTCCTCGACGCCGAGTTCGAAGCTGATCATTAAGGCGTACGCTACATCAGTTGGCAGGGCGCGGCCGGTGCCGTGGACTTCCCTCCATGACCTCCCCGACGCCGCCGGCCGGCCCCGACTCCTCGGCTGCCCCGGATTCCTCGGCCGCCCCGACTCCCGCTCCGGGCACGGTCCCCAGGGGTGGCGGACTGAGCCGCCGCCTGGTGCTGCTCCTGGCCGTGACCTGCGCGGTGGCCGTGGGCAACCTGTACTTCCCGCAGGCCATCGGGCCGCTGATCGCCGCCGGGCTGGACGTCCCGGCCGACGCGGCCGCGCTGGTGGTGACCGCCACTCAGATCGGCTACACCGCCGGGATGGTGCTGCTCGTTCCGCTCGGCGACCGGATCCGGCACCGCTCGCTGCTCGTCGTGCTGCTCGCCCTGACCGGACTGGCCCTGCTGGGCGCGGGCTGCGCCTCGGCCCTGCCGTCGCTGGTCGCCGCCAGCGCCCTGGTCGGGCTGACCACGGTGGCCGCGCAGATCATCGGCCCCCTCGTGGCCGGTCTGGTGGCGCCCGACCGCAGGGGCGCCGTGCTCGGCACCCTCCTGAGCGGATCGACGGCGGGCATGCTGCTGGCCCGGACCTTCAGCGGGACGCTCGGCGAGTGGCTGGGCTGGCGGGCCCCGTACTTGGTGGCCTCGGCGGTGGCCCTCGTACTGGCGGCCGTCATGGCGTACGCCGTACCGGTGACGACCCCGGCCGCCGACCGGCGGCCGTACGCGACGTTCCTGGCCGAGCCGCTGCGCCTGCTGCGCACCGAACCGGAGCTGCGCCGCTCCTGCCTGAACCAGGCCGCCGTCTTCGGGGGGTTCTCCGCCGCGTGGACCAGCCTGGCCCTGCTGCTGACCGGCCCGGTCTACGGGCTGGGGGCGGAGGCCGTCGGTCTGCTCGCCCTGGTCGGCGGGGTCACCCTGCTGTGCACCCCCTTCGCCGGGCGGCTGGTGGACCGCCACGGGCCCGGGCCGGTGAACCTGGTCTCCCTGCTCGCGGTCCCCGTCTCGGCCGCGGTCCTCGCGGCCGGCGGCCTGGGCGGTCCGGTGGGCCTGGTCGCGCTGACGGCGGGCACGCTGCTGCTGGACGTCGCCATGCAGTGCGGCATGGTCGCCAACCAGTCACGGGTGTACGCGCTGCGCCCGGAAGCCCGCAGCAGGCTCAACACCGCGTACATGACCTGCGCCTATCTGGGCGGCACCGCGGGTTCCTGGCTCGGCGTCCGGGCCTGCACCGCCATCGGCTGGACGGCGGTCTGCGCCCTGATCGCGGGGCTCGCGGCGGTCGCCCTGGCACGCCACCTGACCCGCTGAGCGACTGCCTCGGCCGTTGCCGCAGCCGCCGCTCAGGCGATTCCGACGGTGTACGCGGCCCGGTAGCCGGCGCCGTCGGGTTCCGGGGCCAGCGTCAGGGTGGCCCCGGAGTCCCGGTAGCGGTCGTCGCGGCCGTTGGGCTTCTCCGGCGCCTTCCGGCGGGCGTAGGGCTGCCGGGCGTACAGCTGGAGCAGCAGGTCCTCGGGGAAGAAGAGGTGCGAGGAGGTCTCCGTACGGGCGTCCGGGTGGACCTTGAAGTGGATGTGCGGGGCCAGGTGCGCGTACCAGCCCGGCACGATCGTGCGGAACACGCAGGTGCCGGCGCTGTCGGTGACCTGCGTACCGCGCAGGAACCCGTCCTCGCCGTTCGAGTACACGCCCTGGGCGTCGGCCTGCCACAGGTCCACGGCGGCGCCCTCGATCGGGCGGCAGCCCGCGGAGACCCGGACCACGGTCAGGTCCAGCCGCAGCGGCACGCCTTCACGGCCGCCGGTGATGTCCGAGCGGACCCGGTCGAGGTCCAGGTAGTTCGGTCCGGTGCCCCATTCCGTGGCGAGCACACAGCCCGGAGTGGCCTTGCCGGCAAGGGGGGTGGCGGGCTGCGACGTCTGCTGCGGCGACGTCTGCTGCGGCGTGCGCAGCACCGCGGTGGAGGTGCCGCAGGCCGTGGCCAGCGCGGCGACCGCGGCCGACCCGGCGGCCAGCAGCAGCGCGCGGCGGCTGGTGGGGGAGGTCGGGTTCTCGGCCATGCGCAGCCCCTCACGCGTACGTCGTCCTCGGGCCGTCGCGTACGGACGGCCGCAACCACCGTGCCGGACGCCGGCGGGCCCGGCGGCGGCCGACACGCTCCCTCACCCGGTCAGCAGACAAGATCACCCCCGGGGCGGCCGCAGCTTCCCGGGGGCGCCCCAGGACGGCATCAAGGAGCCACGGAGGGGTTTCGTCATCCGCGGCGGCCGCGAGCTGGAGGACCACATGGAGTGCCTGGGGGACCTCTTCCTGCCGGTCCCGTCGATCGAGGCGACCTCGTCTTCACCACGATCGGGTCGCTCACCGAGAACTCGGACAACGGAGACCACCACGCCGCGGCCGGGCTGTTCCCCGACACCCCCTGACACGCGTCGCGGTCACGGCCGGATTCCGAGCAGACAGGGGCCCGGCCCCGCGCCGACGATGACGGGGGTCAGTGCGGCGGTGGGGAGGGGCGTGGTTCAGCGTGTCGGCACACGGGGCGGAATGGAACCTGGTCAGCGGTCGGCCCGACCGACGCCTGCGCGCGGGGGTTCTGGGTTATCGCGGGTACCGGATGGCATTGGACCGGCCCAGGCGGCGCCTGGAACTCCCCGACGGGGTGGTGACGTTGGTCCTCGGCTTCCAGGGCCGGCTGCGCCTCACCGATGTCGGGGAGTACGACGGCGCGGCGGCCGGCAGAGCCGGGGTGCAGGCGGGGGCGTCCTTCACCTCGCTGGTCTCCGCCGTGCGTTCACGCGCCACCATCGGTGAGCACAGCGGCATCCTCCACGGCATGGAGGTCCTGCTCGCGCCGTGGGCCGCGTACACCCTGCTCGGGGTGGACATGCACGAGTGGGCCGACAGCATCCTCGACCCGGCCGAGCTCGTGGGGCGGCGCGTCGACGACCTGGCCGGGGCGCTGGCCGCCCTGCCGAGCTGGAACCGCCGGTTCGAGTTGCTCGATGCGACGCTGGCGCAGTGGTCGGCGGCAGGTCCGCCGTGCTCGGCGCGGGTGGTGTGGGCCTGGGGGGAGCTGTCCCGTACCGGCGAAAGCACGAACCTTGACCGGGGCGGGGCTTGGGCGTGCCAGCGGCTGTCCCGCCGATCGGGCCCGGACACACCCCGGGCCCGGCCCGATCGGCGAGGCACTCGCTAAGGCGCGATCGGGAGCATGCGCTTGTGCTCGGTGAGGCGGTAGCGGCGGACGATCGCGTCGAAGGCGCGTTCACCGACGGGCTTGCCCTCCAGGAAGTCGTCGATCTCGTCGTACGTGACTCCGAGCGCGTCCTCGTCGGCCTTGCCCGGGTCCAGGGTCTCCAGGTCCGCCGTCGGGGTCTTCCAGACCAGCTCGGCGGGGGCGCCGAGGGTGTCGGCGCAGGCCCGTACCCGGCGCTTGGTCAGGCCGGTCAGCGGGACCAGGTCGGCCGCGCCGTCACCGAACTTGGTGAAGAAGCCGGAGACGGCCTCGGCGGCGTGGTCGGTGCCGACGACCAGGCCGTCGTGCGCGCCGGCCACCGCGTACTGGGCGATCATGCGCTGGCGGGCCTTGATGTTGCCCTGGACGAAGTCCTGGTGGTGGGCGTCCCGGAAGGCGGTGCCGCCGGCCAGGGCGGCTTCCAGCGCGGCGTCGCTCGCGGGCTTGACGTCCACGGTCAGCACCCGGTCGGCGTTGATGAAGCCGAGGGCGAGCTGGGCGTCCTGCTCGTCGGCCTGGACGCCGTAGGGCAGCCGCATCGCGTAGAAGGTCGCCTCGTGGCCGGCCGCCCGGGCCCGCTCCACGGCGAGCTGGCAGAGCCGGCCGGCGGTGGTGGAGTCAACGCCGCCGCTGATCCCGAGCACCAGGGAACGCAGGCCGGTGGAGGTGAGCCGCTCGGCGAGGAAGGCCACCCGGCGCTCGATCTCCAGCTGCGCGTCGAAGGTCTCCGACACCTGGAGTTCCCGGGCTATCTCCTGCTGCAGGGCGGTGGACGCCGGCTGGCTCACTGCTGCTCCTCGTGATCGTTCGTGGTCGTTCGTGGTCGTGCAAGCGCTGACCCGCCGACCCTAGCCGAAGCGACCGCCGCGGATTCCGTCGGCCACGTCCGCGAACTCCGCCCCGCAGCCCGGCCGGGACAGGCCGAAGGGGGCCCGTTGCGCCCGAGCGGGCCCGGGGCTCCGCGTACCTACGGCTGCGGAGACCGCCGACCGCCCGCAACCCCGTCCACGTTCCATTCCCGCGGCAGTTCCCCGTCGCAGAAGACACAGACGAAGTCCTCCTCCCGCACGACGTTCAGCTGCCCGCAGCCGGGAGGATGCGTCGGCCATCGGCTTCTGGCCGGACCAGTGCCCGCACATCAGCCGGGTCCACGTACCGCGGAGGGGCTCCGACGGGTCGGGGGGACGGCCCGGGCCGGCGGGTGGGGCCGGGGCGAGGGCCAGCGGGTGCGGGGGGCACGCGGATGGGGGAAGCTGGGTGTGGCCGCAGCACCGGCGGCCGGCAGAGCGGCGAGGAAGGTCTTTTCGTGAACGTTTCAGCAGGTGGCCGCCCCGTACGCGCATCCCGGTACAGGGGGCGGACGACCACCCTGCTGTGCACGGTGGCAGCCCTGACGGCGGCCGTGATTCCGGCCTCCGCACAGACCGGTGGAACGGCATCGGCCCGGACGCCTGATCCGACGGATCCGGTGGTGGTCGTCGACTGCTTCTCCCAGGCCCAGATGCGCCCGGAGGATTACCTCCTGGCCTGCGGGGACGGGAACAACCGCCTCGTCGGACTCCGCTGGGACACCTGGGGACCGCGGACCGCGACGGCCACCGGCACGGATATGGTGAACGACTGCCGCCCCTACTGCGCGGCCGGCCGCTTCCGCCCCTACCCGGTCAAGGTGACCCTGAGCGCCCCGCAGACCTGGCCCGAGCACCCCGACGTCCAGCGCTTCACCACGATCCGGATCCTCTACACCGACACCGCACCGGCCCCGGTCCCCAAGGACGTCACCTACAAGCTCGTGTACTGACGAAGCAGCCGGCGCGGCGGGAGGACGACATGGCCCGGGACGGGACGACGGGCGGGCAGCTCGACGAGCTCGCGGCCTTCGCCCTGGAGCATGCGGCCGGCGCCCCGGCGGAGGGCGCGGGCGCGGCGGCGGTGTTCCTGTTCGCCGACGACGTCGAGGACCGGTACCTGTACACCTTCACGGAGCTGGCCGAGGCGTACCTGCACCTGGCCGACCCGGCCCACGGATACCTGCGGTGCGCACTGGCCTGGTGCCCGGCCCCTGGGGTGTTCGCCGTCCAGGCCCAGGAGATCGGGAGCAGCGCGTCCTTCCTGCTGACCCGGCACCATTCCACCGAGGGGCTGCCGGAGGGCGGGACCGTACGCACCGAGGGCGCGGAACCACTGCTTCCGGTTCCCGGCCCCGTGTCGAGGGTGCAAGCCGGGGAGCTGGCCGAGCTCGAGTACGAGATCGACCGGGCCTTCGACTCCGGGGAGGGGCTCGCGGAGGCGGAGGACCGGGTGCGCAGGTGGGTCGGGCGCGCGAGCGAGGCCGAATGGGAGGCCGCCGAGGAATGGGTGCGCGGACGCCTGCCCGCCGGCGACGAACCCGACCCGGCGGACGACGTACTCCCGGAACGGGACCTGGAGGGGACCCGTACGCCGGGACGGTACTCGATCACCTTCCGCGAAGGCGGCGCGCCGGGCGGCCGGGAGGCGGCCCTCGCGACCTGGGACCAGGTGGCTCGGCAGGCCCGCGACATCCTCGGACCGGAAGCCGTCGCGGACGGCGGGACGGCCCTGGAGGTTCCGGGTGGCGGGGTCCGGCTGGCCCTGGACCGGAGCTCCGGCGCGTACGAACTGTCGGTGGCCCTGCCGGCCGGCACCGCCCCGGCTCCGGCGACGCTGACGCAGCTCTACCAGCTGGCGCTGACCGTCCAGCTGGAAACCGGCCGCCGCGCGATCGACCCGCAGGCCGGGTGGTACGTCGACCAGGGCGCCGGTGCGAAGTGGGGACGGCGCCTCGGTCTCTTCTCCCGGGCGGCCCGTGCCTTCCGCCGCGGCCGTTCCTAGTGCTGTGGCCGGAAAGGTTTGCCGGGTCGCGTCGTCCGGTGCGGTGCATCGCAAGGCGGAGGGCCGCGGCTCGTACTGGACGTACCG
>NZ_JBEZMA010000083.1:0-24569 GCF_040652415.1 Streptomyces sp. NPDC048255
TCGCCCGGTTTGTGGGGGGGGGGGGGGCTTCACTCGTCGTTCACCCGCCCGGGGGGGGGGGGGGCCCCGGCCCCCCCCCCCCCGCCGCGCCACGGCTACGCCGTGCGCCTCAGCAGCGCCAGGTACATCGCGTCCGTGCCGTGCAGGTGCGGCCACAGCTGGACGTCGGGGCCGTCGCCCAGAGCCGGTACGCCCGCCATGTACGGCCGGGCGTCGACCAGTTCGGCGGAGACCGGGGAGGCGCCCGCGCCGCGGCCCTTCAGGACGTCGTCCACGACCACCCGGGTTTCCGCCAGGTGCGGCGAGCAGGTCGCGTAGCCCACGACACCGCCCACCCGTACCGCCGCGAGCGCCTCCCGCAGCAGCCCGCGCTGGAGCGGCGCGAAGCCCTCCAGGTCCTCCGGGCGGCGGCGCCAGCGGGCCTCGGGCCGGCGGCGCAGCGCGCCCAGGCCCGAGCACGGCACGTCCACCAGGACCCGGTCGAAGGAGCCCGGGAGCCACGGCGGCCGGGTGCCGTCCGCCGCGATGACCTGGTAGGGGCCGGGGTTGCCGGCCAGCGCCTTCTCCACGAGCCGCGCCCGGTGCGGCTGCTTCTCCGAGGCCAGCAGGAACGCCCCGCGCTGCGCCGCCAGCGCCGCGAGCAGGGCCGCCTTGCCGCCGGGGCCCGCGCAGCCGTCGAGCCAGCGCGCGTCGCGGCCCTCGACGGGCACCGCGGCCAGCGCCATCGCGACCAGCTGGCTGCCCTCGTCCTGGACCCCGGCACGCCCGTCGCGCACGGCCTCCAGCGCGCCCGGCTCGCCGCCCTCGGACATCCGCACGGCGTACGGGGACCAGCGGCCCGGCAGCGCGGAGTCCTCGCCGACCGCCTCCAGCAGCTCCTCGGGCGTGGACCGTCCCGGCCGCGCCACCAGAGTGACCTCGGGCCGCTCGTTGTCGGCCTCCAGCAGGTCCTCGATCCCGGCGCGGCCGCCGCCCAGCGCGTCCCACAGGGCGCTGACGACCCACCGCGGGTGCGAGTGGTAGACGGCGAGGTGCTCCTCGGCGTCCTCCTCGTACGGCGGGGCGACCCGCTCCAGCCAGCCGTCCAGGTCGTGCGCGGAGATCTTCCGCAGCACGGCGTTCACGAACTTCGCGCGCCCGTCCCCGAGCACCACCCGGGCCAGCTCCACGCTCGCGGAGACGGCCGCGTGGGTCGGGATGCGGGTGCCCAGCAGCTGGTGGGCGCCGAGCGAGAGCACGTCCAGCACCGGCGGGTCCACCTCCCGCAGCGGGCGGTCGATGCAGGCCTTGATGACGGCGTCGTACGTGCCCTGGCGGCGCAGCGTCCCGTAGACCAGCTCGGTGGCCAGGGCCGCGTCCCGCGCCTGGAAGCTCTCGTCCTGGCGGGCCTTGCGCAGCAGCGGCGGCAGAACGAGGTTCGCGTAGGCGTCGCGCTCGTCCACCGCCCGCAGCACCTCGAAGGCCAGCATCCGGACGGGGTCCTTCTGGGGACGGCGGTACGGCTTGGCCGGCCGCTTGCCTGCGGCGCTGCGCGGGGGACGGGACTGATCGCTCACGTGAAAGGTGCTCCGGATGTACGAGGTGCCACGGGTGTGCGGGTGGGACGAGGGCGGCCGGTCGGCGGCTCGGGGAATGGCGGGCCGGGCGGTGCGGACTGCGCGGTGCCGCGCGCGCTGCTGCTGCGACGGTGCGGTGGGATTCAGCCTACGTCGGCGCCGCCGAGCCGCTCGCCGGGAGCGATGCGCACCCCGCGCGCCCAGTCGGCGCCGCGCATCGGCTTCTTGCCCTGCGGCTGCACCCAGAGCAGCTCCACGGCGTGCGAGCCGGTGCCGACGAAGACGTTGTTCTTGGCGGGGGCCAGCACGCCGGGGGCCAGGTCGGTGCGGTCGGGCACCAGGCCCACCGAGATCAGCTTGAGCCGCTCGCCGCGGAAGACGGTCCACGCGCCGGGCGCCGGGGTGCAGCCGCGCACCACGCGGTCGGCGCGCATCGCCGGAGCGGCCCAGTCGATCCTGGCGTCCTCCACCGTGATCTTGGGTGCGAGGGAGACCCCGTCGGCGGGCTGGGCCACGGCCCGCAGGGTGCCGTCCTCGATGCCGTCCATGGTGGCGGCGAGCAGGCCGGACCCGGCGAAGGCGAGCCGCGTCAGCAGGTCGCCGCTGGTGTCGGTCGGCCGGATCTCCTCGGTCAGGATCCCGTAGACCGGGCCGGTGTCCAGGCCCTCCTCGATGAGGAACGTGGACGCGCCGGTGACCTGGTCGCCCGCCATGATGGACTGCTGGACGGGCGCCGCCCCGCGCCAGGCCGGCAGCAGGGAGAAGTGCAGGTTGACCCAGCCGTGCCGGGGGATCTCCAGGGCGCTCTTGGGGATCAGCGCGCCGTAGGCGACGACCGGGCAGCAGTCCGGGCCGATCTCGCGCAGCCGGGCCTGGAAGTCCGGGTCGCGCGGCCGGGCGGGCTTGAGGACCTCGATGCCGGCTTCCTCGGCGCGCTCGGCGACCGGGCTGGCGACGAGCCTGCGGCCGCGGCCGGCCGGCGCGTCGGGCCGGGTGATGACGGCGGCCACCTCGTGCCGCCCGGAGGCGATCAGGGCGTCCAGGGCGGGCACGGCGACCTCGGGGGTGCCTGCGAAGACCAGCTTCACTGGGGTCCTACCTCGCTATCTCGGCTGTCAGCAGCGCACCAGTCTATGGGGCCCGCACGCGGTACACCGCCTGGGTCCGGGCCGCCGCCACGAGGGGGCGTACGCACACACGCGCGCCTCTCGCATATGCCGACACGCCCCCAGAGCGTGACCTGGCCGCCAGGTGGCGCGTTGGTCAAGAGAGATTGACCAAAACGGGCCGCGTTTGAACGGTGTACGCGGCCCGCTCCGCCCTTCAGCACCGGTTCGAGAGGCTTCTTCATGGCCGACCACGCCACCCACGACGCCCAAGCCCGGGCCAGCCTGCACCTCCTGGTGCGGGACATCGAGCGGGTTCGCCGGCAGGTGGATGCCCTGCGTACGCTGACCGCCCAGCTCGGCAATGTGTACCGCCCGCGCCGCTCAGGTCCCTCCACGGGCTTCGTCGTCTACGGCCGGGCGCCCGCGCCCACCGTCCGCCTCGCCCAGGAGCTGCGGGACAGCGTCGAGACGCTGGTCACCGCCGCGGTCGACTTCGACCGCTCGCTCGGTTTCTCGTGGGACGCGGTCGGCTCGGCTCTCGGCGTCACCAAGCAGGCCGTGCACCGGCGCTACGGCGCCCGGCGGGCGCAGAGCGCCGAGTCCACCGAGCAACTGGCCGAGGGCACGACCACCCGGACCCTCGGGCCGCTCCCCACGGTCCCGGCGGCCCGCTCCGTACCGCCGCAGCCGATGCGCGAGGAATCCCAGGCCGCGGCGGGCGCCGCCCGCCAGTCGGCCTTCCCGGGCCCCCGCAACGGCTGACCGCAGCACCGCACCGCCCCCACCGCCGGGACGCCGACCCCCGACGGCCGGGCGACACCAGGCACACCGAGCACACCGAGAGCCTGTACCGAACGCGCCCCCGGCAAAACGATCCTCGTGGTCGCCGCGCCGGGGGCGCTCGTGCACCGGCCCGGCCTCCGGCCCGCTGTGCGGACCGGCGCCGTCAGCCGATGTCCAGCGGGTCGATCCGGACCCGCACCGCCTCCGAGGCCGCGACGCCCCGCGCCAGCCGGGCCGCCTGGGCCGACTTGAGGGCCGCCGCGAGCGCGGCTCCGGTGCCCGGCGGGACCCGGACCAGCGCCCGCTCCCCCGGCGACGGCTCCCCGCGCCGCCCGGGCAGCGGCACCGGCCCCAGGATCTCGGCGTCCGCGGGCAGGTCGGCGGCGGCCAGGAAGTCCTCCACGGCGGCGCCGCGTCCGATGACGGACGCCATCCGGGACACGGGCGGGAACCGCAGTTCGGCGCGTTCCGCCAGCTCCCGCAGCGCGTGGCCGACCGGGTCCCACCTGACCAGCGCCTGAACGGGCCGCAGCGTCGGCTCGGCCACGACCACCACCTGGCCCTCGCCCCGTACGAGGCAGGACGCGGCGATCCAGCGCCGCAGGGCCTCCTCCCCGGCCCGCAGGTCGGGAAAGCCGACCATGGCCCAGCCGTCCAGCAGCAGGGCGGCCGCGTACCCGGCGCCCTCGGCCACCGGTTCGGCCCCGGGGGTCGACACGACGAGCGCGGGCTCGTCGGGCACGCGCTCCAGGACGTGGTCGCGGCCCGAGGTCCGCACGGGCACCGCGGGGAAGGCCCGGCCGAGCTCCTCGGCGGTCCGCCGGGCGCCGACGACCTGTGCCCGCAGCCGGAAGGACCCGCACTCCTCGCAGTGCCAGGAGGTCTCCTGGAGCCCGCACCACCCACAGTGCAGCTCCCGCTCGTCCGGGGCCTCCAGCGGTCCGGCGCAGGTCCGGCAGCGCGCCGGGGTCCGGCACCGCTCGCAGGCCAGCCGGGGCACGTAGCCGCGCCGCGGCACCTGGACGAGTACGGGCCCGGTCTTCAGCCCCTCCCGTACGGTCTCCCAGGCCAGGCTCGGCAGCCGGGCGGCCCGGGCCGCGCCGTCCCGGGCCAGCAGCTCGTCGCCGACGGTCCGGATCCTGGGCGCGACGGCGCGTACGGTCTCGCGGTCGGCGACCAGCGGCCGGGCCCAGCCGGACTCCACGAGCTGGGCGGCCTCCACGGTGCAGCTGGTGCTGCCCAGCAGGAAGCCGCAGCCCTCGGTCAGCGAGCGCAGCTGGAGCACCTCGCGCACGTGCGGGTGGGGGACGTTGGTGTCGCTGTGGCTGGCGTCCCCGTCGTCCCAGATCGCCACCAGGCCGAGGCGGTGCACCGGGGCGAACATCGCGGCCCGGGTCCCGATGACGGCCCGCACCGATCCGCGGTGCACCGAGAGCCACTGGGAATAGCGCTTCTGCGGGCCGGACTCGGCCGTGAGGAGGGTGTGCAGCCCCTTGCCTACGAGGGCGGTCAGCGCCTCGTCCACCCGCGCGGCCGCGCGGCCGTCGGGGAGCACGGCCAGCGCTCCCCGGCCCGAGGCGAGGGTGGCCGCCATGGCCCGGGCGAGTTCCTCGGGCCAGCCCGGTCCGGGCAGGGCGGTCCACACCGCTCGCGGGCTCGCGCCGGAGGCCAGCTCCCGCAGGAAACCGGGTCCCGCCGGGTAGCGGTCCCAGCCGCCGGGGGCGGGCGCGCCGGGGGCGGGCAGCGGGTCGGGCGAGGGACGGCTCTCGGCCTGTCCGTGGCGGGGCGGGATCGCCAGTTGCAGGACGTCGGCCAGGCTGCCGCCGTAGCGGCGGGCGACGGCCCGGCATAGCTGCTCGATCTGCGGGCTGAGCACCCGCTCCGGCGACACCACCTGGGCCAGGGCCGCCAGGGGGCCCTCGTAGTCCGTCTCGGCCACCCGCTCGATGAGGTAGCCGTCGATCAGGCCGCCGCCCTCGCGCCGCCCCTCTCGCACCCTGCCCTCGCCCGCGCCGAAGCGCACCCGGACGCGGACACCGGGCTGGGCGTCCTCGGCGAGGCTCTCGGGGACGGCGTAGTCCCAGGTCTGGTCGAGGTGCAGGACGCCCTTGTTGACCAGGACCCTGGCGATCGGCAGCTCCGGGGCCAGCGCCGCGCCGCGCCAGGTGCGCGGTTTCGCCTTGGGCGCCTTGGCCTTCGCCTCGGCCACCATCTCCCGGATCAGCGCGAGCTGCTCCGGCGGGGAATCGTTCGAGCTGCTCACATCAGCATTCTTACCAAACCCCGCTGACAGCGGACGGGCCCGGCCGGTACCGACCAGCCCCGTCCGGGCATGCGAACGGCCCCGGACCAGCTGGTCCGGGGCCGTTCGGCGCGAGCGGTGGTGCTTACAGACCGGCGGCGGCGCGCAGGGCGTCGACGCGGTCGGTGCGCTCCCAGGTGAAGTCGGGGAGCTCACGGCCGAAGTGGCCGTAGGCGGCGGTCTGCGCGTAGATCGGGCGCAGCAGGTCCAGGTCGCGGATGATCGCGGCGGGGCGGAGGTCGAAGACCTGCCCGATCGCGTCCTCGATCTTCTGGACCTCCACCTTGGCGGTGCCGAAGGTCTCGACGAACAGGCCCACCGGCTCGGCCTTGCCGATCGCGTACGCGACCTGGACCTCGCAGCGCGAGGCCAGACCGGCGGCGACCACGTTCTTGGCGACCCAGCGCATCGCGTACGCGGCGGAGCGGTCGACCTTGGACGGGTCCTTGCCCGAGAAGGCTCCGCCACCGTGGCGGGCCATGCCGCCGTAGGTGTCGATGATGATCTTGCGGCCGGTCAGGCCGGCGTCGCCCATCGGGCCGCCGATCTCGAAACGGCCGGTCGGGTTCACCAGGAGCCGGTAGCCCTCGGTGTCCAGCTTGATGCCGTCCTCGATGAGCTGGGCCAGCACGTGCTCGACGACGAACTCGCGGATGTCGGGAGCGAGCAGCGAGTCCAGGTCGATGTCCGAGGCGTGCTGCGAGGACACCACGACGGTGTCCAGGCGCACGGCCTTGTCACCGTCGTACTCGATGGTGACCTGGGTCTTGCCGTCGGGACGCAGGTACGGGATGGTCCCGTTCTTGCGGACCTCGGACAGCCGGCGGGACAGCCGGTGCGCCAGGTGGATCGGGAGCGGCATCAGCTCGGGCGTCTCGTCGCACGCGTAGCCGAACATCAGGCCCTGGTCGCCCGCGCCCTGCTTGTCGAGCTCGTCCTCGTCGCCTTCGACACGCTTCTCGTACGCGGTGTCGACACCCTGCGCGATGTCCGGGGACTGCGCCCCGATGGACACCGACACGCCGCACGAGGCGCCGTCGAAGCCCTTCTTCGAGGAGTCGTACCCGATCTCGAGGATCTTTTCGCGGACGAGCTGCGCGATCGGCGCGTACGCCTTCGTCGTCACCTCTCCCGCGATGTGCACGAGACCGGTGGTGATGAGCGTCTCCACGGCCACACGCGAGGTCGGGTCCTCGCGCAGCAAGGCGTCGAGGATCGTGTCGCTGATCTGGTCAGCGATCTTGTCGGGGTGGCCCTCGGTGACGGACTCCGAGGTAAACAGGCGGCGGGACACATCGCTCCCTGGGGTTGCAGCGGCTGCTGGCTGATCATTTGGCGGAACCACATCGGAGGCTGCGCCCGATCACGTTCCGAATGCAGTTTATCCGTCGCCACCGTTTAACGGACCACCTGTCTCGCCTTATGGGAGCCACGTGACCTGCGACACTCCATTCTGGCGCACGGATCCGCGCAGGAGAAGCGCCGCGTTCAGGCGCGTCGCGGGGCGAGCCTGGGGGCCACCTGGTCCCAGATCACCTCCGCCAGGGCTTCCTTCGGGCCATAGGGAACCTGGACCTCCGCTCCGTCCGAGGCCAGGATCACAGCCTCGTTCTCCTCCGAACCGAAGGTCTTGGCCTCCCCGACCTCGTTCACGACGAGCAGATCGCAGCCCTTGCGCAGCAGCTTGGCCCGGCCGTTGGCCAGCACGTCGTCGGTCTCGGCGGCGAACCCCACCACCACCTGGCCCTCCCGGGCCCGGTCGGCCGAGATCTCCGCGAGCACGTCAGGGTTGCGCACGAGCGCCACGGGGGCGGGCTCCTGCCCGTCCTTCTTCTTGATCTTGCCGGACGCGTACTCGGCGGGCCGGAAGTCGGCCACGGCCGCGGCCATCACCACGGCGTCCGCGTCCCGGGCCGCCTCCAGCACCGCCTCCCGCAGCTGCACGGCCGTCCCGACGCGCACGAGGTCCACCCCGGCCGGGTCGGCGAGCGCCGTGTTGGCCGCCACCAGGGTGACCCGGGCCCCGCGCGCCACGGCGGTACGGGCGAGCGCGTACCCCTGCTTGCCGGAGGAGCGGTTGCCGAGGAAGCGGACGGGGTCCAGCGGCTCCCGCGTACCGCCGGCGCTGATCACCACGTGCCGGCCGGCGAGGTCCGGCCCGGCCGTCCCGCGCGCCAGGACCCCGCGGCACACCTCGAAGATCTCCTCGGGGTCGGGCAGCCGCCCCTTGCCGGTGTCCTTGCCTGTGAGCCGGCCGACGGCGGGCTCGATGACGACGGCTCCGCGCCGGCGCAGCGTGGCCACGTTCTCCTGGGTGGCCGGGTGCTCCCACATCTCGGTGTGCATGGCCGGGGCGAAGACCACCGGACAGCGTGCGGTGAGCAGGGTGTTCGTGAGCAGGTCGTCGGCCAGCCCGTGGGCGGCCTTGGCCAGCATGTCCGCGGTGGCCGGGGCGACGACGACCAGGTCGGCGGCCTGGCCGATGCGCACGTGCGGCACCTCGTGGACGGTCTCCCACACCTCGGTGGAGGCCGGGTTCCCGGAGAGGGCGGCCCAGGTGGCCTCGCCGACGAAGTTCAGGGACGCCGCCGTGGGCACCACCCGTACCTCGTGGCCGGACTCGGTCAGCCGGCGCAGCAGCTCGCACGCCTTGTAGGCGGCGATCCCGCCGCTCACCCCCAGCACGACCTTCGGCTTACCCATCCACGCACTCCCCTTTGACGAACTCGACGCGTCCGACGGCTCCGGCTCGGGCCGTCGTGCCCCTCCATGACACACCACAGGCCCGGCAGATGTTCTGCCGGGCCTGCGGTGAAAGGACTCGGTGTCCTACTGAGCCGGGGCCTCGATGGCCTCGGAGGTCAGCAGACCCGCGTTGATCTCGCGCAGCGCGATCGAAAGCGGCTTCTCGTGGACGTGGGTGTCCACCAGCGGGCCGACGTACTCGAGCAGGCCCTCACCGAGCTGCGAGTAGTACGCGTTGATCTGACGCGCGCGCTTGGCCGCGTAGATCACGAGGCTGTACTTCGAGTCCGTGGCCTCGAGCAGCTCGTCGATCGGCGGGTTGATGATGCCCTCGGGCGCAGTGATGGAAGAGGACACGCTCTACCTTCCGAAGATGGGTGAATGATCGAAACGTTGACTAACAACGATCGAAGAATCGATCAACGATCAGACAACTTCCATCAAGGCTAGCAGCTCACGCGCCACGTCCTCGACGGAGGTGTTGACAAGGGTGGTGTCGAACTCCGATTCGGCAGCGAGTTCGATCTTGGCCTGCTCCAGCCGGCGCGCGATGACCTCGGCCGATTCGGTGCCGCGGCCGGTCAGCCGGCGGACCAGCTCGTCCCAGCTCGGCGGAGCCAGGAAGACCAGCTGGGCCTCGGGCATGGAATCCCGGACCAGCCGGGCGCCCTGGAGGTCGATCTCCAGCAGGACCGGCTCGCCGTTCTCCAGGCGTTCCAGTACCGCGCCGCGCGGTGTGCCGTAGCGGTTGCCCGCGAACTCGGCCCACTCCAGCAGCTCGCCGTTGGCGATCAGCTTGTCGAACTCGTCGTCGTTGACGAAGAAGTAGTGGACTCCGTGTCGCTCACCGGGCCGCGGCTTGCGGGTGGTGGCCGACACCGAGAGCCATACCTCCGGGTGGACCTTGCGCATATGCGCGACGACCGTGCTCTTGCCGACCCCCGAAGGGCCGGAGAGCACGGTCAGCCGCGGACGAACCTCTGCTGCCATAGAGCGATTATCCAGGTTCTCGGGACTGCCTGAGAACGCCGGACGAACTCCGGGCGACGCGTCAGCCGGCAGGAGTGCCGAACTCACGCTCCAGAGAAGCGATCTGGTTGGAGCCGAGACCTCGAACACGCCGGGACTCGGAGATGCCGAGGCGCTCCATGATCTGCTTGGCGCGCACCTTGCCCACGCCAGGCAGGGACTCCAGCAGGGCGGAGACCTTCATCTTGCCGATGACGTCGTTCTCCTGGCCCGTCTTGATGACCTCTTGGAGCGAGGCGCCGGAGTGCTTGAGTCGATTCTTGACCTCGGCCCGCTCCCGGCGAGCCGCGGCGGCCTTTTCGAGCGCGGCTGCGCGCTGTTCAGGGGTAAGGGGCGGAAGAGCCACGCCTACGTCACCTCGGATGTCGAACTGTCGGATACGGACCGGTGCGGAACCCGCAGGCACCACACCTGGCGAGCTCCCGAACAGCGGTGATACTCGTTCGCTGCTCGTTCACTCTGATCGGAGACTAGCGGCCATGGCCGCTCCAGTCAGCGAGAACGGACGAAAAGTCCTGGTCAGCCTCCACTGAACCGTACATCACGGACAAAATACCCCTGATTTGTCCGGTGAAAGCCGTTCGAATTTCGTCAAGCCGTACGACGCACCCGTCCGACATCCGCTCTGAACGACCCGAATCCGTGTGCGGCGCGAGCCCGCGAGGCCCCGCGCCGCGCCGCGCCGCCCCGGAAGCTACGCGGAGACGGCCGCGCGGATCTCCTCCGCGAAGGCCGCCGCGGACGCGCGCAGGGCCGCGGTGTCCGGACCGTGCTTCAGGACGCCCCGCGAGACGTTCGGCACGACGTTGCGCACGGCCTTGCCGAACACGGCCGGCAGGTCGGCGGCCGTGGCCCCCTGCGCGCCGATGCCGGGGGCCAGCAGCGGCCCGTTGATGTCCAGGTCGAAGGAGGACAGGTCGCCCAGCGTGGCCCCGACCACGGCTCCGAAGGAGCCCATGGGCTCGGCGCCCGCGTTCTCCGCGGCCAGGTGCGCCAGCATCGTCGCGCCGATGGTGCGGCCGTCCTCCCGCACCGCCCGCTGGACCTCGGCGCCCTCCGGGTTCGAGGTCAGGGCCAGGACGAACAGGCCGGCGCCCGACTCCCGGGCCAGGTCCACGGCGGGCTTCAGCGAGCCGTATCCCAGGTACGGGGAGACCGTCAGCGCGTCGGAGAAGAGCGGGGAGGCCGGGTCCAGGAAGGCCGAGGCGTACGCCGCCATGGTCGAGCCGATGTCGCCCCGCTTGGCGTCCATCACCACGAGGGTGCCCGCCGCGCGCGCGTCGGCCACGGTCCGCTCCAGCACCGCGACACCGCGCGAGCCGAACCGCTCGAAGAAGGCCGCCTGCGGCTTGAAGACCGCCACCGAGTCCGCCAGCGCCTCCACGACCGTACGGGAGAACCGCTCCAGGCCGGCGATGTCGTCGGCCAGGCCCCACTGCGCCAGCAGCGCGGCGTGCGGGTCGATCCCGACGCACAGCGGGCCTCGGGTGTCCATCGCCTCGCGCAGGCGGGTGCCGAACGGGGTCACAGTGCTCACTTCGCGGCCTTTCGGGTCTCGGCGCCCACCGCTTCGGCGAGCGTCGCGTACGGGCTGGTGGCCAGGCGTGCGGCCAGGCCCTTGTGGATGGCGCGGGCGTAGAAGGGACCCTCGTAGATGAAGGCGCTGTAGCCCTGGACCAGCGTGGCGCCGGCCAGGATGCGCTGCCAGGCGTCCTCGGCGTTCTCGATGCCGCCGACCCCGACCAGGACCAGCCGGTCGCCCACGCGGGCGTACAGGCGGCGCAGGACCTCCAGCGAGCGCTCCTTGACGGGCGCCCCGGACAGCCCGCCGGTCTCCTTCACCAGGGACGGAGCGGACTTCAGCCCCAGGCCCTCGCGGGCGATGGTGGTGTTGGTCGCGATGATGCCGTCGAGGCCGAGCTCCAGCGCCAGGTCGGCGACCGCGTCGACGTCCTCGTCGGCCAGGTCCGGGGCGATCTTGACCAGCAGCGGGACCCTGCGGTCGGTGACCACCCGGTCCGCGGCCTCCCGTACGGCGGTCAGCAGCGGCCGCAGCGATTCCGTGGCCTGGAGGTTGCGCAGGCCGGGGGTGTTCGGGGAGGAGACGTTGACCACGAGGTAGTCGGCGTGGCGGGCGAGGCGCTCGGTGGAGGCGACGTAGTCCCCCACCGCCTCCTCCTCGGGCACGACCTTGGTCTTGCCGATGTTGACGCCGACGACGGTGTTGAAGACCGGGGTACGGGCGGCCAGGCGCGCGGCGACGGCGGCCGAGCCCTCGTTGTTGAAGCCCATGCGGTTGATCAGCGCACGGTCCGGGACCAGCCGGAACAGCCGCTTCTTGGGGTTGCCCGGCTGGGCCCGGGCCGTGACGGTGCCGATCTCGATGTGGTCGAAGCCGAGCATCGACATGCCGTCGATGGCGACGGCGTTCTTGTCGAAGCCGGCCGCGAGCCCGAAGGGGCCGTGCATCCGCAGGCCGAGGGCCTCGGTGCGCAGGTTCTTGTGGCGGGGGGCGAGCCAGGCGGCGAGGAAGGTGCGCAGCACCGGGACGCGGGCGGCGAGGCGGATCCACCGGAAGGCCATGTAGTGGGCCTGCTCCGGGTCCATCCGCTTGAAGACCAGGTTGAAGAAGAGCTTGTACATCGTCGAGAAGGATCCCTCTGCGCTCATGGGAAGGGGGACACCCGTCGTGAAACCGGTGTCCCCCCTCCCGTGTCCGGGCTGTACGGGCTTGTCAGGGCCTGTCCGGTCCGTCAAGCCGGGCTCGCGGGGTCTGGCACGCACGCACCAGACCCCGCTCCCTTATCCGGCCTGACGGACCGGGCAGACCCTAGTCGCGGGCCGCGGTCAGGTGCTCCGCGTGCTCCTGGAGGGAGCGCACGCCCACGCCGCCGTGGTTGAGGGCGTCGATGCCCTGCACGGCCGCGGCGAGCGCCTGGACCGTGGTCAGGCACGGGACGCCGCGCGCCACGGCCGCCGTGCGGATCTCGTAGCCGTCGAGGCGGCCGCCGGTGCCGTACGGGGTGTTGACGATCAGGTCGACCTGGCCGTCGTGGATCAGCTGGACGATGTTCTTCTCGCCGTTCGGGCCCTCGCCTTCGCTGAGCTTGCGCACCACGGTGGCGTTGATGCCGTTGCGGCGCAGCACCTCGGCGGTACCGGAGGTGGCCATCAGCTCGAAGCCGTGGGCGACGAGCTCGCGCGCCGGGAAGATCATCGAGCGCTTGTCGCGGTTGGCGACGGAGATGAAGGCGCGGCCCTTGGTGGGCAGCGGGCCGTAGGCGCCGGCCTGCGACTTGGCGTAGGCCGTGCCGAAGACGGAGTCGATGCCCATGACCTCGCCGGTCGAGCGCATCTCCGGGCCGAGGACGGTGTCCACGCCGCGGCCGTGGATGTCGCGGAAGCGCGACCACGGCATGACGGCCTCCTTGACGGAGATCGGCGCGTCGAGCGGCAGGGTGCCGCCGTCGCCGGTCTTCGGCAGCAGGCCCTCGGCGCGCAGCTCGGCGATGGTGGAGCCGAGCGAGATGCGGGCGGCGGCCTTGGCGAGGGGGACGGCGGTCGCCTTCGAGGTGAAGGGGACGGTCCGGGAGGCGCGCGGGTTGGCCTCCAGGACGTAGAGGATGTCACCCGCCATCGCGAACTGGATGTTGATCAGGCCGCGGACGCCGACGCCCTTGGCGATGGCCTCGGTGGAGACGCGCAGGCGCTTGATGTCGTAGCCGCCGAGGGTGATCGGGGGCAGGGCGCAGGCGGAGTCGCCGGAGTGGATGCCTGCTTCCTCGATGTGCTCCATGACGCCGCCGAGGTAGAGCTCGTGGCCGTCGTAGAGGGCGTCGACGTCGATCTCGATGGCGTCGTCGAGGAACCGGTCGACCAGCACGGGGCGGGTCGGGGAGATCTCGGTGGACTCGGCGATGTACGACTCGAGGCGGGTCTCGTCGTAGACGATCTCCATGCCGCGGCCGCCGAGCACGTAGGACGGGCGCACCAGGACCGGGTAGCCGATCTCGTCGGCGATGGCCTTGGCGCCGGCGAAGGTGGTGGCGGTGCCGTGCTTGGGGGCGGGCAGGCCCGCGTCGGCGAGGACCTGGCCGAAGGCGCCGCGGTCCTCGGCGGCGTGGATGGCCTCCGGGGAGGTGCCGACGACGGGGACGCCGTTGTCCTTGAGGGCCTGGGCGAGACCCAGGGGGGTCTGGCCGCCGAGCTGGACGATGACACCGGCGATGGGGCCGGCCAGCGACTCAGCGTGAACGATCTCCAGCACGTCCTCGAGCGTCAGCGGCTCGAAGTACAGGCGGTCGGAGGTGTCGTAGTCCGTCGAGACGGTCTCCGGGTTGCAGTTGACCATCACGGTCTCGTAGCCGGCGTCGCTGAGGGCGAAGGAGGCGTGGACGCAGGAGTAGTCGAATTCGATGCCCTGGCCGATGCGGTTCGGGCCGGAGCCCAGGATGATGACCGCGGGCTTGGTGCGCGGGGCGACCTCGGACTCCTCGTCGTAGGACGAGTAGAAGTACGGGGTCTTCGCGGCGAACTCGGCGGCGCAGGTGTCGACCGTCTTGTAGACCGGCCGGACGCCCAGCGCGTGCCGGACCTCGCGGACGACGTCCTCGCGCAGGCCGCGGATCTCGGCGATCTGGGCGTCGGAGAAGCCGTGGCGCTTGGCCTCGGCGAGGATCTCGGGGTGGAGCTTCTCCACGGCGGCCAGCTCGTCCGCGATCTCCTTGATGAGGAAGAGCTGGTCGACGAACCAGGGGTCGATCTTCGTGTACTCGAAGACCTCCTCCTGGGTGGCGCCGGCGCGGATGGCCTGCATGACGGTGTTGATGCGGCCGTCGGTGGGGCGGACCGCGGTGGCGAGCAGCTCCTCCTTGTCGCCGACCGGGCCGACGAAGCTGAACTGCGAGCCCTTCTTCTCCAGGGAGCGCAGGGCCTTCTGGAGGGCCTCGGTGAAGTTGCGGCCGATGGCCATGGCCTCGCCCACCGACTTCATGGTGGTGGTGAGGGTGGCGTCGGCGAGCGGGAACTTCTCGAAGGCGAAGCGCGGGGCCTTGACGACGACGTAGTCGAGGGACGGCTCGAAGGAGGCCGGGGTCTTCTCGGTGATGTCGTTGGGGACCTCGTCGAGCGTGTACCCGATGGCCAGCTTGGCGGCGATCTTGGCGATCGGGAAGCCGGTGGCCTTCGAGGCGAGCGCCGAGGAGCGCGAGACGCGCGGGTTCATCTCGATGACGATGACGCGGCCGTCGACCGGGTCGATCGCGAACTGGATGTTGCAGCCGCCGGTGTCGACGCCGACCTCGCGGATGATCGCGATGCCGATGTCGCGCAGCCGCTGGTACTCGCGGTCGGTCAGGGTCATCGCCGGGGCGACGGTGATGGAGTCGCCGGTGTGGACGCCCATCGGGTCGAAGTTCTCGATGGAGCAGACGACGACCACGTTGTCCTTGGTGTCGCGCATCAGCTCCAGCTCGTACTCCTTCCAGCCGAGGATGGACTCCTCCAGGAGCACCTCGGTGGTCGGGGAGAGCGTGAGGCCCTGGCCGGCGATGCGGCGCAGTTCTTCCTCGTCGTGGGCGAAGCCGGAGCCGGCGCCGCCCATGGTGAAGGAGGGGCGCACGACGACGGGGTAGCCGCCGAGGGTCTCGACACCGGCGATGACGTCGTCCATCGAGTGGCAGATGACCGAGCGGGCGGACTCGCCGTAGCCGATCTTCGCCTTGACGGCTTCGACGACGCCCTTGAAGAGGTCGCGGTCCTCGCCCTTGTTGATGGCCTCGACGTTGGCGCCGATGAGCTCGACGCCGTACTTCTCCAGCACACCCTGCTCGTGCATGGAGATCGCGGTGTTCAGCGCGGTCTGGCCGCCGAGGGTCGGGAGCAGCGCGTCCGGGCGCTCCTTCGCGATGATCTTCTCGACGAACTCGGGAGTGATCGGCTCGACGTACGTGGCGTCGGCGATCTCCGGGTCGGTCATGATCGTCGCGGGGTTGGAGTTCACCAGGATGACCCGCAGGCCCTCGGCCTTGAGGATGCGGCAGGCCTGGGTACCGGAGTAGTCGAACTCGGCGGCCTGCCCGATGACGATCGGGCCGGAGCCGATGACCAGGACGGACTGGATATCGGTGCGCTTAGGCACGCTCGGCCTCCATCAGGGCGGTTTCCATCAAAGACGTGAAGCGGTCGAAGAGGTACGCGGCGTCGTGCGGGCCCGCGGCCGCCTCGGGGTGGTACTGGACGGAGAAGGCCGGCTGGTCGAGCAGCTGGAGGCCTTCCACGACGTTGTCGTTCAGGCAGACGTGGGAGACCTCGGCGCGGCCGTAGGGGGTCTCGGACACCTTGTCGAGGGGCGCGTCCACGGCGAAGCCGTGGTTGTGCGCGGTGATCTCGACCTTGCCGGTGGTGCGGTCCTGCACCGGCTGGTTGATGCCGCGGTGGCCGTACTTCAGCTTGTAGGTGCCGAAGCCGAGCGCGCGGCCCAGGATCTGGTTGCCGAAGCAGATGCCGAAGAGCGGGGTCTTGCGGGCGAGGACGCCCTGCATGACGGAGACCGCGTGGTCGGCGGTGGCCGGGTCGCCCGGGCCGTTGGAGAAGAACACGCCGTCGGGCTGGACCGCGTACACGTCCTCGACGGTGGCGGTGGCGGGCAGCACGTGCACCTCGATGCCGCGCTCGGCCATCCGGTGCGGGGTCATGCCCTTGATGCCGAGGTCCACGGCGGCCACGGTGAACTTCTTCTCACCGATGGCGGGGACGACGTACGTCTCCTTGGTGGCGACCTCGGCGGACAGGTTCGCGCCCTTCATCTGCGGGGCTTCCTTGACGCGGGCCAGCAGGGCCGCGTCGCGGACGCCGTCCCAGGCCTCGCCGGAGAAGATGCCGACGCGCATGGCGCCGCGCTCGCGCAGGTGGCGGGTCAGGGCGCGGGTGTCGATGCCGCAGATCCCGACGACGCCCTGCTTGACGAGCTCCTCGTCCAGCGAGCGCCGGGAGCGCCAGTTGGAGGGGACGCGCGCGGGGTCGCGTACGACGTAGCCGGCCACCCAGATGCGGGAGGACTCGGGGTCCTCGTCGTTGACGCCGGTGTTGCCCACGTGCGGGGCCGTCATCACGACGACCTGCCGGTGGTACGACGGGTCGGTGAGGGTCTCCTGGTAGCCGGTCATGCCGGTGGAGAACACGGCCTCGCCGAAGGTCTCCCCCACAGCGCCGTAGGCGCGGCCGCGGAAGATCCGACCGTCCTCCAGGACGAGTACGGCGGGAGCTTTGGCTGCTCCCCTGGTGGAGGTCGTCATCGTTCGGCGCCTTCCGTCGTGGTGGATGAGTTCATGAGGTTGATCGCCTCGACCCAGGCGGCGTGCTCGGCCGCGCGGTCGGAGCGGAATCCGGAGTCGATCTGCTTGTCACCGTGCGCCCAGGTGACGACGAGCAGACCGCCCTCGGTGAGTACCTTGCCCGCGATTCCCTTGTCGAGGCGGGCGCCGCGCAGCTGCGCGGCCGGTACGAAGAAGTCGGTGGCACCCGGACGGACCACGTCGAGGCCCGCGTCGGTGAGCGTGAGCTCGACCCGGCTGCGGACGCCCAGGCCGTGGGCGACGATCCGGTCGAGCCACTGCCCGGCGGTGGTGGACCCGTGGTACCGGCCGGTCAGGGCCAGCCGGTGCTCGGGGAGACCGTCGGGGGCGGCGGGCAGCTCCGGCAGATCGTTCTGCAGAGCGCCTCGCCATTTCCAGCCCTGCCGCATCAGCCAGTACACGAACGCGATGAAGACGAGCAGGCCGAGCACCCACGCCATGCGCGCGCCCCAGTCCGTCACCTCCGCCGACCGTCGTTCGGCGGCCTCGGCGGCCAGTTGGATTACTGCAGGTGTCACGCCAGCGTCCCGTCCACGACCGTTGCCCGGCCCCGCAGGAAGGTGTGAGTGACGCGACCCGGCAGCTCACGGCCCTCGTAAGGCGTGTTGCGGCTGCGGGAAGCGAAGCGTGCGGGGTCCACAGCACCACGGTACGAGGTATCGACCAAGGTCAGGTTCGCGGGTTCACCTGCCGAGACGGGACGGCCGTGGTTCTCCAGGCCGCCGATGCGCGCCGGGGTGAAGGACATCCGCTGCGCGACACCCGCCCAGTCGAGCAGTCCGGTCTCCACCATCGTCTGCTGGACGACGGAGAGCGCGGTCTCCAGGCCCACCATGCCCATGGCGGCGGCGGCCCACTCGCAGTCCTTGTCCTCGTGCGGGTGCGGGGCGTGGTCGGTGGCGACGATGTCGATCGTGCCGTCGGCGAGCGCCTCGCGCAGGGCCAGCACGTCGCGCTCGGTGCGCAGCGGCGGGTTGACCTTGTACACGGCGTTGTACGAGCGGACCAGTTCCTCGGTGAGGAGGAGGTGGTGCGGGGTGACCTCGGCGGTGACGTCGATGCCGCGGGACTTGGCCCAGCGGACGATCTCGACGGAGCCGGCGGTGGAGAGGTGGCAGATGTGGACGCGGGAGCCGACGTGCTCGGCGAGGAGGACGTCACGGGCGATGATCGACTCCTCGGCGACGGCGGGCCAGCCGCCCAGGCCGAGCTCGGCGGAGACGACGCCCTCGTTCATCTGGGCGCCCTCGGTGAGGCGGGGCTCCTGGGCGTGCTGGGCGACGACGCCGCCGAAGGCCTTCACGTACTCCAGGGCGCGGCGCATGATCACCGCGTCGTCGACGCACTTGCCGTCGTCGGAGAAGACGGTGACGCGGGCGGCGGAGTCGTGCATGGCGCCCAGCTCGGAGAGCTGCTTGCCCTCCAGGCCGACGGTGACGGCGCCGATGGGCTGCACGTCGCAGTAGCCGGATTCCTTGCCCAGGCGCCAGACCTGCTCGACGACGCCGGCGGTGTCGGCGACCGGGAAGGTGTTCGCCATGGCGAACACGGCGGTGTATCCGCCGGAGGCAGCGGCGCGGGTGCCGGTGAGGACGGTCTCGGAGTCCTCGCGGCCGGGCTCGCGCAGGTGGGTGTGCAGGTCGACGAGGCCGGGGAGGAGGACCTGGCCCTCGGCCTCGATGACGGTCGCGCCCTCGGCGGAGAGGTTCTGGCCGACCTGGGCGATGGTCTCGCCGTCGATCAGGACGTCCTGCGCCTCGCCACCGAGTACCTTCGCGCCACGGATCAGGATCTTGCTCATGGTTACTTGCTCTCCTCGGTACGGGCAGCGGCGGGCGTGGTGGTGACGGCGGGCTCGGAGCCTCCGAGCAGCAGGTACAGGACGGCCATCCGGGTGGACACGCCGTTCGCGACCTGCTCGACGGCCGTGCAGCGGTCGGAGTCGGCGACCTCGGCGGTGATCTCCATGCCGCGGTTCATCGGGCCGGGGTGCATCACGATGGCGTGCTCGGGCATCTTCGCCATGCGGTCGCCGTTGAGCCCGTACCGGCGGGAGTACTCGCGCTCGGTCGGGAAGAAGGCGGCGTTCATGCGTTCGCGCTGCACACGCAGCATCATCACCGCATCGGACTTGGGCAGCACCTCGTCGAGGTTGTACGAGACCTCGCACGGCCAGCTCTCGACGCCGATCGGGACCAGCGTGGGCGGGGCCACCACGGTGACCTGGGCGCCGAGGGTGTGCAGCAGCTGCACGTTGGAGCGGGCCACTCGGCTGTGCAGGACGTCGCCGACGATGGTGATCCGGCGGCCGTTCAGGTCCTTGCCGAGTCCGGCGTCCCGGCCGACCAGGCGGCGGCGCATGGTGAAGGCGTCCAGCAGGGCCTGGGTGGGGTGCTCGTGGGTGCCGTCGCCTGCATTGACCACGGCGGAGTCGATCCAGCCGGAGGTGGCGAGCCGGTAGGGCGCGCCGGAGGCGTGGTGGCGGATGACGACGGCGTCCGCGCCCATGGCCTCCAGGGTCAGGGCGGTGTCCTTCAGGGATTCGCCCTTGGAAACGGAGGAGCCCTTGGCGGAGAAGTTGATGACGTCGGCGGAGAGCCGCTTGGCCGCCGCTTCGAAGGAGATCCTGGTGCGGGTCGAGTCCTCGAAGAAGAGGTTGACGACGGTGAGGCCGCGCAGGGTGGGCAGCTTCTTGATCGGCCGGTCCGCGACGCGGGCCATCTCCTCGGCGGTGTCGAGGATCAGGACGGCGTCGTCGCGCGTGAGATCGGCGGCCGAGATGAGGTGGCGCTTCATCTGGATGGCTCCGTGGGTCGGAAGGGCGCAGGCAGGCGGGCTGACTGGCAGGAGTAAGGGCAGGGCGGAGCGGGCACGGCACGGCGCGGGACCCCGCGGGGCCCTCACGCGTACGGATTACTGCCCTGCGGCCCGGGCGGTCTGCTGGCCGAGCAGCACGGCGTCTCGGCCGTCCTCCTCCTGGAGCTGGACCTTGACGGTCTCCCGCAGCGACGTGGGGAGGTTCTTGCCGACGTAGTCGGCGCGGATCGGCAGTTCGCGGTGGCCGCGGTCGACGAGGACGGCGAGCTGCACGGCGCGGGGGCGGCCGAGGTCACCGAGTGCGTCGAGGGCGGCGCGGATGGTGCGGCCGGAGAAGAGCACGTCGTCGACGAGGACGACCAGGCGTCCGTCGAGGTCGTCGCCGGGGATCTCGGTACGGCCGATCGCACGGGCGGGCTTCATCCGCAGGTCGTCGCGGTACATGGTGATGTCGAGGGAACCGACCGGGATCTTCCTGCCGGTGATCTCTTCGAGCTTGGCGGCCAGCCGGCGGGCGAGGTACACACCGCGGGTGGGGATTCCGAGGAGCACCACGTCGTCGGCGCCCTTGGCGCGTTCGACGATCTCGTGGGCGATGCGGGTCAGGACCCGTGCGATGTCCTGCGCCTCGAGAACGGGGCGGGCATCGCCGGTCTGGATCTGAGCAGCCTGAGTGTCCATGAAAAGGACCTCCTTCTCCGCCTCACGGGACGGACCTTAAAGGACGTCTGATGTACGTGGACCACGGTACCAGGGCCTTTGCGCCGCCTCCGCCCGGGACCCCGCGCGGGCCCCCTGAAAGGGGCGGCGGAGACCATTCGGCTTGACGCATCCAAGTAACGCTGCGTAACCTCACAGTGAGTTACCAGCCGCGCGGCGGAGCCGCACGTGGTCAATGTCGTCACAGCGTCCATGTCGTCACAGCGTCACAGCGTCCGGGAGCGTTATGTCCAGCGAATACGCCAAACAGCTCGGGGCCAAGCTCCGCGCCATCCGCACCCAGCAGGGCCTTTCCCTCCACGGTGTCGAGGAGAAGTCCCAGGGCCGTTGGAAGGCCGTGGTGGTCGGTTCGTACGAGCGCGGGGACCGCGCCGTGACCGTCCAGCGCCTTGCCGAGCTGGCGGACTTCTACGGGGTTCCGGTGCAGGAGCTGCTGCCGGGCACGACTCCGGGCGGGGCTGCCGAGCCGCCGCCGAAGCTCCGTCTCGACCTGGAGCGCCTCGCGGGTGTGCCCGCGGAGAAGGCCGGTCCGCTCCAGCGTTACGCGGCGACCATCCAGAGCCAGCGCGGCGACTACAACGGCAAGGTGCTGTCGATCCGCCAGGACGACCTGCGCACCCTGGCCGTCATCTACGACCAGTCGCCCTCGGTCCTGACCGAGCAGCTGATCAGCTGGGGCGTGCTGGACGCGGACGCCCGTCGCGCCGTGGCGCACGAGGACGTCTGAGTTTCAGGCCCCAGACCAGCAGAAACGTTTACCGGTGGCGCCGGTCCCGCAAGGGGCCGGCGCCACCGGCTTTTCACGTGCGGCGGGCGGGGCGCGAAAGACGGAAGGGCGCGAAGAGGGGCGCGAAAGGCGGAGGGCCCGCAGCGCGTGCGCTGCGGGCCCTCCGTCCGACCGAACCGCCGCGGACTACTCGCGGCGCAGGTTCGGCTTCAGCTCCTTGAAGCGGCCCAGCAGACCGTTCACGAACGTAGGAGAGTCGTCCGTGGAGAACTCCTTGGCCAGCTGGACGGCCTCGTCGATGGCCACGGCGTCCGGGGTGTCGTCCACCCAGATCAGCTCGTAGGCACCGAGCCGCAGGATGTTGCGGTCCACGACCGGCATGCGGTCGAGCTCCCAGTCCACGGCGTAGGTGATGATCAGGTCGTCGATACGGTTCACCTTGTCGGCGTAACCCTCGACCAGGTCCATCGTGAAGGCGCTGACCGGCGGCTGCCGGTCGTCCGTCCGCGCGTGGCGGATCCAGTCCGCGAGGACCTCGCGCACGGGCACACCGCGCTGGTCGGCCTCGAAGAGGATCTGGAAAGCGCGCTTGCGCGCATTGCTCCGAGCAGCCACGGGTTAGTTGCTCTTCCGGCCGAGGTAGTCGCTGGTGCGGGTGTCGACCTTGACCGTCTCGCCGGTGGTGATGAAGAGCGGGACCTGGATCTCGTAGCCGGTCTCCAGCGTGGCGGGCTTGGTGCCGCCGGTGGAGCGGTCGCCCTGGACGCCCGGGTCGGTGTGCTCGATCTTGAGCTCGACCGCGGCCGGGAGCTCCACGTAGAGCACCTCGCCCTCGTGCTGGGCGACGGAGGCGGTGAAGCCCTCGATCAGGAAGTTGGCGGCGTCGCCGACGGCCTTCTTGTCGACCATCAGCTGGTCGTAGGTGTCCATGTCCATGAAGACGAAGTAGTCGCCGTCCATGTACGAGAACTGCATGTCACGGCGGTCGATGGTGGCCGTCTCGACCTTGACACCGGCGTTGAAGGTCTTGTCGACGACCTTGCCCGAGAGCACGTTCTTGAGCTTGGTGCGCACGAAGGCCGGGCCCTTGCCGGGCTTGACGTGCTGGAACTCGACGACGGACCAGAGCTGGCCCCCGTCGAGCTTCAGCACCATGCCGTTCTTGAGGTCGTTCGTGGAAGCCACGGTTGCGGAATCTCCTGCACTGGAAGACCACGGGTGCGCGCACAGTCCGGCGGGCGGACTAGAGCGCGAGCAGCTCCTTGGTCGTAATGGTGAGTAGCTCTGGACCGCCGTCCGCCTCGGGGCGCACGACGAGCGTGTCATCGATCCGGACACCTCCCCGGCCCGGGAGGTGAACCCCCGGTTCGACGGTGACCGGCACGCAAGCGTCCAGTTTACCCATTGCCGTAGGTGCAAGCTGCGGGTCCTCGTCGATTTCGAGACCGACGCCGTGTCCCATCCACGCCGCGAGGGCTTCCCCGTGTCCCGCGGAGTCCAGTACGGAGCGTGCCGCGTGGTCCACGTCCCGGTACGCGGCGCCGGGCAGCAGCGCCTCCCGGCCGGCCCGCTGGGCGGCGAAGACGAGTTCGTACAGCTCGATCTGCCAGTCCGCCGGGGTGGTGCCGATCACGAACGTCCGGCCGATCTCGCACCGGTAGCCGCGGTAGTTGGCGCCCAGGCAGACGGAGAGGAAGTCGCCCTCCTCGACTCGGCGGTCGGAGGGCCGGTGCCGGGAGCGCCCGGAGTGCGGGCCCGTACCGACGGAGGTCGGGAAGGCGGGTCCGTCGGCCCCGTGGTCGACGAGCCGCCGCTCCAGCTCCAGGGCGAGGTGGCGTTCTGTGCGCCCCACCAGGATCGACTCCAGCAGCTCGCCGAGGGCCTGGTCGGCGATCTCGGCGGCGATCCGCAGGCAGGCGATCTCCTCCTCGTCCTTGACGAGGCGCTGCTGCTCCACGGCGGTGCCGAGGTCGGCGAGGCGCAGCGCCGGCGCCACGGAGTGCAGGGCCCGGTGCCGGCCCACGGTGAGGTGGTGCTCCTCGACCGCCAGCGAGTCGGCCCGTACGGCGGCGGCCAGGTCGGCGGCCGCGACCGCCGGGTCCCCGCCGGGGGACGACAGCACCGAGACGGTGAGCCGCTCGTCCAGGCGGCCCTCGTCGACCTCGCCGGTGGGCGCCGCGCCGCAGAAGAGCACGTCGTCGGCCGGACCCACCAGCAGCACCGCGCCCAGCGGGGACGCGCCGGAGAGGTAGCGGACGTTCGCCGGACGCGTGATCAGCGCGGCGGCGTTCCCCGCGGCGGCACATCGGTCGCGGAGCAGGCCACGGCGGGCGGCGTACACGTCTGACATGTCTTCGAGCGTACGAGCGCCGGGCGCCTGCGGCCTGGTGAGCGCGTCCGGACGGGGCCGCCGCCGCCTCTGGGGGCTCCGCCCCTGGGGCGGCGGCGCGCCCCTGCACGGCAGAACCGCAGCACTAGGTCAGCGCACGCGCCAGGGCTTCGTCCAGGGCTCGCGCCGTGCCCTCCACGTCGAGGTGGGAGTTGTCGATGATCGGGAGCCCGGAGCCGTACCAGCCGGCCATCCGGCCGTGGATCCGCGCGACCTCCTCGTCGGAGAGCCTGCGGTTGCCCGAGCGGGCCGCGTTGCGCTCCAGGACGATCTCCAGGCCCGGCAGCAGGACCACCGGCAGCAGCGCGGGGCCCACGTGCCGCTTCCAGCCGCCCAGCCCCACCACGGGCCGGTCGGGGAAGACGGCGTCGTCGAGGATGCAGGAGATCCCGTTCGCCAGGAAGTTGCGGGCGGCGAAGCCGCAGGTGCGGCGGGCGAGGCGGTACTGGGCCTCGGAGTGGTCGTTCCAGCCCGCCTGCGGGTCCGCGAAGCCCGAGCAGACCCACTCCCGGACGTCGTCCAGGCTGACGTGGGCGGTCGGCACCGGGCGGGTGCTCGCCCAGTGCCGGGCCACGGTGGTCTTGCCCGCGCCCGCCGGGCCGATCAGCAGCACGGCGAGGGTGGCCCCTCCCGTACCCGCCACGGCGGGCGGGAGGGGGATGTGGCCGGTGGCCTCCGCCACGGGCTGTGCCGGGGGCGGCGGCAGGGGTGGCGGGGTGCCCGGCCAGCCCTGCGCCGGGGGTATCGGAGGCTGTGGCGGCGCGGCCGGGTGCTGTCCCGACTGCCCCCAGCCTGCGCCCCCGCCCCCCACTCCTTGCTGCATCCGCTGCCACTCCGTCTCGTTCCGGCGACTGATGCGAGAACGTTATATGACCCGGCGGGCCATGCCGTCCACCAGCACCGGCTACCGGTGGCGGGGGGGGGGGCCCGGCGCCCCCCCCCCCCGCCCCCCCGGGGGGGGGGCCCCCCCCGGGGCCCCCCCCCCCCGGCCCCCCCGGGGGCGCCCGAGGGCGAGCCCCCCCCCCACCCCCGGGCGC
>NZ_JBEZMA010000084.1:0-23635 GCF_040652415.1 Streptomyces sp. NPDC048255
CGGCCTGTCCAACGCGGAGATCGCCCGGGAGCTGCACCTGGCGCTGCCGACGGTGAAGACCCAGGTGTCCCGAGGGCCGTCCCCTGCGTTCGCGTCGTGGACCAACAGGGCGATCTGGACCCGGTTGTTGAGATGCAGCCGGGTGAGGATCCGGGACACGTGGGTCTTCACCGTCGGCAGCGCCAGGTGCAGCTCCCGGGCGATCTCCGCGTTGGACAGGCCGCGGCCGACCGCCAGGGCCACTTCCCGCTCCCGCCCGGCCAGGGGCGCCAGCCGCTCGCGGGCGGAGGCCGCGCGGGTGTCCTGTCCGCTGCCGCCGGCCACCTGGTCGATCAGCCGGCGGGTGACGGCGGGGGACAGCACCGGGTCCCCCGCGGCGACCGTGCGGATCGCCGTCACGATCTCCTGCGGCGGGGTGTCCTTGAGGAGGAACCCGGCGGCGCCCGCACGCAGGGCCCGCAGGACGTGCGCGTCGGTGTGGAAGGTGGTCAGGACCAGGACCTCGGGCGCGCCGGGCCGGGCCCGGAGCGCCTCGGTGGCCGCGAGCCCGTCGACTCCCGGCATCCGGATGTCCATCAGCACCAGGTCGGGCCCGTGCGCGGCGACCAGCGCCGGGACCTCCGCGCCGTCGGCGGCCTCCGCGACGAGTGCGATGTCGGGGGCGCCGCCCAGCATCAGGCGCAGGCCGGCCCGGACGATCGCGTCGTCGTCGACCAGCAGGACCCGGATCACCGGCGTCTCCTCTCCGTCTCCGCGTCTCTTCAGCTCTTCAGCTGCTCAGCTGCTCAGCTGCTCAGCTGCTCAGCTCTGCCAGGGTAGCCAGGCGTACACCCGGAACCCGCCGTCGGAGGGGCCGGCCCTCAGCTCGCCGCCTGCCAGCCGGGCCCGCTCGGCCAGCCCGATCAGGCCCTGGCCGCCGCCCTCGGCGTGGACCGGATCCGGGCCGGGCGGCCGGGTGTTGGAGACCTCCACCGTCAGCCGCTCCCCGGGGGTCCCGGCTACCCGTACGACGACCGAGGACCCGGGCGCGTGCTTGCGTACGTTCGTCAGCGCCTCCTGCACGATCCGGTACGCCGTGCGCCCCGTCAGCGCCGGCGGCGCGGGGCCGCCGGCCTCCACGGTCAGCGCGATCCGCCCGCCCGCCGCCCGCGCCTCCGCCACCAGCCGTTCCAGGTCGGCCAGCTCGGGCTGCGGCCGGTCGTCCTGCGCCGCGCCGGTGTCCGCCCGCAGCACCCCGATCACCTCGCGCAGGTCGTGCAGGGCCAGGTGGGCGCTCTCCCGGATCACCCCGGCGGCCCGGGCGATCTCCGCCCGGGGGGCGCCGGGGTTGTACTCCAGGGCGCCCGCGTGCACGCTCAGCAGCGAGAGGCGGTGCCCGAGCACGTCGTGCATCTCGCGGGCGATCTCCTCGCGCGCCTCCCTCCGGGCCCGTTCGGCGCGTGACTCCGCGTCCGCCTCGGCCAGTTCGGCCCGTTCGCGCAGGGAGGCGATCAGCTGTTGCCGGGACCTGCGGAACAGGCCCCAACCGATGGCCCCGGCGATCAGGGCGAAGTAGGTCACCGCCGACCCCGCACGGTCCTCGGAGACCTCCGGCAGCCGCCAGAGGAAGAAGGGCAGCGGGGCGAAGGCCAGCGCCGCCACCCAGGCCGTGACCCGCCACGGCCGGGTCGCGGCCACAGTGAACACCGCCACCAGCGCCGGACCGGTCAGGTAGTGCGCCTGGGTGCCCGCCAGCAGCAGCACCACCGCCAGCTGCACGGGCCAACGCCGCCGCAGCAGCACCGCCGCGCAGGCCAGCCCGCCGGCCGCCTGGTCCGCGGCCCGCCACCCGGGGCTCAGGGTCTCCGCCCCCGGGACGGACTGCGAGCTGACGGCGGCGAAACAGGCGGCGAAGAGGAAGAAGCCCAGGTCTGCCGCCCAGTCCCGGCGGGTGCGGTGGATGTGGCGCATGTCCGGGAAATCTACGCGGGCCCCGGCCGCCTGCGGCCCTCCGCCGTCGAACCGGATACTTAAGTACCTGCGCGGGGCACCGAAAGGCCGATCCGGCGCCCGCTGCGCCCGCCTACGGTCGGAGCATGACCTCCACCCACCCCGCTTCCCCGCTGAAAGCCGTGTCCGGGCTGCTCTCCTTCGTCCTCGTCGTCGGCGGCGCGAGCGGCCTGCTGCACGAGTGGCTCGGCTGGATCCACTTCATGGGCTTCGTCCGCTTCCTCGTTCCCGAGGGGTACGAGGTCTACGGCTACGTCGTCATGCTCGCGCTCGGCCTCGCGGTGGGCGCGGCGGGCGACGCGCTCGCGGGCGGCCGTAGGCGTACGTAGGGGCCGTCGGCGCAAGCAGGGACCCCGGCCTGCGTGGGCGGCCCCCGACCGCCCAGCGATTGCCGGGTCCCGGACACGAGCGGACAATTGGATCATCCCATCAAACGGAGAATGGGGATTGCCATGACAGGCAGGACGCGCCTCCGGTGGCTGTACCGGGCGTCGGTCGGGATCGGGATGGCGTGCGGAATGGCGCTCGGCTTGGCCACGCCGGCCTCCGCCGTCGGCCCGCTGCTGGTAAGCGTCCAGTTGGACGCTCCCGAGATCACCGTCACGTTCCGGGACACCGACCCGGACGACGAGAGCTTCACGCTCGATGCGATTCCGTGGGGCACCACTGACCCCCCTCGGCGTAACATTCCGCTGTCCCGTGAGATACCCAATGTGAACCGGACTGCTGTCCGCACAGTGAACGCGGGCATCAAGGCCGGCGTCCCCTACTGTGTCTCGGTGGTGTCCCACACCAAGGACATCCTGCTGGAGCAGTACCCGAGTCACTACCGCTCCAACACGATCTGCGTCCACCCGACCGGCTCCGCCGGCGCCCCGGCCGACGTCTCGATCGGCGGCATCACCGGTGAGGCCAACCCGCCCTCGGGCACGAACCGCAACTACTGGGTCAGCTACTCGAACGCCGGCGCCGACGCCAAGGGCGTCGTCATCCAGGTCCAGACCTCGGGCTCGCTCTCCGTACGGCGTCCCCCGGAGTCCGGCACCTTCAACGGCTTCCAGTGCTCCGCCACGGGTACCACCGGCTACCGCTGCACCGGCGGCACGCTGGCGAAGGGGGCCAAGAACCAGATCCCGGTGCTCGCCGCGGTCACCAGGAACGGCCCCGGGGCCATCCACGCCACCATCACCGCGGAGGGCGACACGAACCCGGGCAACAACGCCAACACGCATAGCGTGATGGCGGTTCCGCCCGCATCCTGACGGCCTTCCTCACCGGTCGACACCCCGGCCGGGACGGGGGAGGATGAAAAGGACGGGCGCCTTCCGATCACCCCAGACCGCCGCCACCCGTGCGACGGCCGGAGGGAGAGTCCCGGGACGCGGTCCGGTACGTCGGCCCGCCTGTCCCGCAAGCGTGGTGTGCCCGTCACGATCTCGCGCGTCCGCGCCGTCGCCCACCACGGTCGTCTCTCCAGTTCTCTCCCCCCGTAGCAACGCGAGGGAGGACCAGCACCATGAACCGGCGCAGCCGCCGCACCACAGTCACCTCTCTGATCGCCTGCTCGCTGCTCCTCGGAGGCGGGGCCGCTCTGGCTCCGCCGGCGACCGCGGCCCCAGCCATCGGCACCTGCACGGTGAAGCCCGCCGACAACGGGCTGAGCGTCACCATCAGCGGCTCCGGCTGGATGCCCGAGGACATGCCGCTGGAGATCGACAGTGGTGAGGGCGTCGCACCGCTGGAGAACGTCCAGCCCGACGGGTCCTTCTCCGTAATCCGCTTCCAGAAGAGCACCGACGTCACCATCCTGCCCGCGCAGGGCGGCTTCAAGAACTGCACGGTGGTCAAGGCGGACAAGGAAGCGAACACGGACGAGACCCGGAAGGCCCGTGACGACGGCTTCAAGGAAGGCGTCAAGGCCGGCAAGGCCGCGGCCCAGGAGGACTGCGACAACGACAAGCCCGAGCCACAGAAGAAGCCCGGACTGACCGCGCAGGACCAGGCGGTCGAGGACGCCTACGAGCAGGGCGTCCTGGCCGGCGCGACGAGTTCCTTCAACCAGTCCTGCCGTACCGGAAGTTGACGCACGGGAGATGAGCGCAATGAACCACCGTACCCGGCTGGCAGCCCTCTGCCCGCTGCTCCTCGCCTCCCTCGCGCTCGGTCCGGCCGCCGTCGCGCAGGCCCCGTCGGCCGTCCCGGCCGGCACCTGCACGGTCGAGCCCTCGGACGACGGCAAGACGGTGACCGTGACCGGAACAGACTTCCTCGGAACCGGCGGAGCCGCGCTGCACGGCAGCAGCGGCAACGCCGAGGGCCTGGGGAACCTGGACGAGCTGACCCCGCCCGGAGCCTTCCGCCTGACCGGTCTGCCGCCCGGTGACTACCACGTCAAGTCGCAAAAGCTCCCGGCGGTGAACTGCACCACCGCCGCCTCCGACAAGGTCACGAACAGCAAGGCCGTACGGGACGCCCGCAACCAGGGCTTCATCGACGGTGTCAAGGCCGGCGGGGCCGCGGCCAAGGAGAACTGCGACTCCAAGGCCGAGCCCGAGCCACAGAAGAAGCCCGGACTGACCGCGCAGGACCAGGCAGTCGAGGACGCCTACGAGCAGGGCTTCCTGGCCGGCGCGACGAGCGCCTTCACCAAGTTCTGCAAGCTGAACCGCTGAACGGCGCGTGCGCCGTACGAAACGGTGGTGCCGCCCCCGCGCCGCAGGGCGCCGGGCGGCATCACGGCGTGGGGGTTCCGGTGTCAGTAGGGCGCGTCCGTGGGCGCGTCCGTGGGCGTCCCGGTGACCGTGGGCGTGCCGGCCGGAGTACCTGTGTCGGTGGGGGTTCCCGTACCGGCGGGGGTTTCCGTACCGGTGGGCGTGCTGTCCGTCGGGGTGCCGTCGGGCGGGCCCGTGGGGCTGCCGGTCCCGGGGGGCGTGGTGGAGGGCGCGGAGCTGGTCACCGGCGCCTCGGTGGTGGTCGGGGTCCTGGTCGGATCCGGGTGCGGGTCCGCCGGCGGCGGGACCTGCCGGTCCTTCTCGCCGTGGTGGTCGCCGCGGTCGCGCTCGTACCAGCGCCGGTCGTGGTGGTCGTAGATGACGAACTTGTTCACGATGGTCACCGACGGCGCGATGACCACGACCCGCGACGGCTGGTACGAGGCCCACGGCTGTCCGGTCCGCTTCGGGTCGCCCTTCAGCGGCACCGGTAGGCCGAGCGGGTTCCCGCACGCGCAGCGCACCCGCGGCACTCCGCGGTCGTCCACCAGTACGGCGGTACCGGCCTGGAGCACGGCCTGGTAGGCGGTAGCGCCGCCGTCCCGGTAGCCGTGGTTCGTGACCCGGGTGTCCCACCGGAGCTGGACCGGGGTGAGCGAGCGGAGGTAGCCGGGTACGGCCGGCGCCTCGATGCCGAGGGCCGAGGCGAAGGCGCCGTTCTTGGCGGGCTGCCCGGACAGCACCTTGATCTGCTTCTCGACGTCGCAGCTCCCGAGGGACCTGGTGCCTCCGTACAGGCCCGGTGAGGCGCCGCTGATGCTACGGGTGGCGGTGGGCGCGGGCGTGGGGCCCGTCGTACCGCTCGCGGTGGGCGGCGGCGACGGGGGCGGCGGCGGGGTGGCCTGGTCCGCAGCGGTGGACTCGGTGAACGGGTCGGGCCCGGCGTCGGCCACGGGCTGGAGGAAGACCTCGCGGCTCGCCTTGTCGGAGGTGCCGCTGGAACGGGTCAGCACCACGACCAGGGCCACCACCGCCACCACCGCGACGAGGGCGGTGACGATCCGGGGCACGGACCGCCACCAGGGCACGCCGGCCGGTGCGCCCCCTCCGGGAGGCCCGCCGGGAACGCCGGGGCCGCCGGGGCCGCCGGGGCCGCCGGGCGGAGCAGGTGGCGGCGGAGCGGCCGGGGGACCCTGCCGCCCACCGGAGAGCGGGCCGGAGGGAGGACCCGTGGGGGGACCGGAGGGAGCACTGGTGGGGCGCTCGGACGGCGGCGGCTGCCGGGGCGGCTCGTGATCGGGCTGCGTGGTCACAGGCTCTTCTTCCCGGACGGCGGAGTTCCCGTCCACTGTGGTCGTTCCGCCCTGACCGCACGGAAATATCCTGATTTCTTGCACTCCTGCGGACCATTGTGTGTGTCGTCCAGGTGGTGCCCGCAAGCCGAGGGTGCCTACCGTTGCAGGGTGAGCCGTACGCCGAAATCAGCGTCGCCCGGGGGATCCGCGAAGGCATGGCGTGACGCCCTCGTCGCCGTCTTCGCGGGATTCGCGGTGATGACCGCGGTCGCGGCCGCCGGGCTGGCCTGCGCGGGTGCGGGCGACCTGCCGGACGGCTCCTTCCCCCATGTGGTCGCCGCCGTCGTCGTGATGGCGGCCGGTGGCTCGGTCGAGGTCTCCGGCGGTGCGGGCTTCCTGGCGGAGGCGGACGCGAGCCTGACCGTACTGCCCCTCTCGGTGAGCCTGTCCGGCGCCCTCGTGGCGGGTTACTGCTTCCTGCGCCCCCTGCACCACCGGGCGGTGACCCGACCGGGTGAACTGCTCTCCCGGACCGTTCCCTTGGTGCTGCTGTGGCTCCTCGCGCTCATCGGGGCCGGGCTCCTCGCCCGCCGGACCTTCGGCATCTCCACCGGCGACTCCCCCGTCGGGGAGATCGGCGAACTCCTCGACTCCGCCCCGACCGTGGGCTTCCGGGCGGACCTGCCCGCCACGCTCCTGTTCGGACTGCTGTGGATCCTGGGCCTGTTGCTGATCACCCTGCTCGTCTCCCGCCGGGCCCCGCTCCCGGCCGGCCTGGTCCGCTTCCATGCGGCGGTGCGCCCGGCCGCCTCCGCCACGGTCGCGCTGCTGCTCGCGTACGTCGTCCTCGGCGTGGGCGTCGCCCTGGTGGCGGCGGCGACGCAGGGCCACGGCGCGCGGACCATGGCCGTGGTGCTGCTCGGGCTGCCCAACCTCGTCTGGCTCGCGCTCACCCTGGGCTTCGGCGGGGCCTGGGAGGGCAGGGTGGAGGGCCCGTTCGGGCTGCCGATGCCCCAGCTGCTCGACCAGGTGCTGCGCGGGTCCGACCTGTCCACGGTCGACGTGGCCTCGCTCGCGGAGCGGGACTCCCGGGCGTGGTGGCTGGTGCCGGTGGCGGCCGTGCTGCTGCTGGGAGCGGGCGTGCTGGCCGCCGTACGCTCCCCCGCCCGCGTCCGGCTCTGGCAGCACGCGCTGCACCTGGGCGTGGCGCTGGCCCTGGCGACTCTGACGGTGTGCCTGCTGGCGCGGGTCCACGCGCAGTTCGGGCTCTCGCTGCTGGGCATCGGCTCCGTGGACGGGCTCGGCGGCAAGGTCGAGCTCAGCCCGGTCCTGTGGCGCACGGTGGGCCTCGCGCTCGTCTGGGGTGCCGTGGCGGGCTTCCTGGGCGCCCTCGTGGCCCGGCCGGTCCACCGCGGGGGCCGCGTCGACGAACCCGCCCCGCGCTGACCCGTACGCGCGGCGGCTACGGCGCGCGGCTGCGGAACACCGGCAACGCCCAACGCGGAGGCGGCGGGGGCGGTGTGTCCCCGGCGTCGGCTCCCGCTCCGGCGTTGACTCCGGCGTCGGCTCCCGCTCCGGCTCCGGAGAAGGCTCCGTCGGGCAGGTGCCCGACCGCGCGCGTCGGCGGATGCGCGCCACGCGCCCCAGGCCCCGGCCCGGCCCGGCGCAGTGCCCCGGTGAACTCCAGGCAGCTGCCCCACCGGTCCTCCGGCGACTTGGCCAGTGCCTTCGCGAGCACCTCGTCCACCTCCGCCGGCAGGCCGGGGCGCCGTTCACTCGGCGGGGCGGGGGGATCGTACTGGTGGGCCCAGAGCAGGGCCATGTCGTCGTCCCGCTGGAACGGCGGCCCGCCCGCGAGCATTTCGTAGACGACGCAGCCCAGGCTGTAGACGTCGCAGCGGCCGTCCACCGGTTTCCCGGAGATCTGCTCCGGTGCCACGTAGTCCAGGGTGCCCACGAACTGTCCGACGGTCGTGAACCCGGTCAGGGACAGCGACTTCTTCGTCAGCCCGAAGTCCGTCAGGTAGACGTGCTCGGGGTGTTCGCTGTCCGTGCCCCGCGCGACGAGGATGTTGCCCGGCTTCACGTCCCGGTGCACGAGGTCGTGGTCGTGGGCCGCGTCCAGCGCGGAGGCCACCTGGCCCGCGATCCGGGCGGTGGTCCCCACCGGCAGCGGGCCGGTCCGGTCCAGCAGGGCCCGTAGGTCCTGCCCGGCCACGTAACGCATGGCGATGTACAGCAGCCCGTCGGTCTCCCCCGCCTCGAAGACGGGCACGATGTGCGGGTGGTCGATGGCCGCGGCCACCTTCGACTCGTGGGCGAACCGCTGCCGGAAGGTGTCGTTGCGGGCCAGTTCGGGTGCCAGCAGCTTCAGCGCGACGGTCCGGTCCAGGCGCAGGTCGCGCGCCCGGTAGACGACGGCCATGCCGCCGCGCCCGATCTCGCCCTCCACCAGGTATCCGGCGATCTCCTTGCCCACCAGGTCGATGGGGCGCCCGCCGGCCGCTTCCACGCCCGTCACCGCTTCCCGGGTTCGGGCCGGGGCCGGGGTCCGGGCGCGTCGGCGATGCGGGTCGGCTCGTGCCCGGCGGGTGCGCCCGGTCCGGCGGGTCCGGCGGGTCCGCCTGGTCCGGCGGTCCGCCCGGGCAGTACGTCGAGCTGGGCCTCCCGGGGGTCGGCCGGCGCGTCGGGCCCGGGGCGCGGAGCGGGGGCGGGATCGGGATCGGGATCCGCCCCAGGTTCCGCGACGACCGCGTAGGTCGCCAGCCCGCTCCCGTCGCCGTACAGCCACCGCCCGCCGGCCTCGTCGTAGAGCCAGACGGACTCCCCGTCGAGCACGACCCCGGCCCGCAGCCCCCGTACGGAACTCCGGAAGGCCTCGGCGTCCGCGCGTCCCGAGGCGAGTTCCCCGGCGGCCCGCCGGTAGCGCTCCAACGCGTCGGCGCTCCGCGCGAGCAGCGGCCGCGGGTCCTCGGCCCGTTCGGGGGGCGGGCCGCCGGCCGTGGGCGGCGGTTGCGGTACGGGGACCAGCAGCCGCCCGTCCACCCAGGCGGACCAGCCGTTGGAGCACAGGATCTGCCCCCACTCCCCGCGCCGGGAGAGCAGCTGCACCGGCAGGAGGGGGTCCAGCGGCGCGGTCGGCCGGGAGACGTCGGGGGCCTCCCAGGCGGGCAGTCCTTCCCGGGGGACGACATGGGTGGGCCGGAAGGCCGCCGCCCCACCGCCGGGTTCCACCGGGCCGGTCATCGGGCCTTCCGCATGATCGCCGGCTCGTGCCGGCGCAGCAGGCGGGCGACGAGCACTCCGAACAGCACGGCCAGCGCCACCAGCATCCCGACGTTCAGCAGCCACACCCCGGCGCTGTGCGCGAAGAGCGGGTCGTCGGTGAGGGCGCCGGGCACCAGGGCGCCCAGATCGATGGTGCCCGCCATGGCGCCGAGCGCCCAGCGCGACGGGACGAGCCAGGCGAGCTGCCCGATCACCGGGACCCCGTCCAGCTGGAGGAGGGCGCCGCAGAAGACCACCTGCACGATGGCGAGGAGGACCAGCAGGGGCATGGTGACCTCCTCCTTGCTGACCAGTGCGGAGACCAGCAGGCCGAGCATCATCGCGGTGAAGGACAGCAGCGCGACGACGAGGGTGAGTTCGGCCAGCGGCGGCAGGAAGACGCCCTGGCCGCCGGGGGCGTTCAGATCGACGCCGAACAGGCCGACCAGCGTCAGCACCACGGCCTGCGCCACGGTGACCGCGCCCAGCACCACGACCTTGGACATCAGATAGGCCGAGCGCGACAGTCCGACGGCCCGTTCGCGCTGGTAGATGGTTCTCTCCTTGACCAGCTCGCGCACGGCGTTGGCCGCCCCGGTCAGCACTCCGCCGACGCACAGGATGAGCAGGGCGTTGATCGCCGTCTCCCGGGTGAGCGCGCCGCCGGCCAGGGCCCGGGCCATGGCGCCCATGACGAACGGCAGCGCGATCATGATGGCGAGGAAGGTCCGGTCGGCGCTGAGCGCGGCCGCGTACCGGCGGATCAGGGTGGACAGCTGGGAGCCCCAGCTCTGGGCCTTGGGCGGCGCGGCGGCGAAGCCCGCGGGCTGGGCCCGGCCGGTTTCGCCGGCGCGCGGCTGCCGGGCGGAGCTGTCGGCGTACTTGCGGTGCAGCGGCGAGGCGGCGTACTCCCCCGCCCAGTCGCGGCCCTGCTGGTTCTCGAAGGCTTCGAACGCCTCGGGCCACTGGGTGAAGCCGAAGTGGCCGAGCGTCTCGCCGGGCGGGCCGAAGTAGGCGGTGCGCCCGCCGGGGGCGAGGACCAGCAGCCGGTCGCAGACGTCCAGGCTGAGCACGCTGTGGGTGACGACGATGACCGTGCGGCCGTCGTCGGCGAGGCCGCGCAGCATGTGCATCACCGAGCGGTCCATGCCGGGGTCGAGGCCGGAGGTGGGTTCGTCGAGGAAGAGCAGGGAGGGTTTGGTCAGCAGTTCCAGGGCGACGGAGACGCGTTTGCGCTGGCCGCCGGAGAGGCTGTGGATGGGCTGGTCGGCGCGCTGCTGGAGGCCGAGCTCCGCGATCACCTCCTCGACCCTGGCCCGGCGTTCGGCCTTGGCGGTGTCCTGCGGGAAGCGCAGTTCGGCCGCGTAGGTGAGGGCGCGCCGGACGGTGAGCTGGGCGTGCAGGATGTCGTCCTGCGGGACGAGGCCGATGCGGCCGCGCAGTTCGGCGTAGTCGCGGTACAGGTCGCGTCCGTCGTAGAGGACGGTGCCGTGGTCGGCGGGGCGCAGTCCGGTGAGTGCTCCGAGGAGGGTGGACTTGCCGGCTCCGCTGGGTCCCACGACGGCGAGCAGGCATTTGGCGCCGACGGGGAAGGAGACGTGGTCGAGGAGGGTCTTGCGGCCGTGGTCGACGGTGACGGTGAGGTCCTGGACGTCGAGCGAGACCTCGCCGGTGTCCAGGTACTCCTGGAGCTGGTCGCCGACGAGGCAGAAGGCCGAGTGGCCGATGCCGATGATGTCGCCCTCGGTGAGGGGGGCGGCGTGTTCGACGGGGGCGCCGTTGAGGTACGTGCCGTTGTGGCTGCCGAGGTCGGCGATCTCGTACGTGCCGTCGGCGAGGGCGCGCAGCTCGGCATGGCGCCGGGAGACGACGAGGTCGTCGATGACGAGGTCGTTGCCGGGGGCGCGGCCGATGCGGACGGCGGTCCGGGCGGCCAGGGGGCGGATGGCGGTCGGACGGCGGAAGGTGCCGGTCAGGGCGGGGTGGGAGACCCCGGACGGCGATACGGCCACCGGTCCGGAAGGCGGCGTCGGAGCCTGTGCGGCGGGCCCGGCGGCAGACGGGGCGGCACGCGTACCGGTGCCTGTGCCTGTGCCGAGGAGGACGGCGCGCGGCCCGTCCGAGGCGTCGCCGAAGCGGAGCTCGCTCCCGGCGCCGACGCTCCACTCGTGGACGCGGTGCCCGTCGGCCCAGGTGCCGTTGGTGCTGTGCTCGTCCTCCACCGTCCAGTGGTCCCCCTCGGGGCGCAGGATCGCGTGGTGCCAGGAGACGCGGGCGTCGTCGAGACAGATCTCGCAGAGGGGGTCGCGGCCGACGTGATATATGCGGCCCGGGCTCATCGTGGTGGAGCCCCTGTCGGTCTCCAGGACGAGCTCGGGCGCGGTCGGCACACCGGGGCGCAGGACCATGAGCCGATTTTCCCACGATCCGGCCGACGCGGCAGCGACCGGACATCACCGCAGGTCAGAGGCCTGTTATGGGTAATGACAACGGTCCCCGTTGCAGCCTTTGCCCATCTCGCCGGGGTGCGCTTCACTTCACGCGACGGAACCGAACAGACGGGTCCGAACAGAACAGACGGGGGACGTCATGAGTGGGCACGAGCACGGCACCGCGCCCGGCGGTCACAGCCATGCGCCCGGCGGTCACGGCCACGGGCCGGGCGGGCACAGCCACGGTGTCTCGGCGGACGCCGACCGGCGGTGGCTGGGTATCGCGCTCGGCCTGATCACCGGGTTCATGGCCATCGAGGTGGTCATCGGCATCATGGCCAACTCCCTGGCCCTGATCTCCGACGCGGCCCACATGCTGACCGACGCCGTCTCGATCGTCCTCGCGCTGATCGCGATGCGGCTGGCCACCCGCCCCGCCCGCGGCGGGTTCACGTACGGACTCAAGCGGGCGGAGATACTCTCCGCCCAGGCCAACGGCCTGACCCTGCTCCTGCTGGCGGTCTGGCTGGCCTACGAGGCGGTCCGACGGCTGATGGACCCGCCGCCCGTGGAGGGCGGCCTGGTCGTGGTGACGGCGCTCGCGGGCATCGCGGTGAATGTGGCCGCGGCCTGGTGCATCTCCCGGGCGAACCGTTCCTCCCTCGCGGTCGAGGGCGCCTACCAGCACATCCTGAACGACCTCTTCGCCTTCATCGGGACCGCCGTCGCCGGTCTGATCGTGCTCACCACCGGCTTCCGCCAGGCCGACGCGATCGCCACGCTCGTGGTGGTGGCGCTGATGGTGAAGGCGGGCTACGGCCTGGTCCGCGAGTCCGGCCGGATCCTCCTGGAAGCCGCTCCGGCCCATGTGAGCCCGGACGCGGTGGGCGACCGGCTCGTCAGCCACCCGCCGGTCACCGAGGTGCACGACCTGCACATATGGACGATCACCTCCGGGCAGGCGGCGCTCTCCGCCCATGTGCTCGTGGATCCGGAGGGCGACTGCCACGCCGTACGCCGCGACCTGGAGCGGCTGCTGGGCAAGGAGTACGGGATCACGCACACCACCCTCCAGGTGGACCACGCCCAGGACTCCCTGCTGACGGTCGGCCGCGCGGGCGAGGGCCCGTCCGAGCCGGACCCGCACTGCGCGGACGCACACGGGCCGGTCCACCGGCAGGGCCCGCACGCACACTGATCTCCGGCCGCGGTCGCTGAGCGGCGCGCGTACGGGGCATGCATGGACCCATGACGCGCAAACGCAGTGCCGGACTGCTCCTGTTCCGCCGGACCGGCGAGGAGGCCGATACCGCGGTGGAGTCCGGCCCCGCCGTGGAGGTCCTGCTCGGCCACATGGGCGGCCCGCTCTGGGCGGGCCGGGACACCGGCGGCTGGGCCATCCCGAAGGGCGAGTACGGGCCCGACGAGACGCCGCGGGACGCGGCCCGCCGGGAGTTCACCGAGGAGATCGGGCTGCCGCCGCCGGAGGGCGACTACCTGCCGCTGGGCGAGGTGCGGCTGGCCAGCGGGAAACTGGTGACCATCTGGGCGGTGGAGGCGGACCTGGACCCCGCACTGATGGTGCCCGGGACCTTCTCCATGGAGTGGCCGCCGCACTCCGGAAACGTACAGGAGTTCCCCGAGCTGGACCGGGTGGCCTGGTTCGCTCCCCCGGTTGCCAAGATCAAAGTGATGCCACCTCAGATCCCGTTCCTGGAAAGGCTGTTGGAACTTCTGGAGGCCTGAAGATCGGTCCCGCCCCGACTTGCCAAGCAACCCGCCCGCGTGGACATTACACACATGACGAACGTCGTGCTGGTGGGAACCCTGGACACCAAGGGTGTGGAGTACGGTTGGCTGCGCGAGAGGCTGCAGCGTGCCGGCGTCGAGGTGGTACTGGTCGACACAGGAATCATGGGCGAACCCCGGGTGCCCGCCGATGTGCCGCGGGACGCGGTGGCCCGGGCAGCGGGAACGGAACTGTCGGAACTACGCGCGGCCGCCGACCGGGGCGCGGCCGTGACCACGATGGCCAGGGGCGCGGAGGCGACCCTGTTACGCCTGCACGCCGAAGGCCGGCTGCACGCGGTGCTCGCGATCGGCGGCAGCGGCGGCACCTCCATCGCCACCCGGGCGATGCGGGCCCTGCCGCTGGGCGTGCCCAAACTCATGGTCTCGTCCATGGCGTCCGGGGACGTCTCCCCGTACGTCGGCTCCGCGGACATCACGATGATGTACAGCGTGGTGGACATCGCGGGGATCAACAGCATCTCCGAACCGGTCCTGGCGAACGCGGTGGAGGCGGTGGCCGGCATGGCCAAGGCCTTCGCCCGCGCGAGCCTGGACCTGCACCGCCCGCCCCGGCTGGGCGCCGGCGCCCGCCCGCTGATCGCGGCGAGCATGGCGGGCGTGACCACGACCGGTGTGGACGCGGCCAGGGAGCGGCTGACCGAACTGGGCTACGAGGTGCTGGTCTTCCACGTCAGCGGAACCGGCGGCCGCACCCTGGAGACCCTGGCCGGTCAGGGGGTCTTCGCGGGGGTGCTCGACCTGACGCTCAGCGAGCTCGCCGACGAGCTGTGCGGGGGGATCCTCACCGCGGGCCCCGACCGGCTCAGCGCGGCCGGGCGCGCCGGGATCCCGCAGGTGGTGAGCCTGGGAGCGCTGGACATGGTGAAGTTCGGCCCGATCGAGACCCTGCCCGACCGGGCCCGCCACCGGCGCGTCCACGTACACAACCCGTCCATCACGGTGATCCGTACGAACGAGGCCGAGTGCGCGGAACTGGGCCGCAGCGTGGCCGCCAAACTGCGTGCGGCGACGGGGCCCACGGCCGTCTGCGTTCCGCTCCGTGGACTGTCCACGCTCGGCGTGCCGGGCGGCCCCTACCATGACCCCGGCGCGGACCGGGCCCTTTTCTCGGCGCTGCGCGACGGCTTGCGGGGCAGCGCCGCCCGGCTCTACGACTACGACACGCACATCAACGACCCGGCCTTCGGCCGGGCGGCGGCCGACCGGCTGCACGCCATGATCGGAGCGGTTTCGGCCGCCGCCTGAGACAGCCCGTACGGCAGGGAACCGGCCGTGGCGGAAACCACGTCTTGAGTGCAGACCGGTCCAGGGGTGGCCGGTCACGGACCGGCCGCACTCGGGGCACGGTGGTGGCGCCACGGCAGGGGGCGGGAACGATGGACGGCACGCTGACGGCATGGTCGGTCCCCGGTTACACGGAGATCAGGGAACTCGGATCGGGAGGCAGCGGCCGCGTGGTGCTCGCCGTCCACGACGGCACGGGCACGGCGGTCGCGGTGAAGTACCTCAGCGACCGGCTGCGCGAGGACCCGGCCTTCGTGGGCGGGTTCCGGGCCGAGGCACGGCTGCTCGGCGGGCTGCGGTCCGCGTACGTGGTGGGGCTGTACGAGTACGTGGAGGCGCCCGGCGGCGCGGCCATCGTGATGGAGCTGGTGGACGGGATCTCCCTGCGCGCGCTGCTGAAGCGCTCCGGGCGGGCCGACGCCGAGGCCGCACTCGTGGTGCTGAAGGGCTCCCTCCTCGGGCTGGCCGCCGCACACCGGGCCGGTGTCGTCCACCGGGACTACAAGCCGGAGAACGTGCTGGTAGCCCAGGACGGCTCCTCGAAACTGGTGGACTTCGGCATCGCGGTGGACCGCGGGGCCACGCCCGGGGTGGCCGGTACGCCCGCCTACATGGCCCCCGAGCAGTGGCAGGGCCGGCCCGCCTCGCCCGCGGCCGACGTGTACGCGGCGACGGCGACCTTCTTCGAATGCCTCACCGGGCGCAAACCCTACGACGGGGAGAACTTCGCGGAGCTCGCGGTGCAGCACATCGAGGCCCCGGTGCCGGAGACCGAGGCGCCGGAGCCCGTACGCCCGCTGATCCGGCGCGGGCTGGCCAAGCGGCCCGAGCAGCGGCCGCAGAACGCCGAGGCGTTCGTGGCGGAGCTGGAGGGTGTGGCGCTCGCCGCGTACGGACCCCAGTGGGAGGAGCGAGGCCAGCGCAAGCTGGCGGCCCTGGCGGCGCTGCTGCCGCTGCTGTTCCCCTCGGCGGGCGCCGCGGCGGCCGGTACCACGGCCGTGGCCACGACCACGCTGCCCAGCGGCTCCGGCTGGGCCCCCGGCCGGCGCGGCTGGCTGGCGGCGGGCCTGGCGCTGGTGCTGGGAACGGTGCTGGTGGTCACGACGGACGCCATCGGCGCGGCCCCGGGCGGCTCTTCGGCGCTGACGGCGTTCGCCACCACGAGCCCGTCCCCGCCCGGTCCGGCCTCGCCCGCGCCGGCCCCGGCCCCCTCGGCGTCACCGAGCCCGTCGCCGTCACCTTCCCCTTCGGCCTCCCCGACCCCGTCCGCGAGCCCGTCACCGTCCCCTTCGCCGAGCGGCACCGCGACCCCGACGCCCACGGTCAGCTGGTCGCCCACGCCGAAACCGACGGTGACACCCACGCCGACGCCCACTCCGACCCTGAAGGTCACCAAGGTCGGCGTCGCGCTGCGGACGACCGGCGTCTACCGGGGCGAGGCGACCGTCGACGTCGCCACCGAGGGGACCGGTCCGGTCACCGTCGTCCTGGAGTGGTTCCTCGGCAGCGCGCAGGGCTCCTACTCCGTGCCCGACGGCACGGACACCGTGGTGGTCCCGGCCGGCTCCTCGACCGTGGTGCAGAGCCATACCTTCACCCGGGGGCGCGGCTGCTACGGCGGGGTCCGCGTCACCACCAAGCCGGCCGCCGGGAACAAGTCCGCGTCCGCCTCTCAGGTGCTGCCGCGCTGTCAGCAGGAGCCGGAGGTCCCACGATGAGCAGTCCCCGAGGCCCCGAGGACGAGGACTACAGCGCCACCGTCCTCGGCAGCCACTGGTTCACCGGACCTCCCGAGCCCGCGGAGGTGACGCCCGACCGGGTCGAGGGATCCGTGCTCCGGTTCGGGCCCGGCGTCACGGCGGCCATGCCCGCACCGTTCCCCGTGACCGCCGGCGCCCCGCCCCGGCCGGGCCGGGGCGCCGGCCTGCGCCGGTACACCCTGGCCGCGGTCGTACTGCTCGCGGTCCTCGCGTACCTCGGCTGGCAGCGGTACGGGCCCGCCCTGGAGGTCCGCGACGTGGCGGTGACCACGGATGCCGCGGGCCCGCCCTGCGACACGGCGGCCGACGTGGTGGCCGTCGTACGGACCAACGGGCGGCCGGGAACCCTCACCTACCACTGGGTCCGCAGCGACGGGACGCGGTCGGAGCAGCTGACCGAACGGGTGCCCCGCGGGCAGCGCGAGGCCCGGCTGCACCTGCTGTGGACCTTCAAGGGCGCGGGGACCTACTCGGCGAGGGCCGAGCTCCGGCTGGACTCGCCCGCCGAGCACACCGCCGCGGTGGAGTTCACGTACCGCTGCCGCCCGTAGGGGTGCCTCGGGAGTACCGGTACCGTCCGGGCCTCCGGCCGTCCGGCCCTTCGGCTCTCCGCCTTCGGTCTTTCGGCCGAGGGGTTCGGGCCGTCCGGCCGAAGCGCGGCCACCGTGCCCGCTGGTTGACTCGTAAGCGTTGCCGAGGGCTCAGGGTCGCTCTCCGGCACCGCTTCGTGTCACGTTCCAGCCGGCGAACACCCCAATCGGAACGTGGCCGTCCCGCGCGGGCGCACAAGTCCGCGCGGGAGGCCCGCAGCCGCTTTGGGGAGTGGCTGCGGGCCATTCGCGTATCCGTCCCCCGCCGCAACCGGGGGACGGAGCTCAGAACCGGGCGTGGGCGGTGATGTCCGCCTCGAACTCGCCCGTCATCGCCGGGGTCACCGTCGGCCGGCACTGCCGGACCGCCGCCAGGTAGTCCTCCGTGGTCGCACCGAGCTGCGCGGCCGCCGCGCCCCGCGCGCCCACCGCCTCCAGGTCCCGTTCGAAGGACACCTGCGCCGCGATCCGCGCCGCGTGCTCGATGTCGGCCGGGGTGAACAGCTCCGTCGCCGCCACCAGGGCCGCGACGTCGACGTCCGCGCGCCCCGCCGTGTAGCGGGACCAGATCGCGGCGCGCGCCCCGGCGTCCGGGGTGCCGATCGGGATCAGGTAGTCGAAGCGCCCGGGCCGCAGGAAGGCCGGGTCGAGGGAGCGGATGGAGTTGGTGGCGCACACCAGCAGCCGCTCGTCGCCCTCGCGGAAGCCGGGTATCAGCTTCAGCAGCTCGTTGGTGACCCCGTGGATCCCGCCGGGCTGCGCGGGCTCGGTGCGCACCGGCGCGATCTCCTCGACCTCGTCGATGAAGACCAGCACCCGTTCCAGCTCGGCGATCCGGGCGAAGGCGTCGCGCAGGGCGGCCGCCAGGTTGCCCTCGTCCGCGAGGCGGGAGGGCAGCAGTTCCACGAAGGGCCAGCCCAGCCGGGAGGCGATGGCCCGGGCGAAGGTGGTCTTGCCGGTGCCGGGCGGGCCGAAGAGGGTGATGGCGCGCGGCGGGCGCACGCCGTGGGAGGCGGCCCGTTCCGGTTCGGCGAGCGGCAACACCACGCGCCGTTCGATGAGGTCCTTCTCCTGCTCCATGCCCGCGACCTTGGCCCACAGGTCGTTGGGCAGGAAGCGGCCGCCGAGGTCGTCGAGGAGGCCGGCCGACGGTCCGTGCAGCGGCTCGGTCTTCTCGAAGTAGGCGACGGCCGGCTGCCGGGTGTAGCCGGCGTTCAGGAGGCCCTCGCCGAGCAGGTCCTCCTCGGGAAGGACGTACGCGATCCGGCCGACGCGGGCGGCGATGAGCCGCCGCTCCAGCTCGACGAGCAGGGCGGAGGCCAGGCCCCGGCCGCGCCAGCCCGCGGCGATGGCGATGCGCATGACCCAGGCCCGCTCCCCGGTGACGCAGGCGAGGGCCGCGCCGATCGGGACGCCCTGGTGGACGGCGACCACGCAGGGCTGCCGGTCGGTCAGGGCGCTGATGCACTCGGCGAGCGAGAAGACGGACTCCTGGCCGAGTTCGGCCGTCGTGTCGATCAGGTGGACCACCGCTGCGAGATCGCTCTCGCGGTAGTCGTGGATGAGCCAGTTCACCGGGTACCGCCCCTCGTTCGTGCTCCTGCGGCGAGGCTAGGGGCGGCAGGGCCCGGCGATCACGCTCCGTCGTGCACAACAGCCCAGCCGGAAACCGTCCGCGGCGTCCATAGACTGGTGCCTTCCGCCCGAACACCAGCCCGAGGAATCCCGCACCTTCATGCTTTGCCACATATCCGCGGCCCGACGCGGGCTCCTCCTCTGGCTCATCCCGGTCCTGTGGACCCTGGCGTCCGGCCTGTGGGGCCTGTCCCGGCAGGACAGCGTGTGGCGGGACGAGGCGGCGACCTGGCAGGTGGCCGGGCGCTCGGTGGGCGAGATCTGGGCCCTGCTCGGCAATGTCGACGCCGTGCACGGGCTGTACTACCTGCTGATGCACGGCCTCTTCGAGGTCTTCGGGGCGAGTACGACGACCCTGCGGCTGCCGTCGGTGCTGGCGGTCGCCGCGGCCGCCGCGTGCGTGGCGCTGATCGGGCGGCGCCTCGCCGGCTTCTGGGCCGGGCTCGGCGGCGGGCTGGCGCTGGGGCTGCTACCGGCCGTGCAGTTCTACCTCCAGGAGGGCCGGCCGTACGCGCTGGTCGCGGCCGGGGCCGGGCTGTCGACGCTGCTGCTGGTGACGCTCCTGGCGAGCAGCACAGAGGGCGGGCCCGGCCGGCGGGTCTGGCCGCGCTGGACGGCGTACGGGATCACCGTGCTGGTCTGCGCCCTGCTGAACTGGCTGTCGCTGCTGATCCTGCCCGCCCACGCGGCCACCCTGTGGTGGACGCGGGCCGGGCGCGGCGTGTGGCTGCGCTGGGCCGCGTACGGCACGGGTGCGGTGGCGGGGGCGCTGCCGCTGATCCTGTTCAGCCGCGGCCAGTCCGACCAGGTGTCGTGGATACCGCCGCTGACCTGGCACATGCTGATCGGGCCGGGGATCCTCCTCGCCGTCGGCGGCCTCGGCGCGTGGGCCGACCGCCCGGGCCGCGGCAGGCTCTCGCTGGCGGCTGTGGGGCTGCCGCTGCTGGCGGTGCCGCAGCTCGGGCTGATCGGGCTGTCGCTGGTCCAGCCGCTGTTCCTGGACCGGTACGTGCTGTTCAGCATGGTGGGTCTGGCCCTGCTGATCGGGGCGGCGCTGGGCGCGGCGGTACGGGCCTGCGCGCCGCGGTTCCCGAGGGCCTCGACCCTGCTGGTGCCCGGTGTGGTCGGGGTCGCGGTGCTGGCGCTGCTGCCGGTGGAGCTGGGCAAGCGGGCCCCGGCGAGCCGGGTCGACGACGTGCTGGCGGCGGCCGGCGAGGTGGCCCGGATGGGGCGGGCGGGGGACGCGGTGCTGTTCGTCCCGGCCGCCCGGCGGGACACGGCGCTGGTCACCCCCGCCGCCTTCACGGGGCTGTCGGACATCGCGCTGGCCGACAGCCCGGTCGCCTCGGCCACCCTCAAGGGCGAGGAGGCCGGCCCGGAGCGGATCCGGGCGGCGCTGCTCGGACAGCGGCGGGTGCTGCTGGTGACGGACGCGGCGAAGGTGGCGAAGCCGCCGTCGGCGGAGCGGGACAAGGCGAAGGCGGCGGTCCTGCGGGAGCGGTTCACGGTGGTGGAGGACCGGCAGGTCCGGGGCCGCCGGGTGACGCTCTACGAACGGCGCGGGCCCGAGTAGCCCGCCCGGGGACGGTGGTGACGGGATCCGGGGCGCGGGTTCCCGGCGGGGCTTCACATCGGGTGCACCGGATTCACAGGGGATTCATACGGAACACCGGGCTCCGGACATAGGTTCGGTGGGCAGGGTGGGAGCATGATCCACCGCATGCTCCCCCGAACGGCCCGGCGCACCCGTGCGCGGCGGGCGTCACGGATCCTGCTCGCCCTGACCGCGATGGCCGCGCTGATCAGCGTGGACGTGCCGGACGCGGCGGCCGGGCAGCCGCTCGGCGTCACCGCGCGGGCCGCGGCCGACGCCACCGCCGACCGGGTGGGCGCACTCTTCGCGGGCGGGCTCGACGGCGGGCACTTCTGCACCGGCGCCGTCGTGCGCAGCGAGGGCCGCGATGTGATCGCCACCGCCGCGCACTGCCTGGACAGCCCCCGCACCACCGTCTTCGCACCGGGCTACCGGGACGGCACGGCCCCGTACGGTACGTGGAAGATCACCGGCGTCTACGTCGCCCCGGGCTGGACCGAGGGCGAGGACCCGGACGACGACATCGCCTTCGCGACGGTGGCCCCGGCGGAGGACGGGCCGACCGGTTCCGTCGAGGACCTCGTGGGCGGCTTCCCGGTGGCCGGCCAGCAGCCGGACGACGCCACGGTGACGGTCATCGGGTACCCGCGTACCGAGGAGGCGCCCTTGAGCTGCGCCAACACCACCGGGCTGTTCTCCGACACCCAGCGCCGGATCGGCTGCCCGGACCTCAGCGGCGGCACCAGCGGAAGCCCCTGGCTGGTGGACGGCGCGCTGGCCGGGGTGCTCGGCGGCCACGAGGGCGGCGGGACCGTGCCGGAGATCTCGTACAGCGCGGTGATGGGCGACGAGGCGGTGGAGCTGTACCGGGAGGCGGCGGTCGCCGGCTGAAGGGGCGCCGCGGCGCGCCGGCGGTCTCAAGGTCCGCCCGCTCGATCGGGCGCGCCCTACTCCGCGATCTCGGCGGGGACGTCGAACCAGGCCGGTTCGTCCCGCAGCGCCCGGTGGATCCGGTCCAGCGCGAAAGGCTCCAGCGGCGGCAGCGCGTCCACCTCGAACCACGCCACCTCCAGGGACTCGTGGTCGTTGGCCCGCGCCTCGCCGCCGGTCGCCCGGCAGCGGAAGGTGATGTCCTGGAACTGGCAGACGTCGCCGTTGGGGTAGGTGATCGGCGCGAGCATCTGTACGAGCACGACCCGCTCCGGGACGCACCGCACGGCCGTCTCCTCGTACACCTCGCGCACGGCGGTCTCGGCGGGCTGCTCCCCCGGCTCCGCGATCCCGCCGATCACGGACCACCGTCCGGTGTCGGACCGCCGGCCGAGCAGCACCCGGCCCCGGTCGTCGAGGACGATGGCCGTGACGCCGGGCAGCAGGAGCAGCTGGTGCCCGGCGGTGGCGCGGATGGCGCGGATGAAATCGGGTGTGGTCATCCCCCGACCCTACGAGGCCTGCGGGGCGGGTCCGTCCTCAGGCGGCGCTGCGGGCGCGAATGCGGCGCGTCAGGACCCAGCCGAGCCCGGCCGCGGCGGCGACGAGCAGCGCGTACTCCGGCAGCGGGCCGACGACGGTGGCCGGGGTGCGGGAGGATCGCAGCGGGATCTCGGCGACCAGCGCGTCCGCGGTGAACATCTCGGTCTGCTGGACGATCCTGCCGTCGGGACGGATGACCGCGCTGACCCCGCTGGTGACAGGGACGAGGACGGTGCGGCTGTGCTCGATGGCACGGATCCGGTCCATGGCGAGCTGCTGGTAGGTCATCTGGGACCGGCCGAAAGTGGCGTTGTTGCTGGGGACGGCGATCACCTGGGCTCCGGCCTGGACGGTGGAGCGGACGGCGTCGTCGAAGGCGGCCTCGAAGCAGGTGACCATGCCGACCCGGCTGCCGGTCATGTCGAAGACGCCGGGGTCCTTGCCGGGGCCGAAGTCGCGGCGCACCCGGTCCACGTCGGCGCTGAAGAGCCGCACGACCGAGCGCATCGGGATGCGTTCGCCGAAGGGCTGGATCTTGCGCTTGTCGTAGGTCGCGGTGGGGCCCTTGACCGGGTCCCAGAGGATCATCGTGTTGCGCAGCGGGCCGGATTCCGGGACCAGGACGGAACCGATGGCCACGGGCACGCCGATGGCTTTGACGGCCGAGTCGATGGCCTCGTAGGCGTCCGCTTCGAGGTAGGGGTCGAGGTCGGAGGAGTTCTCCGGCCAGACGACGAAGTCCGGGCGGCGGGCGGTCCCGGCCTTGACCTCCTCGGCGAGCTGCTTGGTGCGCAGGGCGTGGTTGTCCAGGACTTGGCGGCGCTGGGAGTTGAAGTCCAGGCCGAGGCGGGGCACGTTGCCCTGGATGACGGCGGCCACGACGGTGCCGTCCTCGGCCGCGTCGGAGACCAGGGGACGGGCGGCGAGGCCGGCGAGGACCGGTGCGCCGACGGTGAGGACGGCCAGGGCCGCGGTGGCGCGGCGGGGGTGGCGGCGGGCGATTCGCAGCACCTCGTAGAGGCCGAAACCGCACAGGGCCACGGCGAAGGAGAGCACCGGGGTGCCGCCGAGAGCGGCGAGCGGGGCGAAGACGCCGTCGGCCTGGCCGAAGGCGAGCTTGCCCCAGGGGAAGCCTCCGAAGGGGGCCCGGGCGCGGACCGCCTCGCCCGCGACCCAGACGGCTGCGGCGAACAGCGGCCAGGCGGGGAGCCTGCTGACGAGGGCGACGGCGAGACCGGTGAGTCCGATGAACAGGGCCTCGACGGTGGCCAGCGCCAGCCAGGGCACCGGGCCGACCTCCTCGCCGGTCCAGACGAGGAGCGGCACCAGGAAGCCCAGCCCGGCGAGGAACCCGATGCCGAACCCGGCCCGGGCGCGGCGCCCGTACAGGCAGCCGGCGAGCAGGGCGAGGGCGAAGGGGGCCAGCCACCACAGCGGGCGGGGCGGGAAGCTGAGGTAGAGCAGCACACCGGCCACGGCGGCGAGGACGGCGCGCAGCCAGAACTCCTTCCGCGTTCCCTTCGAGGGAGGTGCGGCGTCGGTGGTCGCGGGGCCCGCTGCGACGGGGTCTGCGGGCTGCGCGGGCTCGTTTCCGGCCGCGCGGGTGGCACTGCTGCTCATCTGGCGGAGTGTACGTCCCCACACGCCGGGCCCCGGTAAGGACCTACGGGGTGTCCTGCCCGGGCATGGTGGCGACGTCCCCTAGGTCCTGTCCGGGCGATCTTCGTGGATCAGCCCGCGTCGTCTGGTGCGGTGCATCGCAAGGCGGAGGATCGCAGCTCGTACTCGGCCGT